>NZ_JAIZVX010000255.1 GCF_021768455.1 Aquabacterium sp. | reverse complement strand
CGCCAAAGCGGTAGCCGCGTCGGTGACGTAAAGAGGGGTAGCGGCGGTCGAGCCCAGGCCTACGCTGGCTAGCAGGTCGCCTGTGCCGGTAGCGGATGCTGTGCCATTGAGCAGGTTGGACGTATTGGCTACGCTAGTGCTCGCCGCCAAAGCGTTGGCCCCAGTACCGGAGTTGCCTACTGTCTTCGAGGATGAACCCAGAAGGTCAGACCAAAACCCGCCCCAGCCGCTGGAGCCAGTAGAGCCGATAGCCTGCATCACGGTATCAGCGATACCCTCTGCTGCCTTGTCTCGCAGCGAGTTAACTACGCTGGTAAAGAAGTCAACGATCGCATCACCGAAACTTTTGGTCGGATCCGTCAGCTCGATTAGGCCCTGCTGAATGGAGCTGTGAAGCGACTTATTGAGATCAGTTGCAACGGTGTTGCCCTGGACCTTCAGGTTTGCAATCTCCCCCGAACGCTGAGCGATAGCAAGTTGCATCTTCTGGTATTCGAGGGTGGTCGCGGCCGCAGCCCCTTGCACCGCTACCAGGTTATCCAGGCGTTCCTGGTCTGCCGCGTTCTGCGCCTCTTTGGTAGCGATGATCTGCGCACGGTTTGCCTCTTCCAGCCCGGATACTTGAGCGTTGGTCAGCACCCCCGCCGCGCCCAGCGCCTGGATACGGGACGCGGTGATGTCCAGGTAGCCCGTGGCGATGTCCGCCTTGGACCCGATCGCCTCGATAGCGGCGGCGGCCGCCTTGAGCTGCTTCTCCGTTTCGATCTGGTCGATGATAGGCAGTAGCGAAGGCATCTCCTTGGCTTCAGCCTTGAGGCGGTCTACAAAGTCCTTGTAGGAAGCCGTCGACTGGGCCAGCGAGCTGTCGAACGCCGCCTGCGCATCGCCCGTGCTGAGGAACTCGACCAGGGATGCCTTTTGCGAGGCAACGCTCTTGGTGAACTCTTCCTGGGCGTCTCGCAGCGCCCGCTGGTTCTCTACGTCCAGGTTGGACTTCTGCAACTCAAGAAGCTTGATCTGGCCTTGAGCCTGGACAACTTGGGCCTGGATCCGCATCACCTCGGAGCCGTCAGCAGGCTGAACCGCCGAGCTACCGTCCTTCGGTGGGTTGGCCTTCTGTATGGCGGCGGTCTTGTTCTGCTCGTCGTCTTTGCCACGGGCGGCCGACATCTCAGTACCCAGCGCGCCCAGGTTCTGCTTGGCCAGGTTGATCTCGATGTCGAGGTTGGCTTTCTGGAGGCGCAGGCGCTCGGCGTAGTAGTCCTTGATCGACTTGATGTTGTGCTTGTACGCGTCCTCGTTCGCGTCGTTGATCTGGCTGTTGTACTCCTTCTGGAGGTTGGCTTGAGCCTCCAGCCCCGCCTTGGTGATTGCCAGTTCAGCCTGGCGGCGGCGTTTCTCTTCGGATGCCGTGGTGGCGTCTACCCGACCGGTGCCGCTGGCTGCGTTGATGGGTGGTGCGGCTTGCGTGCCAGTGGGCTTGAGACCTTTGGCCTTGGCCTCGTTGACGTTATTTAGGATAGTAGCGATCGTGCTGTCTACCGACCCGATAGCCGTTTGCAGCATGTCAAGGGAGCCCACGGCCGCAGGCACCAAGCCGCCCGACTTCTTCAGCTCCGCGATGGCGTCGATAATCGACTGCTTGATCTCTAGAACCGTGCGGTTCGCCTGGCCCAGGGACTTCGTAGCCTCGTTACTAGCATCCGTAGCGGTGGCGATCTGCTCTGGCGTCACGTCCTTGCTATCGTTGAGCGTTTTCAGGTTCTGGATGGCGGCGTCGCTCGCCTCCTTCGCCTTGGCGGCGGCCGCTTGCGCGTCTACCAGCTTCTGGAAGTAAGTGTCTACGATCCCTTCGGACTCAGGAGTTAGGGTGGCCGCGAGCACGCCTTGCAGCGAAGTGATAGCGGACTTCGTTTTGTCGATCTGGCCATTCAGGCTGTCTACGTTTGCCTGGCTGAGGTTGCCCAGCTTGGTCTGTAGATCGGCCATGATCTTGCCCTGAGCGTCTACTTCCGCCTGGGCTGCGGCGATCGCACGTTTGGACCCCTCGTCTCCCTGGTCTGCGCCAGGGCCGAAGTTTACCTTGCGGCGGTCCAGCTCCTTCTGGGCAGCATCCATGGCGGCTTGCTGCTGAGCGATGGCGGCGTTAACCGTGTCCTTCGCTTTCGGGTCAGAGATACTCGCCTGCTCTGCCTGCTGGGCCTTGAGCTTGGTGTTGTAATCATCCAAGACCTTGATCAGCTCCTTGTACTTCTCAATATAGGAGTCGCGATCGTCGCCCTTCAGCCCGGCCGTGAAACTGTTCAAGGCTGCGGGGGTGAGGTTGCCTGCGGCATCGTTGTACTTCTTCAGCGCTTCCGACGCAGCCTGGGCCTTCTCTGCGGTAGCGGCAAGCTGCCCCGCCAGCAACCGGTTTGCTTCTGCGGTATCTCGGGAGGCTTTGTCGGTGAAGCCCAGGGCGTCCGTCAGTTTCTGGAAGTTATCCGCGAGGGCCTTGGTAACTCCCAGAGCTTCGAGCGCGGTGTAGATGATGGTCGCCCAGAAGAAGAACTTCGTAGCGATAGCCATGAAGCCTGTGAACGCGGCGGAGGCCAGCTTAACCCCGGTGCCGAGG
>NZ_JAIZVX010000028.1 GCF_021768455.1 Aquabacterium sp. | reverse complement strand
GGCTGTGTCAGCTGCGTGTCAGGGTGAGCAGGGGGCGTGTCATGGCCTTGTCATGTGTCCCACCTAAGGTGCGGGAGATCTGGGCCCTGAATGGCCTGTGTCTGACAGGAGCTCCCAATGTCCCATTCGCGCAAACTGATGCTGTTTCGGGTGGCCGCCATCGCCGTCGCCGTGCTCTGGGGCGTGGTGGAGTGCGTGGCGCTGTGTCGCTCGCGCCTGGTGAGCGGTGCCTCACCTCGACCACACTGAAAAGCGTGGCGGGCGGCGCGGGATGCGCTGGCGTCTGGCTTCTTGATCAACTCCCTCCTGCCTGCGGCGCCTTGACGACGCGCCACCGGAATCCGCATAAGCAGATGCGGATTCCGCGCTTTTGTGCGCAAGCCCCCTTCCTTAGCATTCGCGCCACGCATCAGGAAAGGGTTTGTCATGCGTTTTTCGTTGAAGCGGCCTGCGGGTCGGCGGCTTGTCTTGGCAGCCATGGCTGTGTTGGCCATGCAGGCGACGTCCGCTCGCGCCGACACCACCCTGCTCAATGTGAGCTACGACGTGACGCGCGAGTTCTACAAGGACTACAACGCCGCTTTCGCAGCCTACTGGAAGCAGACCACGGGCGAGACCTTGCAACTCAAGCAGTCTCACGGTGGCTCGAGCAAGCAGGCGCGCAGCGTGGCGGATGGACTGGAGGCCGACGTCATCACGATGAACCAGGCCAACGACATCGACATCCTGCACGAGCGTGGTGGCCTGATCCCGAAGAACTGGGCCGACCGCCTGCCCAACCGCAGTGCGCCGACCACATCCGTGTCGGTGATCCTGGTGCGCAAAGGCAACCCCAAGGGCATCAAGGACTGGGCTGACCTGGGCAAGCCTGGTGTTTCGGTGGTGATCCCGAACCCGAAGACCTCGGGCAATGGCCGCTACAGTTACCTGGCCGCCTGGGGTTCGGTGATCAAGTCGGGGGGCAAGGAGGCCCAGGCCCGTGACCTGGTCAAGCGCATTTTCGCCAACGTGCCGGTGTTTGACGGCGGCGGTCGTGCGGCCACCACCACCTTTGCCCAGCGCCAGATTGGTGACGCGCTGGCCACCTTCGAAAGCGAAGTGCCGCTGATCCTCAATGAGTTCGGAGGTGACTACCAGGTGGTCTATCCGAAGTCGACCATCCTGGCCGAGAACCCGGTGAGCGTGGTCGACAAGGTGGTGGACCGCCGCGGCACGCGCAAGCAGGCCGAGGCCTACCTCAAGTACCTCTACTCCGATGAGGGACAGGCCATCGCGGCCCGACACCACCTGCGTCCTCGGTCGCCCAAGCTGCTGGCGCAGTACAAGGCATCCTTCATCGCTTTGCCAACCTTCACGGTGGACGAGGTGTTTGGTGGCTGGACCCAGGCACAGCAGGTGCATTTCAACGACGGCGGCGTCTACGACCAGGTGATCGCCGCCGGTCGCTCGGGCAAGTGAGCCCCGCTTTTCACATCAGGCCGTTCATCCATGTTCCTGTCCAGAACCTTGCTGCGGCGTCGCAGCGTGCTCCCGGGGTTTGACCTCGCCCTGGGGCTGACCTTGTTGTACATCAGCCTCATCGTGCTGATCCCGCTCTCGGCCGCCTTCTTGCGCACCACCGAGCTCACTTGGCCCCAGTTCGTGGAAACGGTGACGTCGCCACGGGTGGTGGCGTCCTACAAACTGACCTTTGGCTCGTCCCTCGCGGCTTCGGTCGTCAACGCCGTGTTCGGCCTGTTGGTGGCCTGGGTGCTGGTGCGCTACAGCTTCCCTGGCAAGCGCATCGTTGACGCCCTGGTGGACTTGCCTTTTGCCTTGCCCACCGCCGTGGCTGGCATCGCGCTGACCGGGCTGTATGCGGGCAATGGCTGGATCGGCCAGTACCTTGAGCCCTTGGGGCTCAAGGTGGCCTTCAGTCCGAACGGTGTGTTCGTGGCCATGACCTTCATCGGTCTGCCTTTTGTGGTGCGCACGGTCCAGCCCATCCTGGAAGACGTTTCAGCCGAGCTGGAGGAGGCCGCCGCCACCCTGGGGGCCAGCCGCTGGCAGACCTTCAGCAAAGTGATCTTCCCGATCCTGATGCCTGCACTGATCACCGGGTTCTCGCTGGCCTTTGCGCGGGCGCTGGGCGAGTACGGTTCCATCATCTTCATCGCCGGCAACATGCCGATGATTTCGGAGATCACGCCGCTGCTCATCATCACCAAGCTGGAGCAGTACGACTACGCCGGAGCCACGGCCATTGCGGTGGTGATGCTGGTGATGTCGTTTGTGTTGTTGCTCGCGATCAATGCGTTGCAGTCCTGGGCGCGCAAGCGCCAGGGAAAGTGAGAGGTTGTCCCCCAAATGAGTTCCTTGTCTCCTCCCAACCTGTCCCAGGCCACCCGTGAACCGGCCTGGGTGCGCTGGACGCTGATCGGCGTGGCGCTGACCTTCCTGTCGCTGTTCCTGTTCGTGCCCCTGGTCTCGGTGTTCTACGAGGCCTTCAAGAAGGGCTTTGAGGTCTACAAGGCGGCCGTGACCGACCCGGATGCGATCTCGGCCATCAAGCTGACCCTGATTGCGGCGGGCATCGCCGTGCCGCTGAACCTGGTCTTTGGTGTGGCCGCCTCCTGGGCCATTGCGAAGTTCGATTTCCGCGGCAAGAACATCGTGCTCACGCTGATCGATCTGCCGTTTTCGGTCTCGCCCGTGATCGCTGGCCTGATCTTCGTGCTGGTGTTCGGTCTGCAGGGCTGGTTTGGCGAGTGGCTGCGCGACCACGACCTGAAGGTGATCTTTGCGGTGCCGGGCATCGTGCTGGCCACCATTTTCGTGACCTTCCCCTTTGTGGCCCGTGAGCTGATTCCCCTGATGCAGGCCCAGGGGCAGGAGCAGGAAGAGGCGGCACGCGTGCTGGGAGCCTCGGGCTTTCAGACCTTCATGAAGGTCACCTTGCCCAACGTGAAATGGGCGTTGCTGTACGGTGTCATCCTCTGCAACGCGCGCGCCATGGGTGAGTTCGGTGCAGTCTCGGTGGTGTCGGGCCATGTGCGCGGCTACACCAACACGCTGCCCCTGCACATCGAGATCCTTTACAACGAATACCAGTTCGCGGCCTCGTTCGCGGTCGCATCCCTGCTGGCCAGTCTGGCCCTGGTCACCCTGGTCCTGAAGTACATCGTCGAGCGCCGCGTCAAGCAGCAATACGCCCAGGTGGCCGACGCCGGAGTCCAAGCATGAGCATTGAAGTCAAGAACCTCGTCAAACGTTTCGGCTCGGTCACGGTGTGTGACCAGCTCAACCTCGATATCCCCTCGGGCGAACTCGTGGCCCTTCTGGGCCCTTCGGGCTCGGGCAAAACCTCGCTGCTGCGCATCATCGCCGGCCTGGAACAGCCCGACAGTGGCTCGGTGCTCTTCAACGGCGAAGACACCACCAACGTGGCCGTGCGCGAGCGCAACGTGGGTTTTGTGTTCCAGCATTACGCGCTGTTCGGTCACATGACGATCTTCGAGAACGTGGCCTTCGGCCTGCGCGTGCGTCCCAAAGCGACGCGCCCCTCCGAAGCCAAGATCCGAGAGAAGGTGATGGAGCTGCTCAAGCTGGTGCAGCTGGACTGGATCGCCGACCGCTATCCGCACCAGCTCTCTGGTGGCCAGCGCCAGCGCATTGCCCTCGCGCGTGCACTGGCGGTGGAGCCCAAGGTGCTGCTGCTGGACGAGCCCTTTGGTGCGCTCGACGCCCAGGTGCGCAAGGAGCTGCGCCGTTGGCTGCGCCGCCTGCACGATGAGATCCACGTGACCAGCGTCTTCGTGACCCACGACCAGGAAGAAGCCATGGAAGTGGCCGACCGCATCGTGGTGATGAACCAGGGTCGCATCGAGCAGCAAGGCACGCCGGACGAGGTCTACGACCACCCGGCCACGCCTTTTGTGCTGCAGTTCCTGGGCGATGTGAACCTCTTCCACGGCCGAGACCATGCACCCGGTGCGGTGGCCGCGGGTGGTGCCACCGGCAAGCCCGACGACGTGAGCTACGTGCGTCCGCACGAGATCCAGGTGCTGGCCCACCAGGCCGAAGGCAGTCTGCCCGTGACCCTGGTGCACACCCTCACCGTCGGCCCCAACACCCGCCTGGAGTTCAAGCGGGTGGACGGGCAGGGAGAGGTCGACGTCGAGCTGCCCCGCGGCGAGTTCGCTGCTTTGCGCGACAGCGGCATCCTGCAGGCGGGCGCCACCGTCTACCTGAAGCCCCGTCGGATCCGCCGCTTTTCGGTGGTGAATGGGGGGCAGGGCGTGCGCCCCGAGTACGTGGACACCGATCCGGGCGCGATGATCTGAACGGGTCGCATGCCCTGACAGTGGGGGCTGAGCAGGGGCACTGATCGGCAGCCTGTCCTGACGCTTGAGCCCCCGATTGCAAGCCCTTGTAAGCGCGCCTGATGGCGATGCAGGCTCGCTTTGTCGCAGGTGTGCGGCCGCCCGCGCCAGCGCCTGGTCGAGCGTCGCCGCGGCTTGACATGCCGAGACAAGGCCCCGTGATTTTTTGCCGTGTCTGGTGTCAGTGGCTGAGTCGGGCCCTCTGTACAGCGCAGCCCCTTTGTGCCTTGCTGGAAGGACGTGATCCACGTTCCTGGAGGGTGCCATGGGTGTCAAAACGGTTTGTTTCAGCTGGGTGGCTGCGGGTGTGTTGGGCTGTGGCGGGGCAGCGGTCGCCGGACCGGTCGACGACCTGCGGGTCGACTTTGCCAAGGCGGTTTACAGCGGCTCGCCCGAGCACGTGCACCAGCGCAACCCGCAGCCCCTGCTGCGTGCGGTGGTGGTGCTGAACGTCAAGCTCGACGCGGGCGACCACTGGCAGGTCGAAGTGGTGCGCACCAACGATGAGCAGCCCGAGTTGCTGGCCCGGGCCATCGAGACCGTGGCCCGCGCGCCCGTGGTGCCCATGCCGGACGAGGTCAGGGACCACATGCGCCGAAACGGCTTCATGGAGGCCTGGCTCTTCGACAACGATGGCCGCTTTCAGGTCAAGACCCTGGCCAAGGCGCAGCTCACTGGCCGTTGACACACAAGGCGGAGCAGGGCGTCTGCCTCGGTCACAATGGTGGGATGAGTGAAACCCGCACCCCATTGACGATCTTCAGCCCGGCCGGTGTGGTCGCCAGGACCACGCCGGTGCGCCTGGCCTCCAAGCGGCTCAAGGCCCTGGGCTTTGAGGTCAGCGTCGACGAATCGGCCCTGCTCAAACACCAGCGCTTCGCGGGCGACGATGAAACCCGCCTGGCCGCGCTGCACCGCATCGCCGATGCTGCGCCCAGCGTGGCCCTGGCCACACGCGGTGGCTACGGCCTGACCCGCCTGCTCGACCGCATCGACTGGCCGCGCCTGGCGGGCAGCGTCGAGCGCGGCACGGCCTGGGTGGGCTACAGCG
Source organism: Aquabacterium sp. (assembly GCF_021768455.1). Taxonomy (GTDB): domain Bacteria; phylum Pseudomonadota; class Gammaproteobacteria; order Burkholderiales; family Burkholderiaceae_C; genus Aquabacterium. The sequence goes on along the minus strand of NZ_JAIZVX010000028.1, from coordinate 26,762 downwards.
ATTGCACCGCGCTGCAACTCGGCGCCCTGGCCCATGGCGCAGCCGGCCCGGCCAGCGTGGGCGAAGGCGTGAGCGCCGGCTTCTGGGCGGGCCCCCTGGCCTGTGACGACTTTGGTCAGGCCGATGGCGCCCTGGGCGGTGACGACGTCACGCAAGAAACCTTTGTGGAAGCGGTGACCGGTTCGCTGGAGGCCGTGGGCTTTCGCACCGAAGCCGGTTTCGATGGTCTGGAGGTCGGTGGGCGCCTATGGGGTGGCAACCTTTCGGTGCTGCAGGCCCTGATCGGCACGCCTCACTTCCCCAGAATCAGGAACGGCGTGCTCTTCCTGGAAGACGTCAATGAGCACCCCTACCGTGTGGAGCGCACCCTGCAGCAGTTGCACATGGCCGGCATCCTCGATCAGCAGAAGGCCATTCTGCTGGGGCATTTCTCGGGCTGGAAAAAGTCGCCGCTCGACCGCGGCTTCAACCTCAAGACGGTGATCGCCCACCTGCGCAGCCTGACGAAAACGCCAATCCTCACCGGGCTGCCGTATGGCCACGTGCCCGTCAAAGTGTGCCTGCCCGTGGGGCGCAAGGTGAACCTGATGGTGCAAGGACGCGACGCCTTCGTGATGTGGTGAGTGCGCAGCGTGGCGAGGGCGTGTGGGTGCGTACACAATAGGCTCATGCACAACCGGCAGGTCGCTCCCATCAGCCCCACGTCTCAGGCCACGAGCCTGAGGGCGCGCGCCCGCCGGGCTGCCATGGCGCTGCTGGTGGCGTTCACCGGTCTGGGCGCCGGCAGCGTGCTCACAGGCTGCGACAACAGCCCCCATCCCGAAGGCTCTGCCCGCAGCAACACGCTCTACACCGCCTTCAATGCGCGCTCGCCCCGCTACCTTGACCCCACCTCGTCTTACAGCAGCAACGAGACGCCTTACACCTATCAGGTCTACGAGCCGCTTTACGGCTACCACTACCTGAAGCGTCCCTACACCCTGGTGCCCAAGACGGCGACCGAGGTGGTGAACCCCCGCTATCTGGGCAAGGACGGGCAGCCGCTTCCCGACACAGCTCCGGCCGACCAGATCGCCGAGAGCGTCTACGACATCCACATCAAGCCCGGCATCCTGTACGCGCCGCACCCTGCATTCGCCAAGGATGCCAGCGGCGCCTACCTCTACCACCGCCTCACCGCCGCCGACGTAGGCAGCAAGCGCAGCCCCTTCGATTTCGCCCAGCAGGGCACTCGCGAACTCGTGGCGGAAGACTATGTCTACGCCCTCAAACGCCACGCCACCCCGCGCACGGCGGCGCCGGTGTTCGGCACCTTCTCCGAGTACGTGGTGGGTCTGGCCGACTACGGCAAGCTGATCCGCGCTGAAGACAAGAAGCTTCGCGCCAGTCTGCCTGCCAGTGCCCGCGACAAACCCTTCCTCGACTTCCGCCGCTGGCCGCTGGCTGGTGCCCAGGCGCTCGACGCCCACACCCTGCGCATCCGCATCATCGGCAAGTACCCGCAGTGGAAGTACTGGATGGCCATGACCTTCCTGGCACCCGTGCCCTGGGAGGCCGATGCCTTCTACAGCCAGCCGGGCATGGCAGGCAATGGGCTGTCGCTCAACCGCTGGCCTGTGGGCACAGGCCCTTACATGATGACCGAGTACGTGCAGGACCGCCGCCACGTGCTGAAGCGCAACCCGCATTACCGTGGGGAGCCCTACCCCTGCGAAGGCACGCCGCAAGACAAGGCCGAAGGCCGCCTGGCCGACTGTGGCAAGAAGACGCCTTTCATCGACACCATCGTCTTCAACATCGAGAAGGAGGCCGTGCCGCAGGACGCCAAATTCCGCCAGGGCTACCTCGATGTGCCGGAGTTCGATCAGATGTCCTACGGCAACGCTTACAAGATCCAGATGGAAGACTCGCCCGATTTCGAGCGTGACTTCACCGAGAAGGGCGTGGTGCTGAGCCGCACGGTCGACCTCTCCAGCTCCTACATGGGTTTCAACTGGCTGGACCCGGTGGTGGGGCGTGGCGACACGCCTGCCCAGCAGCAGCGCAACCGCAAGTTGCGTCAGGCCTTGTCGATTGCCATCGATTGGGACGAGTACAACCGCATCTTCCCGAAGGCCGCTGGCGAAGTGGCCCAAGGCCCCTTGCCAGGTGGTGTGTTTGGCTCGCGCCACGGCACGCAGCAGGGCCTCAACCCGGTCACCCACCGATGGGTGAATGGCCTGGCCGTGCGCCGTCCGATCGACGACGCCAGGAAGCTGCTGGCCGAAGCCGGCTACCCCGATGGGCGCGATGCGCAATCCGGCAAGCCCCTGGTGCTGAACTACGACTACGGCGCCGCCGCCACGCCCGACTCCAAGGCCTCGCTGGACTGGATGAGCAAGCAGTTCGCCAAGCTGGGCATCCAGCTGGAAATCCGTGCGACCGACTACAACCAGTTTCAGGACAAGGTCCGCCGCGGCAAGCACCAGATCTTCACCTGGGGCTGGCTGGCCGATTACCCCGATGCCGAGAACTTCCTCTTCCTGCTGTATGGCCCGGGCGCGAAGTCGGTGCACGACGGCGAGAACGCTGCCAATTACCAGAACCCCGAATACGACCGCCTGTATGCCCGCTTGCGCCTGATGGACGACGGCCCTGCCAAGCAGGCCGTCATCGACCAGATGGTGCGCATCCTCCAGGAAGACGCGCCCTGGTCCTTTGGCTACTTCCCTTACGCATCTGGCGCCTACCACCGCTGGGTGCACAACGGCAAACCCAGCATCATGGTGCGCGACCAGGCCCAGTATTACAGGCTCGATACCGTCGACCGCGCCGCCAGCCTGCGCCAGTGGAACCATCCGGTCTACTGGCCGGTGGCCGCACTCATTGCCCTGATCGGCTTCATGGGCTGGTGGGCGGTGCGCGTGTTCAAGGCCCGCGAGCAGCAAACCGCCTTGCCGGTGGCGGCAGGCGCCAGCAGAGGAGGGCGCTGAGGTGCTGAACTACATCCTGCGCCGCCTGGGTTACGGCGTGCTCATCCTGATCGGGGTGAACCTGATCACCTTTGTGCTGTTCTTCACTGTCAACACGCCAGACGACATGGCCCGCCTCAACATCGGCGGCAAGCGCGTCACACCCGAACAGATCGAGAAGTGGAAGGTCGAGCGGGGCTACGACAAACCGCTGCTGCTCAACCATGAGGCCCAAGGCAGTGCCAAGCTGACGGACACCGTGTTCTGGGACCGCTCGGTATCGCTCTTCCTGTTTGATTTTGGCCGGGCCGACAACGACAGCGCCGGTGACATCGGCTACCAGATCAAGCAGCGCATGGGTGTGAGCCTGCAGCTCACCGTGCCCATCTTTGTGCTGGGCCTGTTGGCCAGCGTGGTCTTCGCGCTGTGGCTGGTCATGTTCCGCGGCACGCCCATCGACTTCTGGGGCGTGGTGCTGTGCGTGGTGATGATGTCCATCTCCAGCCTGTTCTACATCATCGTCGGCCAGTACCTGTTCTCGCGCCTGGCCAAGCTGGCACCCATCTCGGGCTATGCCGCCGGGCTGGATGCCATCCGCTTCCTGGTGCTGCCCATTGGCCTGATGCTGGTGGCCAGCCTGGCCGGACAGGCTCGCTTCTACCGCACCCTCTTCCTGGAGGAGGCGGGCAAGGATTACGTGCGCACCGCCCGCGCCAAGGGTTTGAGCGAAGGCCGTGTGCTGACCCGCCACGTGCTGCGCAACGCCATGCTGCCCATCATCACCAGCGCTGGCGGCACCTTGCCCTACCTTTTCATGGGCGGCCTGGTCACCGAAAGCTTCTTCGGCATCCCTGGCCTGGGCGCCTACACCATCGAGGCCATCGGAAGCCAGGACTTCGCCATCGTGCGCACCATGGTCTTCCTGGGTTCGGTGCTCTACATCCTGTCGAACATCCTGATCGACGTGGCCTACACCTGGGCCGATCCGCGCGTGCGGATGCAGTGAGGGGAAGCGATGTCCTTCAAACCCGTGCTGCTCTGGACCGATGTGGTCATCTGGCTGATGCTGGTGGGCCTGTGCCTGTATGTGCTCAAGGTGCGACGTGACGCCTCGTTGCGCGCGACCTGGGCCAAGGTGTTCGCCACGCCGGCGGCCATGGCCTCGGCCGTGGTGCTGGGCCTCATGCTCGTGCTGACCCTGGCCGATTGCCTGCATTTCCGCCGTGCCTTGCCTGCGGTGGCCGATGGTGCGGTGGCCTTCGACACCCGCACCGAGTCCGTGCTGGATGTGGCGTTGTCCAAACTGATCACCACCCGCGAGAACAGCTATTCGCGCCCCCTGGCCACACATGGCTTCGTGAAGGAAACCGTGCCTCGCAAGGCGGGTGAAAAGCCTGCGCTGGACGCCAATGGCGCGCCGATTCCACCGCCACGCGCCTTCCCCCGCCTTCGGCATGGCGGTGCCGGCCTGACCGATCCCGACGCCGACTGGGGGCGTGACGTGGCCGAACGCCTCATGTGGGGCAGCCTGGGGGGCGGTGCGGTGGCCTTGCTGGCCTGGTTGCTGCTGCGCCGCCGTTTGGGTGGCGCGCAGGGCGAGGCATGGCACGCCGCCTGGGTCACGGTGACCATCGTGGCGGTGCTGGCAGGCTGGGCTGTGGCCTTGAGCTGGGCCCAGGGCTACCACGTGCTGGGCACCGACCGCACTGGCAACGATGTGCTCTACATGGCGCTCAAGAGTGTGCGCACCGCCTTCGTGATCGGCTCGCTGGCCACCATCGCCACATTGCCCTTTGCCCTGGCCTTTGGCATTGCCGCCGGTTATTTCAAGGGCTGGGTTGACGACGTCATCCAGTACGTCTACACCGTGCTCTCTTCGGTGCCCAACATCCTGTTGATCGCGGCTTGTGTGCTGATGGTGCAGGTCTTCCTCGATCAGCACCCCGAGCTGTTCGAAACCGGTCTGGAGCGCGCCGACCTCAAGATCTTCCTCCTTTGCGTCATCCTGGGCCTGACAGGCTGGGCCGGCCTGTGCCGCCTGCTGCGGGCCGAAACACTCAAGCTGCGCGAGCTGGAATACGTGCAGGCGGCCACCGCCTTCGGCGTGGGCCCCTGGCGCATCATGCGTCGTCACATCCTGCCCAACCTCATGCACCTGGTGCTCATCACCACGGTGCTCGAGTTCTCCAGCCTCATCCTGTATGAGGCGGTGTTGTCTTACGTCGGTGTGGGCGTCGACCCGTCGATGCACAGCTTCGGCGGCCTGATCAACCAGGCCAGGGTCGAGATGTCGCGTGACCCGCTGGTGTGGTGGTCGTTTGCCGCCGCCTTCGTCTTCATGGTGGCCATCGTGCTGGCCGCCAACCTCTTTGCCGATGCGGTGCGCGACGCCTTCGACCCGCGTGCCCGCGTGGCCCGCCCCGTGAAGCTGGCCCGTGCTGGCGCCACCCGCTGATCCCCGGAGCCCAGCCGATGTTGCAACTCGACGACCTCCAGGTGGTGCTCGATGCCGATGCAGGCCTGGTTCGTGCCCTGGATGGCCTGAGCCTGACCCTCCAGCGTGGCGAGACTTTCGCCCTGGTGGGCGAGTCCGGCTGTGGCAAGAGCATGACGGCCCTGGCGCTGATGCGACTGCTGCCGGACAACGGCCGCGTTCAGCGCGGGCGCATTTCGCTGAGCACGGCCGTGCCCGATGCGAAGCCCACCGAACTGCTGGCCTTGCCCGAGGTGGCGATGCGCCGCGTGCGCGGTGGCCGCGTGGGCATCATCTTCCAGGAGCCGTCGACCAGCCTGAATCCGGTGATGCGGGTGGGCGAGCAGATCGTCGAGGCGATCGAAGCCCACACCGTTTTGCGTGGGGCCAGTGCGCGCAAGAAGGCCATCGACTGGCTGCGCCGGGTGGGCATCCCTGAGCCAGAGCAGCGCATCGACAGCTACCCCTTCGAGATGAGCGGGGGGCAGAAGCAGCGCGTCATGATCGCCATGACCCTGGCTGCCGAGCCCGATTACCTGATCGCCGATGAGCCCACCACGGCGCTCGACGTCACCATCCAGAAGCAGGTGCTCGATCTGTTGAAGGCGTTGCAGCGAGAGCGCCAGGTTGGCCTGCTGCTGATCACGCACGACCTGGCCGTGGTGGCCGACATGGCCCAGCGGGTGGCGTTGATGTATGCCGGGCAGATCGTCGAAGAGGCGCCTGCCGCCCTGTTTTTCAGCCAACCGCGCCACCCTTACGCGCGACTCCTGCTGCAGGCCTTGCCCGATGCCGAGCGGCGCGGCCAGCCCCTGGTGGCGATTGCGGGCAGCGTGCCGCCCTTGTGGCAGCGTTTCGAGGGCTGCCGTTTTGCACCGCGGTGCGAATTCGCGCAGGCCCGCTGTGCCGCCGAGGTCCCGCGCTTGCAGAACCATGGGACAGGCGAAGGCCTGAGCCGCGTCCGCTGCTGGTTCCCGCTGGATGTGGCGCTCAGGACCGCTGCCGTCGTGTCCTCGCAGCCAGCCAGCATCGGGGCTCCGCCTTCGGCGCGTGCTGACGCCGCCCCGGTGCTGGACGTGCGCGAACTCGGTGTGCGCTTCCGATCCGGCGGCGGCCTGTTCCGCCGGGTGCACGAGGTCGAAGCGGTTGCCGGTGTGTCCTTCAAGGTCTTCCCGGGACAGACCTTGGCCCTGGTCGGTGAGTCCGGTTGCGGCAAGACCACCACGGGACGTGCCATCGTGCAATTGCTGCGTGGGCAGGCCGGTGTGGCGGTGTCCGGGCAGGCCTGGTTGCGCGAAGCCGCCACCAGTGTGGCGCAGGCAGAGGGGGCATCTTCAGTGACCTTGCCCGTGTCGCCAGCCACGCACGACCTCTTTGCCATGAGCGCGGAGGCCTTGCTGCACGCACGTCGCGCGGTGCAGATGGTCTTTCAGGATCCTTTCGCTTCGCTCAACCCGCGCATGCGTGTCGCCGACATCCTGCAAGAAGGCCTGCTGACCCTGCGCCTCGACCTGTCTGCCGCCGAGCGCCTGCGCACGGTGAGGGACCTGCTGGAGCGCGTGGGCCTGCGCACCGATGCCCTGGATCGCTTTCCGCACGAGTTCTCGGGTGGGCAGCGCCAGCGCCTGGCCATTGCGCGGGCCCTGGCGGTGTCGCCGCGGGTGCTGGTCTGTGACGAGCCCACGTCGGCGCTGGACGTGTCGGTTCAGGCGCAGATCCTGAACCTGCTGCGCGAACTGCAAGCCCAGCTGGGTCTGGGGCTGCTCTTCATCACGCACAACATGGGCGTCGTGTCCTACCTGGCCGACCAGGTGGCGGTCATGCGCCAGGGGCGCATCGTCGAGCAGGGGCCGGCCGCCGAGGTGCTCGGCCAACCTCAGGATACCTACACCCGCACGCTGCTGGCGGCGGTGCCCCGTCGTCCTTTCTGACCGACCAAGGCCACCTGGGAGCGCCTTGCCCATGCGGTGAAAGCGTGTGGGAATCCACATCGCCAGTGCCTGCGCAAAAAGGCATAGTTCGCGCCAGTGTCTCAATCCTCGCCCGCTGGCGGAGCTGTACCCATGACCCAAACCCCGTTCTACCGATCCCTGTACGTTCAGGTGCTCGCAGCCATCGCCATCGGCGTGGCCCTGGGCCACTTTGCACCCGAGGTGGGTGCGTCCATGAAACCGCTCGGCGATGGTTTCATCCGTTTGATCAAGATGATCATCGCCCCGATCATCTTCTGCACGGTTGTACTTGGCATCGCCGGCATGGACGACATGAAGAAGGTCGGCAAGACCGGTGGCCTGGCTCTCCTGTACTTTGAGATCGTCAGCACCCTCGCCCTGATCATTGGCCTGGTGGTCGTGAACGTGCTCAAGCCCGGTGAGGGCATGCACGTCGATCCGACCTCGCTGGACACCAAGGCCCTCTCGGCCTATGTGGGGCCGAACAAGATGGCGAGCACGACCGATTTCCTGCTCAACATCATCCCCACAAGCGTGGTCGATGCCTTCGCCAAGGGTGACATCCTGCAGGTGCTGCTGTTCTCCATCCTCTTCGGTTTTGCCCTGCAGCGCTTTGGCGGTCGCCAGAACGTGGTCTTCAACTTCATTGACCGCCTCTCGCATGTGCTGTTTGCCATCGTGGGCATCGTCATGAAGGTGGCGCCCATCGGTGCCTTCGGTGCCATGGCCTTCACCATCGGCAAGTACGGCGTCGGCACCCTGGTGTCGCTGGCCCACCTGATGTTCGCCTTCTACCTGACTTGCGCGGTCTTCGTGCTGGGCGTGCTGGGCGTGATCGCCAAGCTGCACGGGTTCAGCGTGCTGCGCTTCATCCGTTTCATCAAGGAAGAGCTCCTGGTGGTGCTGGGCACCTCGTCGAGCGAAAGCGTGTTGCCTCGCATGATGCACAAGCTGGAGCATGCTGGCGCGCACAAGTCGGTGGTGGGCCTGGTGATCCCCACGGGTTACTCCTTCAACCTCGATGGCACCTCGATCTACCTGACCATGGCGGCCGTGTTCATCGCCCAGGCGACCGACACCCCCATGACCCTGGTGCAGCAGCTCACCCTGCTGGCCGTTCTGCTGCTGACCTCGAAGGGTGCGGCCGGCGTGACCGGTTCGGGCTTCATCGTGCTGGCCGCGACGCTGAGCGCCGTGGGCGGTGTGCCGGTGGCCGGTCTGGCCCTGATCCTGGGCATCGACCGCTTCATGAGCGAGGCCCGCGCCCTGACCAACCTGGTGGGCAACGGTGTGGCCACCCTCGTGGTCGCCAAGTGGTGCAAGCAACTGGACGGCCAGCGCCTCGACGATGTGCTGGCCGGCCGTGTGGCCCCTCCCGCACAGTTCGAGCCTTCGCTGGACCAGGCCATCGCCGAAGCGGTGCCAGCCTCCGCCGCGCCGACCCAGGCCAGCCGCGCCTGAACGTCAGGCCGGGCAGGGTAGGGGGCGATCAGATCCCCATCTTGCCCAGGGTGTCCAGCACGTCTCTGAGCGTGTTGGCCAGATAAGGATGGTCCGCTGCGAAGCGGGCTTCAATGGCCTGGGCCTGCGTGCTCAGGCTTTTTTCTGCGTCGTCCGCATCGCCCGTGCTGCTCACAGGCTGGCGCAGGGCCTGCTGGATGTCCTGGTCCAGGCTGTGCAACAGCTGCCGCAGTTCCGGATCGACCGGCTGGCCGCTGTCGAGTTCACCTTTGAGCTTGTTGAGCAGGGTCTTGAGTTCCGTGGCGTCCATGAGGGGCTCCGAGGTGGTGACCGTTCCATTGTGCCCATCCCACGCTCGCCTGACCATGCGCAGCGGTCCGGATGTCCCTCCCACGCGCCGAAGTGCACGCCAAACTGAAAACCCTCTGACCATGGTCAAGCCGCCAGGGCTGTCGGGTGCAAGGCGCCGCCGCCCACCGTGCCCCGGTGTCGCGCATAGACCTCGCGCACCCAGGTCAGTGCCGGGCGCCCCAGCCAGGGCCGCATCGCGCTGGCCATGCCTTCACGGTAGCTGGCCGCACTGTAGACGGGGTGTTCGTCCGGACAGGCGATCGGCGCCAGCAGGGATGCGGCCGTGATGTCGGCCACGGTGAAGCGACCGCCCACGAGGTTGGGGCCTTGTTGGGCAATGCGCTCTTCCAGCCAGTCCATCGCCTCGTTGATGCGTTGCTGTGCCAGGGCCGTGCGCTGTGCGTGAATCTGGAGCTTCTGCCTGAAGCCCCAGCGGATCAGCGGGTAGCCCACCCGCACCACCAGCGCTTGCAAGGGGCTGGCATGGGCGGTCCAGAGGTCGCGGATCTGGGCGTCCGCGTGTCCGAAGCCCCCCGCATACAGGGCCCGCGCAACGTCCTTGCCGATGGCATCGAAGCGGCGCTCGACTGCACGGACCTCGGTCGCCAGGTCGGCGGGCAGCAAGGCAAAAGTCGTCTGGGTCCTGGCCAGCCAGTCGACGATGCGCGGGCTGTCCTGAATCGCTTCCTTCGGAGTCTTCAGGATGGGCAGGGTGGTCTGACCCCGTCGCCCCATGGCCAGGGCCGGTGCCATGTGGAAGACGGGCGTCATGCAGACTTCAGTGAAGGCGATGTGGCTCGCGTCCAGCGTCCAGCGGATTTTCTCGCTGTAGTGCGACATCGCGAAGGTGTAGAGCGTCAGCGGTGCGGACTGGGCGTGCTTCATGGGGCGGCGGCGATGAAGGTGTGAGGATCAGGCCGCCATGAGGCGGTAGCCCTGGCGCGGGAAGTGAACGTGCAGGGCGCCACAGCGCTCGCTCAGCACCAGCAGGCTCACGCGTTCGCCATCGATGCCGACCAGTTCACCGCGCACGCTGGTGCCGTGGCCCAGCAACTCGGGCGTCACGCACACCATCTGGCCCAGTTCGAGGCCGCTTGCGTCAGGCAGTTGGCTTTCGTACGTCAGAGGGCGGGGCCGCGACTCGGCGGCGATCGCCATGGCAGCCTCGGGGGTGCTGTCCGCGCGCTGGCCGTGGCCCATGCCCTGCATGCGGCCGAACCAGGTTGAGAGCGCAGGGAAGGGCGTGAGGTCGAAGCGCCCCTGGACGGCAAACCACACCGTGGCGTAGAGGTTGAAGTCGCCAGGGCCTGGGTGCTTGCCGTTCACGAAGGGGCTTGGGGCTTGCAGGCCGGCCTCGACCCACCCCAGATGGCGCCTCAGTTCCTGCTCGGCCAATGGCACGGCGGCCTTCAGTGCCTCGCGCTCCAGCGGTGCGCCCCGCAGGGCGGCACGGTCGGCCAGCAGCGCATCCGGCAGGTGGTCGGCGTTGCGGCCAAAGGTGTAGGCCACCGCCTTGGCAAAGAGGTGGACGTCCACCCAATGTTCGATCACGGCGCCGAAGTGCCCCTGTGCGGCCGCCGCCGAAGGCGCAGGGTGCAGTCGCTCGATTTCTGCGCAGATCAGGCGGGTGTCGCAGAAGATGTCGGCACCACGCTGAAGCACCGGCACCTTGCGGTAGCCCCCCGTCAGCGCCGTCAGGTCGGGCTTGGGCGCAATGCGGGGCACCGTCACCGATTGCCAGGCGATGCCCTTGTGGCCCATCAGGGTGCGGACCTTCTCGGCGTAGGGGGACTCTTTGTAATGGTGCAGGATCAGGTCGGACATGGTGGGCGCAATGCGAAAGATGGCCGCATTGTGGCGAGCGCGGTGCCCGCCTAGAATGGCCAATTCAGCCATCTTTGATGCCCATATGGACACCGTGTCGCCCCTTCCACCGTCGTCCCGACCTGTGCATCAGGTGGCTGTCTGCCTGTGTCGTCAGCACAGCCTGGCCAGCATCGGTTTGGTGCTCGATACCTTCCGCATGGCCAACCAGGTGCCCGGCGGTCACCGCTTTCAACTCCACAAAGTGAGCGAAGACGGGCAGCCAGTTGGTCACCCCGATGGCCTGCTCAACGTGGATGCGGGCGTCGAGCGCCTGGCCGGCGTCGACCTCGTGGTGATCCCCTCGCTGTGGACGGAAGGCGAGCAGGGCGTCGCCGAGAACCCCGCCATGGTGGCCGCGCTGGCGGGCCTGCCGGAGCGAGTGCGTGTGGCCACGCTGTGCACGGGAGCCTACTTGCTGGCAGCGTCAGGGCGCCTCGACCATCGTCCAGCCACCACCCACTGGATGCTGGCCGAAGGCTTTGCCGCCCGCTTTCCCCTTGTGGACACGCGTGCAGAGGCCAGCCTCACCGTCTCGGATGGCCTGATCTGTTCGGGTGGATCGCTGGCGGGCGTCGACGCGTGCCTGCACGCCATCGGCGAACTGGCGGGGCCGGAGACGGCGCAGAAGGTGTCGCAGTTGCTGGTGACCGACCTGCGGCGAGGGCCCCAATCGCTTTACACCCCGCCTGTGGGCTGGCGACGGCACGCCGACCAGGAGGTGCGCAAGGTGCAGCAACTGGTCGAACGCGACCACGCTCAGGCCCTGACCCTTCCGGCCCTGGCGCAGGGGGTGCACATGAGCGTTCGGACGCTGCAGCGGCGCTTCATGGCGGCCACGGGCGTCACGCCCATCCACTACCAGCAGCAGATCCGCATCGAGCGAGCGAAGGCCTTGCTGGCCGGTGGCAGCCTGCCTGTGCCCGACGTGGCGGAGCAGGTGGGCTACCAGGATCGTGTGGCCTTTGGCCGCCTGTTCAAGAAGCTGGCCGGGATGACCCCGGCAGCCTATCGGCAGAAGCACCAGGCCGGCCGTTGAGGCCTTGACCTGATGCGCTGCGTGCTTTCCCCGGGGCTCAGCCCAGGTCGGCCACACCACCCATGACGCGGCTGAAGCCTGCGTCCACGTAGGTGATTTCGGCGGTTACGCCGCCAGCCAGATCGGAGAGCATGAAGGCGGCCACATTGCCCACGTCTTCGATGGTGACGTTGCGGCGCAGCGGGGCGTTCTCTTCCACCACGCTCAGGATCTTGCCGAAGCCCTTGATGCCCGAAGCCGCCAGGGTCTTGATCGGGCCCGCCGAGATGCCGTTGACACGGATGCCCTTGGGGCCGAGGCTGGCCGCCGTGTAGCGCACCGAGGCTTCCAGCGAAGCCTTGGCCAGGCCCATCGTGTTGTAAGCCGGCACGATGCGCTCCGAACCCAGGTAGCTCAGCGTCAGCAGGGCGGCGTTGGGGTTCAGGTAGGGCAGGGCGGCCTTGGCCATGGCCGGGAAGCTGTAGCTCGAGATGTCGTGCGCGACGCGGAAGGCTTCGCGCGAGAGGCCTTCCAGGAAGTCGCCGGCGATGGCTTCACGCGGGGCGAAACCGATCGAGTGCACAAAACCGTCGAAGGTCGGCCATGTTTTGGCCAGATCGGCGAACATGGCGGCGATCTGTTCGTCGCTGCTCACATCGCAATCAAAGATGAGTTCGGAGTCAAACTCCTTGGCGAACTCGGTGATGCGGTCCTTGAAACGCTCGCCCACGTAGCTGAACGCCAGTTCAGCGCCTTCACGCCTGGCGGCCTTGGCGATGCCATAGGCGATGGAACGGTTGGACAGCAGTCCGGTGATCAGCAGGCGCTTGCCGGCAAGAAAGCCCATGAGGTCTCCTAGAAAAGTCGGGGGTGAACAGGCGCCCACCCATCTGGCGAGGGCGGATTTTGGCATGAGCAAGGGCCAAAAGCAGGAATTTCAGGCGCGAGCCTTGCTGAGTTGCTTTCCTCAGGCTAAAATGCGGGATTGGCTGCTAGGTTCATTGGCTTGCCCCGCCGTTGCGGGATGACCGGCCCCCTGATCCGATGCAGCGCTGTCTCGTGTAAGTTCACGAATGGGCGGATCTTTCCAGCCCATTTTTTTTGCTCGACTGTTTTTCACACTGGATGACCTGGCTCAAGATTGTTGACACCACCGTGACCGGCCTGGGTTACGAACTTGTGGACTGCGAACGCGGTGCCACAGGTCTGCTGCGCGTCTACATTGACCGCCTGCCTGATCAGGCCTATGACCTTCCGGGCGACCTGGTCACCGTCGACGATTGCGAAAAAGTCACCCGTCAGCTGCAATATGCGCTGGAAACGGTCGATGCCGATTACAGCCGCCTGGAAGTCTCCTCCCCCGGGGTGGACCGTCCGCTCAAGACGCCCGAGCATTTCGCGCGGTTCGTGGGCGAAGAGGTCGCCATCTCCTTGAAGGTGCCTTTCCAGGGGCGCAAGCATTACAGCGGCGTGTTGATCGCGTCGCAGGATGGCGAGCCCGCCGACATCGAAGCAGGCCGCGCATGGGGCCTGGTGCTCAAGTCGGAGGCTTCCGCCAAGCCGCTGTCCAAAACAGCTGCCAAGAAATTGGCCAAGGCCCAGGCCGAGGGCACTGCCCCGGCCGAAGAAGCCGATCAGGTTTTAGGTTTCACGCTCGATGAAATTCGCGAGGCCCGCTTGGTGCCGGAAGTGAGTTTCAAAGGGCGTAGCCGTCGGGCGGCAACCCCGGCGGCCGGTGACGTTGCCGTAGATGAGGCGCAAGAACTCGGAGGTCAGAAGAAATGAATCGTGAATTGCTGATGTTGGTGGACGCCATCTCCCGTGAGAAGAGCGTGGACCGTGATGTGGTGTTCGGTGCCGTCGAATCGGCGCTGGCCTCGGCCACCAAGAAGCTCTATCAGGGCGAGGTCGACATCCGTGTCGCCATCGACCGTGAAACCGGCGTGTACGAAACCTTCCGTCGCTGGCACGTGGTGCCGAGCGAGGCCGGTCTGCAGCTGCCTGACGCTGAAATCCTGCTGTTCGAAGCACAAGAGCAGATCGCCGACATCGAAGTCGACGACTACATCGAAGAGTCCATCGAATCCGTGCCCATCGGCCGCATCGGTGCCCAGGCCGCCAAGCAGGTCATCCTGCAAAAGATCCGTGATGCCGAGCGCGAACAGCTGCTCAACGACTTCCTCTCCCGTGGCGAGAAGATTTTCGTGGGCACCGTCAAGCGTCTGGACAAGGGCGACATCATCGTCGAGTCGGGTCGCGTCGAAGGTCGCCTCAAGCGCACCGAGATGATCCCGAAGGAAAACCTGCGCTCTGGCGACCGCGTCCGTGCCTACATGCTGGGTGTCGACACGCTGGCCCGTGGCCCGCAGATCATGCTGTCGCGCTCGTCGCCTGACTTCATGATCGAGCTGTTCCGCCAGGAAGTGCCCGAGATCGAACAAGGCCTGCTCGAGATCAAGAGCTGCGCCCGTGACGCCGGTTCGCGCGCCAAGATCGCCGTGCTGTCGCACGACAAGCGCGTCGACCCGATCGGCACCTGCGTCGGTGTGCGCGGTTCCCGCGTGACCGCCGTGACCAACGAACTGGCTGGCGAGCGCGTGGACATCGTGCTGTGGTCGGAAGACCCCGCGCAGTTCGTGATCGGTGCCTTGGCACCCGCCAACGTGCAGTCCATTTTCGTGGACGAAGAAAAGCACGGCATGGACGTGGTGGTGGATGAGGAAAACCTCGCCATCGCCATCGGCCGTGGTGGTCAGAACGTCCGCTTGGCGGCCGAGCTGACCGGCTGGCGCATCAACATCATGTCGGCTGAAGAGTCGGCACAGAAGCAGGCTGTCGAAACGGACTCCATCCGCAAGATCTTCGTCGACAAGCTCGACGTGGACGCGGAAGTCGCCGACATCCTGATCGCAGAAGGTTTCTCCAGCCTCGAAGAAGTGGCCTACGTGCCGCTGGCCGAAATGCTGGAGATCGAATCGTTTGACGAAGACACGGTCAATGAGCTGCGCACCCGCGCGAAAGACGCTTTGCTGACCATGGAAATCGCCAAGGAAGAAGAAGTCGAGACTTTGTCGGAGAATCTCAAGGGTCTGGAAGGTCTGACCCCCGAGCTGATCGCGAAGCTGGCCGAAGCCGGCATCCACACCCGTGACGACCTGGCCGATCTGGCCGTCGACGAACTGACCGACATCACGGCTGTGTCCGAAGAGCAAGCCCGTGCCTTGATCCTCAAGGCGCGTGAACACTGGTTCGCCTGATCGCTCCCGGCTCCTCCCTCTCTCGACTCATTTAAGCAAGCTCATCGCAAGGATCAACACAATGGCCGTGACCACCGTCGCACAATTCGCCGCGGAGCTCAATCGCCCGGCTGCGACACTGCTGGAGCAGTTGCAGTCTGCAGGCGTACCCAAAGCTGCGCCCGAAGACGTGCTCACGGAAGCCGACAAGGAGCGCCTGCTGGACCACCTGCGCAGCGCCCACGGCTCCGCAGGCGCCGATCGCAAGAAAATCACCCTGACCCGCAAGTCGACCACCGAGATCAAGCAAGCCGATGCCTCCGGCAAGGCCCGCACGATCCAGGTGGAAGTGCGCAAGAAGCGCACCTTCGTCAAGCGCGATGAGGTCGGTGGCGATGACGCGGCCCAGTCGGCCCAGGAAGAGGCCGAACTGGCCCGTCGCGAAGAGGAGGCCAACGCCCAGGCCGAGGCCCTGCGTCAGCAGGAAGCCCAGCTGGCCGAAGCCCGCCGTGTGCGCGAAGAGCAGGAACGCCGCGAGAAGGAAGAAGCCGAAGCCCGCGCCGCCGCGGCCGCCGAGCAGGCTGCCCGCGAGATCGCCGAGCGTGAAGCTGCTGCCGCTGCAGGCAAGTCGGGTGCAAAGGCCGCCGACAACAAGGCTGCCGAGCAGGAAGCCGAGCGCGCCGCCGCCGCGGCACGCCGTGCTGCCGCGCTTGAAGCCGGTCGCGCCGAAGCCGCCGCCCTGACCGCTGCTGCCCAGCGCAGCTCGCGAGCAGGTCAGGCCAAGGTCGCTGCCGAGAAGGCCGCCGCCGAAGAAGCAAGCAAGCAGGCCGTTGCCGCCAAGGCGGAAGCCACCGCGACCGCCGCTGCCGCACCGGTGGCTGCCGCTGCGCCGGCTCCGGCACCCGCTCCGGTCGAAGCACCGAAGGCCGCCGTGCGCGTGGTCAAGGCTGCCGACATCGAAGCCGAAGAAAAGCAGAAGGCTGCCGACCTGGCCGCGCGCCGCAAGGCCGCCGAGGCCGAAGCGGCTGCCATCCGCGCCATGATGAACGCGCCCAAGAAGGTGCTGACGGCCAAGAAGCCGGAAGAGCCGCCGAAGCCTGCCGAAGGCATCAAGGGCACGATCCACAAGCCGAAGGCCGCGCCTGGCGCCGCCCCGGCCGCTGGTGCAGCCAAGCCTGGCGACAAGAAGTCGGTCAAGTCCGAGAAGCTGTCGTCCAGCTGGGCTGGTGACGAGAAGAAGCGCGGCGCGCCCGCTGCGGCCAAGGGTCGCGGCGATGCCGGCAACGCACGCGGTGGCTGGAAGGCCCCGGGTGGTGGTCGTGGTGGTCGCCGTGGCGAGCGCAACGAGACCGCTTCGAACTTCGTCGCACCGACCGAACCGCAAATCATCGAGGTTCACATCCCCGAGACGATTTCCGTGTCCGACCTCGCCCACAAGATGTCGGTGAAGGCCACGGAAGTCATCAAGCAGATGATGAAGCTCGGCCAGATGGTCACCATCAACCAGCAACTGGACCAGGAAACCGCCATGATCGTGGTGGAAGAAATGGGCCACAAGGCGTTCGCCGCCAAGCTGGACGACCCGGATGCCTTCCTGGAAGAAGAACACGAAGACCAGGCCGCCGAGGCCCTGCCGCGCGCACCGGTGGTGACCGTCATGGGTCACGTCGACCACGGCAAGACCTCGCTGCTGGACTACATCCGCACCTCGCGTGTGGCAGCTGGCGAAGCTGGCGGCATCACGCAGCACATCGGCGCCTACCACGTGGACACGCCTCGCGGCATGATCACCTTCCTGGACACCCCGGGTCACGAGGCCTTCACGGCCATGCGTGCCCGTGGTGCCAAGGCGACCGACATCGTCATCCTGGTGGTGGCGGCGGACGACGGCGTCATGCCCCAGACCAAGGAAGCCATCCACCATGCCAAGGCGGCCGGTGTGCCCATCGTTGTGGCGATCAACAAGATCGACAAACAGGGTGCCAGCACCGAGCGCGTGACGCAGGAACTGGTCGGCGAGCAGGTCGTGCCGGAAGCTTACGGTGGTGATTCGCCGTTCGTGCCGGTGTCGGCCAAGACGGGCCAGGGCATCGACGAACTGCTGGAGCAGGTGCTGTTGCAGGCCGAAGTGCTGGAACTCAAGGCGCCTGTGGTCTCCATGGCCAAGGGTCTGGTGATCGAAGCCAAGCTGGACAAGGGCCGCGGCCCTGTGGCCACCGTGCTGGTGCAGTCGGGCACGCTCAAGCGTGGTGACGTGGTGCTGGCCGGGGCGTCCTATGGCCGTGTTCGCGCCATGTTGGACGAGAACGGCAAGCCCGCGACCGAAGCCGGTCCGTCGATCCCGGTGGAAATCCAGGGTCTGGCCGAAGTGCCCGCAGCCGGTGACGAGTTCATGGTGCTGTCGGACGAACGCCGTGCCCGCGAAATCGCGACCTTCCGTCAAGGCAAGTACCGCAACGTCAAGCTGGCCAAGCTGCAAGCCGCCAAGCTGGAGAACATGTTCGAGAACCTGGGTTCGGGCGCAGACGTCCAGACCCTGGGCCTGATCATCAAGGCCGACGTGCAAGGCTCGCAAGAAGCCCTGGCCACGTCGCTGCTCAAGCTGTCGACCAGCGAAGTTCGCGTGCAGATCGTGCATGCCGCTGTGGGTGGCATCTCCGAGTCGGACGTCAACCTGGCAATCGCCTCGAAGGCCGTCATCATCGGCTTCAACACGCGTGCCGATTCCGGCGCCCGCAAGCTGGCTGAGCACAATGGTGTCGACCTGCGTTACTACAACATCATCTATGACGCTGTGGACGAGGTGAAGGCTGCCATGTCCGGCATGCTGGCTCCCGAGCAGCGCGAAGAGGTCATCGGTTCTGCCGAGATCCGCCAGGTGTTCATCGCCTCGAAGATCGGCACGATCGCGGGTTGTATGGTCACCAACGGCGTGGTGCGTCGCTCCGCCCGTCTGCGCCTGCTGCGCGAGAACGTCGTCATCTACACCGGCGAACTCGAAGGCCTCAAGCGCTTCAAGGACGATGCCAAGGAAGTGCGCGAAGGTTTCGAGTGCGGCCTCAACATCAAGGGCTACAACGACATCAAGGAAGGCGACATCCTCGAGTTCTTCGAAATCAAGGAAGTGGCCCGCACGCTGTAAAGCACCGCACAGGTCGCTCTCCCTCCCAACCCCGCCTGAGCCCAGGCGGGGTTTGTGCTTGAAGAGCAGGCCTTTCGGAAGCGTCGATATTCACCATGCGCCATAAACGTTCCACCCCCAACCGCAGCAACCGCGTCAACGACCAGATCCAGCGGGATGTGGCCGAGTTGATCCGCGACCTGAAAGACCCGCGGATTGGCATGGTCACGATCACCCATGTCGAGGTGACGCCGGACTACGCTCACGCCAAGGTCTTTTTCTCGCTGCTGATCGGCAAGCCGGAAGACACCGAAGCGGCCTTGAACGAGGCCGCGGGTTACCTGCGCAATGGCCTGTTCAAGCGCTTGATGATCCACACGGTGCCGACCCTGCACTTCCATTTCGACCGCACGACCGAGCGGGCGCTGGAACTCAGCGCCATCATCACCCGTGCCGTGGCCGACAAGGCCAAGGACGCCGAGCCGGACGCTGCGGAGTTGGCCAAGGCAGCGAAGGCGGCCGAAGCCGATGCCGACGTGGATGCCGAAGACGACGAGGGCAAGCAGCCGTGAACCGTCCGATGGGTCAGCGTCCGCCGCGGCAACCTCGCCGCCAGCTGCACGGGGTCATCCTGCTGGACAAGCCTCTGGGCCTCTCCAGCAACGACGCCTTGCAGAAGGTTCGCCGTCTGTTGCGCGCTGAAAAGGCCGGCCACACCGGCACGCTGGACCCACTGGCCTCCGGCCTGTTGCCGCTGTGCTTCGGCGCGGCGACGAAGTTTTCCCAGGTCTCCCTGGACGCCGACAAGCGCTACACGGCCACGCTCAAACTGGGTCAGACGACGACCACGGGCGACGCCGAAGGCGAGGTGCTGGAAACCCGTCCGGTGACGCCCGAGCAGGTCAATGAGGCCAGCGTGCGCGCGGCCTGTGCGGCCTTTGTGGGGCCGATCGAGCAGGTGCCGCCGATGTACTCGGCGCTCAAGCACAACGGCCGGGCCTTGTACGAGTACGCCCGTGAGGGCATCGAGATCGAGCGCGCGGCACGCCATGTGACGCTTCACGCCATTGACATCCTGCGTTGGCAGGATGATGTGCTGGAGATCGATGTGCTCTGCAGCAAAGGTACCTACATCCGCACCCTGGCGCAAGACATCGGCGCTCACCTTGGCTGTGGCGCGCACCTGATCGGCCTTCGCCGCACTGGCAGCGGGGGGGTGACTTTGCAAGGTGCCGTGACCCTGGAACAATTGATCGCCCAGAGCGAAGCCGAGCGCGACCAGCATGTGCTGCCCGCCGACGTGCTGCTGAGCGACTGGCCTGAGGTGCTCCTGACGGAGTCCGAGGCCGCCCGTTTCCTGACCGGCCTGCGCCGGCGAACCCATCTGGCCGATGCACCGCAAGTGCGTGTGTACGGTCCTGTGCCTGCGTCGGCGCCGGACCTTGGCGGCCGAAGCACCGGACGTGTCCTGCTGGGCTCTGCCCACGTCAAGGCCGGTGAGTTGATCCCGACGCGTTTGCTCAGCCCTGCAGAAGTGCAAGGATTGCTGACGCAGACAACTGGTGTCTTGTTGGCGGCGCAGCCTGTGCCCAGCCCGGAAGCACGCCAGAGTGACCCAGTTCTTTGATTTCAGACCAGTGAGCTTCCAATGAGCACTCCTATTCGCAACATTGCGATCATCGCCCACGTTGACCATGGCAAGACGACCATGGTGGACCAACTGCTGCGCCAGTCCGGCACCTTCGCCGACCACGAAAAGGTCGTCGACACCGTGATGGACAACAACGCCATCGAACGTGAACGCGGCATCACCATCCTGGCCAAGAACTGCGCCGTGAGCTGGGAAGGCACGCACATCAACATCGTCGACACCCCGGGCCACGCGGACTTCGGCGGCGAAGTGGAACGTGCCCTGTCGATGGTCGACGGCGTGGTGCTGCTGATCGACGCGCAAGAAGGCCCGATGCCCCAGACGCGTTTCGTGACCAAGAAGGCCCTGGCCCTCGGTCTGAAGCCCATCGTGGTGGTGAACAAGGTGGACAAGCCGGGCGCCAAGCCGGATGCCGTCGTGAATGCAGCGTTCGACCTGTTCGACAAGCTGGGTGCCACCGACGAGCAGCTGGACTTCCCCGTGGTGTACGCCTCGGGCATCAACGGCTGGACCTCGCTGGAAGAAGGCGCACCCGGTGAGAAGTGGGGCAACGACATGTCCGCCCTGTTCAACACCGTGCTGAAGCACGTGCCGGCACAGAAGGGTGACCCTTCTGCTCCCCTGCAACTGCAGATCTCGGCGCTGGATTTCTCGACCTTCGTGGGCCGCATCGGCGTGGGCCGCATCAGCCAGGGCACGGCCAAGCCGGGCCAGGACGTGGTCGTGATGGAAGGCCCAGAGGGCAAGCCCATCAAGGGTCGCATCAACCAGGTGCTGACCTTCCAGGGCCTGGACCGCGTGCAAGTGACCGAAGCCGGTCCGGGCAACATCGTGCTGATCAACGGCATCGAAGACGTGAACATCGGCGTGACCGTGACGGATCCGGCCAACCCGGCGCCGCTGCCCATGCTGAAGGTGGACGAGCCCACGCTGACCATGAACTTCTGCGTGAACAACTCGCCTTTGGCCGGTCGTGAAGGCAAGTACGTGACCAGCCGCCAGATCTGGGACCGCCTGCAGAAGGAACTGCAGCACAACGTGGCCCTGCGCGTGAAGGAAACCGACGAAGACGGCATCTTCGAGGTGTGTGGCCGTGGCGAACTCCACCTGACCATCCTGCTGGAAAACATGCGCCGTGAAGGCTATGAGCTGGCTGTGTCCAAGCCCCGCGTGATGTTCAAGGACATCGACGGCGTGAAGTGCGAGCCGATGGAGCTGGTCACCGCCGACGTGGAAGAAATCCACCAGGGTGGCGTGATGCAGGCCCTGGGTCTGCGCAAGGGCGAGATGATCAACATGGAGCCGGACGGCCATGGTCGCGTTCGCCTGGAATACCGCATCCCGGCCCGCGGCCTGATCGGCTTCAGCAACGAGTTCATGAACCTGACCCGTGGTTCTGGCCTGATTTCGTCGATCTTCGACGGCTATGAAGCCCACAAGGGCGACATCGGCGGCCGCAAGAATGGCGTGCTGATCTCCATGGACGACGGTGAAATCTTCACCTACGCCCTGGGCAAGCTGGACGACCGCGGCCGCATGTTCGTGAAGCCGAACGACCCGGTCTACGAAGGCATGATCGTGGGCATCCACAGCCGTGACAACGACCTGGTTGTGAACGCCACGCGCACCAAGCAGCTGACCAACTTCCGCGTGTCGGGCAAGGAAGACGCGATCAAGATCACGCCTCCGATCGACCTGACCCTGGAATACGGTGTGGACTTTATCGACGACGACGAACTGGTCGAAATCACGCCGAAGTCGATCCGCGTCCGCAAGCGCCACCTGAAGGAACATGACCGCAAGCGTGCTTCGCGCGAGGCATGATCCAGCAGTGGCCAAGTTGAGCCGCTGAGTCAGCCAAGGGCTGCGTCTTTCGAGGCGCGGCCCTTTTTTCATGGTGCCATCGCTGCGGCCCCGCGGCGTGGCGAGGACAGGAGACAAAATGGACAGTGTGATCCTGACGGAGGTGGTCGGGGGATTGGGCGTGTTGACGCTGAACCGGCCGAAGGCGCTGAATGCCTTGACCCTGGAGATGGTGCGCGAGTTGCACACCGTGCTGCTGGGATGGGCGGGTGATCCCGCTGTGCACGGCGTGCTGCTGCGGGGCTCGGCACGGCCGGTCACGGAGGGCAAGCACAGCGCCACGCATTTCTGTGCGGGCGGTGACATCCGCTTCATGCACGATGCGGCATTGGCCGGTGACCTGAGCCTGGACGATTTCTTCACCGAAGAGTACGCGCTGGACCACCTGATCCATGTCTACCCCAAGCCGGTGGTGGCCTGGATCGAAGGGGTCTGCATGGGGGGCGGCATGGGCCTGGCGCAGGGGGCGCGCCTGCGCGTGGTGACCGAATCGGTGCGCATGGCCATGCCCGAGACCCGCATCGGCCTGTTCCCGGACGTGGCTGGCGGGTACTTCCTGTCGCGCTGCGCGGGTTCGGTGGGCGAGTACCTGGGCATCGTGGGGCCACACTTGCACCTGACGGATGCCCTGACGCTGGGTTTGGCCGATGCGCACGCGCAAGCCGCCAGCCTGGGGGCCTTGATCGACGCTTTCCGGTGCAGCCCTGCGCACGATGGCGAGACCCTGATGGCGCGGATGCAGGCCCATGTGGCGGCGAATGCGTTGCTCAGCGTACCTGAGGCAACGGTGACCAGCCAACTGGACGCCATCCAGCGCCACTTCAGTTTGCACAGCCTCACCGAGATCGAGGACTCATTGCGGGCCGACGACAGCGACTGGGCGCGGAGCACGCTCCAGCAGATGGCCGGGCACTCGCCGCTGATGATGGCGGTGACGCTGGAGCAGGTCCGCCGGGCGAGGTCCATGCCGCTGGCCGAGGTGTTCCGCATGGAGCGCACGATGGTGCGTCACTGTTTTGGCCTGCGCAAAGGTGCCGAAAGCGAAACGGTGGAGGGGGTGCGCGCCCTGGTGGTCGACAAGGACCATGCGCCACGCTGGCGGCCCGCACGGATTGCCGATGTGAGCGCAGCCGAGGTGGAGGCGTTTTTCGAGGCGGTGTGGCCGGTGCGGGCGCACCCTTTACGGGGGCTGACGGACCGCTGACGATCACGGAAGAGTGGAAAGGTGCCTCAGGCCATGACCGCGAGCGCGGCGACAGGCGAAGCCCCTTTGTCCCAGGCGGCCAGCGCTTGGGGGGGCAGGGTGATGTTCTGAACCGTGAGCCTGCAGGCTCGCCCGTCGTGCGTCAGCGTCAGTGCGCGGGGCTCGGGGCCAAAGCCCACGACCACCGTGGAGGGCGCCATGCCCAGTCCCACGCCCAGGGCCTTGAGGCAGGCTTCCTTGCGTGTCCATGCGTGGAGGAAGGCACGCGCCCGATCGACAGCGGGAAGGGCTTGCCAGGCCATCCATTCGGTGTCGGCCATGATGTGCCGGCTGACGTGCTCGTCGTCCATGGCGCGCCCGGGGCATTCGAGGTCCACCCCCAGGGGGCGCGTCGATCCGACCGCGATCAGGGCGAGGTCGTCGCTGTGGGCCATGTTGAAGTGCAGGGGGTTTGGCACGGCGAGGCCGGGCTTGCCGTCGGGGCCGTGCTGCCAAACCAGGTTGGCGGCGCCGACTCCTGTTTCGGCGGACAGCACCTGCCTCAGGGCCACGTGGCTGGCGAGATGGCGACGCGCATGCTCGGGGAAGCGGAAACGGGTGGCGCGCTCACGTTCGGCGTCGTCGAGGCAAGCCAGTGCAGCGGGCTTGGGCAAGGCCGAGAGGTCTGCGAGATAGAGTCGGACCGTTGGCCATTCTGTGCTGGTCCACCTGCGGATGCAGGGGGCATCGGGGAACTCGGTGGTGGACACGCCCTCTATCATCCTCGGATTGTGCATGGCATGGAGTGACCAGGTGATGAAGACGTGGCGAGACGAGGTGGTTGGATGAACCCGGTGTTGTCGGTGTGGCTGGACCTGTGTCGGGTGCTGGCGGCCGTGTTCGTGTTTCTGGGGCATGCGGTGGGCCTGGAGGTGGCGCCCTCGGTCATGAGCAAAGTGTGGCACCGCAGTGCAGACGATGCGGTGACCGTGTTCTTCGTCATTTCAGGCCTCGTCATCGCGTACGCCACCGCTCGCTCCCATGGCACCTGGCGTGATTACGCGCTGGCCCGCATGTCGCGGGTTTACTCGGTTGCCCTGCTTGCGGTGGTCTTTGCCTATGTGGTGGACAAGGTCGGCATGCAGATCCGGGTGGAGGAGTACGCGCCTGAATGGCAGTATCCGCGCCCATGGTTGTTCATGCCATTCCACTGGGCTTTCCTGGGCGAAACCTGGGCTGGATCGATTCAGCCGTTTTCAGCCGCGCCTTACTGGTCTCTGTCTTACGAGGTCTGGTACTACGTGCTCTTCGGTTGCCTGACTTACGGCCGGGGATGGTGGAAGTGGCCGTTGGTGGCCATGGTCTGCGCCATCATGGGGCCTCGCATCTGGTTGCTGATGCCGATCTGGTGGCTGGGCGTCGGCCTGTGTCGATTTTTGCCCAGGTGGGACGTGTCGGTCTGGACAGGGCGAACCATGATGGTGATGGCCGTGTTGGCCTATGTCGCGTTCATGGTTTCGGGTGTGCGAGACCGTGTGGACGCGGCATCTCAGGATTGGTACGCCTGGTTCAACACTTTTCTGCCCAGACCGTTTGAGCGTGGCGCCACGGTGCATGCCTTGTCCGACTATGTGGTGGCCGTGATGTTTGCGGTGTTTGTGCTGGGTTGTGCACGCAGCGGGCTGGCTTTCTCTCAGCGCAGGGAGCGCCTCGTCAAGTGGCTCGCGTCCTACACCTTCACGTTCTACCTGGTGCATTTCACCCTGTTGACGTTCTGCCTGGCCCTGGGGCAACGAACTGTCGGCTGGGGCACATTCGCCGTGATCACCGCGGTGATCATCCTGATCAGCTGGGCGGTGGCCCAGGTCGGCGAGCAGCGGCGCGGGGTGTACCGGCGCTGGTTCGATGCCGTGCTGCCCGGCGGTCGCAAGGCTTAACGCAGCAGAGATGGCAGCACGCGGTGCTGCATCCAGTCCATCACCATGTGGCTGAAGGCCGTTTGCGAAGTGCGCTGGGTCAACAGGTGGTCGCATCGGTCGAGGTGCCGAAACGCCACCTGTCTTGCGAACGGCCACCCACGGAACATCTGCCGGAACTGGCCCGGGTGGTTGAACCACTCGGGTTGAAATGCGTAGGCAAACAGCAGCTCCACGCCCTGGTCGACCAAGGTCTGAATGCGCTTGGCGAACTGCTCTTTGGGCGGCACGCTCGAGGGCACAGCGGAAGGGGGCTTGGGCCGCGGCGCACTGGCCTGGCGTCCAAGGAGCCGCCCGATCATGGCCTCGGTGCGTCCGATCGACTTGCGCAACAGGCCCAGCGCACCGGCTCGCTGCATGCGGTAGGCGATGGTGTGCAGCCGCGACAGCAGGGTCGGGTAGGCATAGAGGTCCCACAGCAGGGCGGCACGCATGCGCGGGTCCTCCAGGGCAACCAGATGGGCCACCTCGGCGCCAGAGCAAAAGCCGATCATCGCGAAGCGGGGGCAGTGGAAGTGCCGCTCGGCCAGGTCCATGACGGCGCGGGTGTCGGCCACCCACTGATCCATGACCGGACGGGGGCTGCTGTGCCGCAGGCTGTCTCCGAGCCCGCTCAGATCGAAACGGATGCTCGGGATGCCCATGTCGGCGAACTGGCGTGCGAGGTGCACGTTCATGCGGTGGGGGCCGGTTCGCGGGATGACGCCGGAGTTGGTCAGGATCACCACGCAGGGCGGCGGGGGCGAGCCGGCGGGCAGCTCGGTGAGGGTGGCCACCAGGTGGCGCTCGTCGCCCAGGATCAGGGTGCGCTCTTGCATGGGCTCAGGGCAGGGTGGAGAGGAGGACGCGGGGCATCTCGGGTGGCACGATGGCCGTACCCATGGCCTGGCTGGAGAGCCAGTTGGTGCGTTCGGCGATAGGCTGGGCTGTCAGGCCCGGTTGGCGCAGGGCGTCCAGCATCGGCAGGTGCTCCGCCTGCGCGGCGCAGGTGATCGCGAGGCCGCTTTGCAGGGCGGTGCGCAGCAGGGTTTCAAAAGGGTCGAGGGTGATCAGGTCGTTCGCCAGCTGGGCGCCGATCTGGAAGCCCAGGATGTCGCCTGGCAGCTGGGGCTCGGTCACCAGTCCCTTGGCGAGGAGCTTCTCCCAGGGGTAGGCGAGTTCGCGGCGGAGTTCATCTCGGTGGCCGGCCTTGAGGGCTTCGATGTAGTCGCGGCCTTGCCAGATGGGCTCCCAGGGCACAAGGTGGGCCGGAGGCTGGGAGGCGCGCAGAGCGGCTCGCAGCATGATGTTGGCACCGAGGCCCATGCCGAACCAGTGCACGTTGGGGACGCCTTCCTGGCGCAGGCACTCATGGGCGGCCAGGGTGTCGTCGACCCAGCCTTCCAGGGATTGCTGCCCTTCTTCGCCCGGTGCATTGCCGGTGCCGTGGAAGTCGAAACGCAGGACGATGCAGCCTGCCCGTGCAAGCCGCTCTGAGAGGACGCGGTAGACCGCAGCGGTGCGAACGGCTTCCTGGCCCATGGGGCGGACCAGCAGCCATGCGGCACGGCGCGCCATGCCTTCTGGCGGGTGCTGGAGCACACCCACCTGGGGCCGCTGTGCGCGGCCAAATGCTCGGATGTCGATGTTCATGACGTGGCGCGGTCAGCGACCGCGGTCGCTG
>NZ_JAIZVX010000156.1 GCF_021768455.1 Aquabacterium sp. | reverse complement strand
GCTCAGTGTGCGGGGGTGTCGGCCGGAACGGCGGGGGCAGGGTCTTCCACGGCCGAGGCGTCCAGCCTGACTTCGATGTCGGGCGGCTGGATGGCTTCGACCTCGGTGGCCGGGCCGGTGTTGTGGCGCAGGAACTCTTCAAAACCCGGGTCGACGTAAGCCGAAGGCGGCAGGTCGTCGGTCAGCAGGGCCATGTCGACATCGGTCGCGGCCTGCACCTGCTCGTGCTGGTTGTAGCGCTGCACACCCCACAAGCCGGCCAGCAGGGCGATGATGGGCAGGGCCGAGGCAATGCGCCAGCCCCAGGAGACCGGGCCGTCGTCGAGGCGGCGCCCATGGCCGGGTTGGCGGGACTGGCTGCTTTCCTGCCAGGTGCCCAGCAGGCCACCCATCGGGCCCGAAGGGGCGGCAGGGCCGGCGCCGGCGCCAGCCAGGGCCAGTTCAGGCAGGGTCTGAGCGGGGGCTGCCACGGGGCTGAGGGCCTTGACCCGGGCTTCGCGGGCCGTTCGCACGGCCTGTTCGCGGGCCACGCGCAGGCGCTCGGAAATGTCATGCGGCACAGCTTGCGCACCCTCTTCCAGGCGCGCGCTCAGGCGCAGGGCAAAGCGGGCCTCGAGGGCTTCGCGTTGCGCTGCGGTCAGCGGGGTGGTCGGTCGGGTTTTCACAGTGTGATTCCGCGGAGTTTCAGGGCTTTCGACAGGGCTTGCACGGCACGGGAGCAATGGGTCTTCACGCTCCCCTCGGAGCAACCCATGGCGGCGGCGGTCTCGGCCACGTCCAGTTCCTCCCAGTAACGCAGCACAAAGGCTTCCCGTTGACGTCCGGGCAGCTTTCCGATCTCTTCTTCAATTTGAAGCAGGATTTCGGTGCGCCCGGCGGTGTCGTCAGCACCTTCCGTGCCCGACTGCTCGGTGCGCAGCGACTCCAGCAGGTCGAAATCATTGTCGTCGTCGCCGACGGAGGCTTCAAGGTCGCCGATGTTCATGAACACCGCATTGCGTACCTTTTGGCGACGAAACCAGTCGAGCGTGGCGTTCGAGAGGATGCGCTGGAACAGCATCGGCCACTCGTTGGCCGGGCGGTCGGCGTAACTCTGGGCCAGGCGGATCATGCTGTCCTGCACGATGTCCAGTGCCGCGTCTTCGTCGCGCACGGCGTAGACGGCCCGCTTGAACGCGCGCCGCTCGACGCTTCGCAGGAAGTCGTCGAGTTCTTGTTCGGGCGAAGGGCTGGGCAGGGGGGTCAAAGCCAGGGGCCGGACAGCGGCAGGGTGGGCGGCAACAACGCAGCAAAAGGCGGCAGGGGAGGTGCCTGCAGTGCGGGCGGATTATGGCACCGGCCCTCGTGTGTGCAGGCGTGAGAGCCGTGTCTGTTTGAATTGCTCCGAAGGGATGCGATAATGGTGGTCTTTGCGCCATTTCGATCTGGTCTGATGCTGCCGCGTCCTACAGGCGCCAGAGGCAGACCGCGCAGGCTCCAAATCCGCCTCACAAGGGCGAGCGCACGGCAATCCGTTGTCGCAGTGCTGCTGTCATGAGACCCTCCCGGGATCATGGTGGTGTAGAGGGGCACCGATCGTTTTTCGTTAGAGAAATTCGGAAAGGTTCTTCTTCATCATGGACATGTCCCCCGCAGACATCAAGCGCGCCGGTTCGGCCGACGCCCACGCCTCCGCCCCCGGCGGTGAAATCCTCAACGGTTCCGACATCCTGGTGCGCTGCCTGCAGGCCGAAGGTGTGAAGTACATGTGGGGCTACCCCGGTGGCGCCGTGCTCTATATCTACGACGCCCTGTACAAGCAGGACACCATCGAGCACGTGCTGGTCCGCCACGAACAGGCTGCGGTGCACGCCGCCGACGGCTACGCCCGCGCCACGGGCGACGTCGGTGTGGCCCTCGTGACCTCCGGTCCCGGTGTGACCAACGCCATCACCGGCATCGCGACCGCCTACATGGACTCGATCCCCATGGTGATCGTGACCGGTCAGGTGCCGACGCCCGCCATCGGTCTGGACGCCTTCCAGGAATGCGACACCGTGGGCATCACGCGCCCCATCGTGAAGCACAACTTCCTGGTCAAGGATGTGGCCGACCTCGCCCCCACGCTGAAGAAGGCCTTCCACATTGCCCGCACCGGCCGTCCTGGTCCGGTCGTGGTCGACATCCCGAAGGACGTGTCCCTGAAGACGACCGCTTTCCACTACCCCGAGTCGGTGGAAATGCGCTCCTACAACCCGGTGCGCAAGGGCCATGGCGGCCAGATCCGCAAGGCCGTTCAGCTGCTGCTGGGTGCCAAGCGCCCCTACATCTATGTTGGCGGCGGCGTGGTGCTGGCCAATGCCCACAAGGAACTGCGCGAGCTGGCCGACATGCTCGGCTACCCGTGCACCAACACCCTGATGGGCCTGGGCGCGACCGCCGCTTCCGATCCGAAGTTCCTGGGCATGCTGGGCATGCACGGCACTTACGAAGCCAACATGACCATGCAGAACGCTGACGTGGTCATCGCCGTGGGCGCCCGCTTCGACGACCGCGTGATCGGCAACCCCAAGCACTTTGCCCAGGTCGAGCGCAAGATCATCCACATCGACATCGACCCGTCTTCGATCTCGAAGCGCGTGAAGGTCGACATCCCCATCGTGGGCGATGTGAAGGACGTGCTGCTGGAGCTGATCGCCCAGGTCAAGGAATCGACCCAGAAGGTCGACCAGAACGCCCTGGCTGCCTGGTGGAGCCAGATCAACGAATGGCGCAAGCGCGAGTGCCTGAAGTATAAGACTTCGGACGAGGTGATCAAGCCCCAGTTCGTGCTCGAGACCCTGGGCAAGCTGACCGCCGGCACCGACCACTACATCACGTCCGACGTCGGCCAGCACCAGATGTTCGCCGCGCAGTACTGCAAGTTTGAAGAGCCGCGTCGCTGGATCAACTCCGGTGGCCTGGGCACGATGGGCGTGGGTCTGCCCTACGCCATGGGCATCAAGCTGGCCCGTCCGGATTCCGATGTGTTCTGCGTGACGGGTGAAGGCTCGATCCAGATGTGCATCCAGGAACTCTCGACCTGCCTGCAGTACAAGACGCCGGTGAAGGTGCTGTCGCTGAACAACCGTTACCTGGGCATGGTGCGCCAGTGGCAGCAGCTGGACTATGGCAGCCGCTACTCGCACAGCTACATGGACGCGCTGCCTGACTTCGTCAAGCTGGCCGAGGCCTATGGCCACGTGGGCCTGCTGGTGGAGCGCCCCTCCGATGTGGAAGGCGCCCTGAAGGAAGCCATCCGCCTGAAGGACCGCACCGTTTTCCTGGACATCCGCACCGACCCGACGGAAAACGTCTGGCCGATGGTGCAGGCCGGCAAGGGCATCTCCGAGATGCTGCTGGGTTCGGAAGACCTCTGATCCACAGGCAAGCCAGACACTTCACCACGCCCGGCCAGGCTGCCGGGACCACAGGAGGCCGCTTGCCGGCGCCCTTCGGGTGGTTCACTGCAGTCTGCCGGGAACACGCTTCAACGAATCCTCATCGAACAGCGCGCCAAGGCCTTTGGGTTACCGCCCTCTGACTGAAGAGCCGCCAGGACGATCACCATGAAACACATCATTGCATTGCTGCTCGAGAACGAAGCCGGCGCCCTGTCGCGCGTCGTGGGCCTGTTCTCGGCCCGTGGTTACAACATCGAGAGCCTGACCGTGGCCACGACGGAAGACCCGTCGCTGTCGCGCATGACCATCGTGACCCACGGCTCCGACGAGATCATCGAGCAGATCACGAAGCACCTGAACCGCCTCATCGAGGTCGTGAAGGTGGTGGACCTGTCCGAAGGCCCCTTCACCGAGCGTGAGCTGATGCTCATCAAGGTGCGCGCCGTGGGCAAGGAACGCGAAGAGATGAAGCGCATGGCCGACATCTTCCGTGGCCGCATCATCGACGTGACCGACAAGACCTACACCATTGAACTGACGGGCGACGCCACCAAGCTCGATGCCTTCATCGAAGCCATCGACCGCGCCGCCATCCTCGAAACCGTGCGCACCGGGACCAGCGGGATCGGGCGCGGCGAGCGCATCTTGCGCGTCTGACTCTCCGCAGTCTCCCCCGCTGTTTTCAACCACTCGCTTGAGCTTTCAAGCACCAACCCATTTTCCGACGGAGCGACCATCATGAAGGTTTATTACGACAAAGACGCCGATCTGAGCCTGATCAAGGGCAAGAACGTGGCCATCATCGGCTACGGCTCGCAAGGCCATGCCCACGCACAAAACCTGCGTGACTCGGGCGTGAACGTGACCGTGGGCCTGCGCAAGGGCGGTGCCTCGTGGTCCAAGGTGGAAGCCGCCGGCATCAAGGTTGCCGAAGTCAACGACGCCGTGAAGGCCGCTGACGTCGTCATGATCCTGCTGCCCGACGAGAACATCCCCGAGGTGTACAACAACAACGTCGCCCCGAACATCAAGCAAGGCGCTGTGCTGGCTTTCGCCCACGGCTTCAACGTGCACTACAACCAGGTCGTGCCCCGCGCTGACCTGGACGTGATCATGGTCGCCCCCAAGGGCCCTGGCCACACCGTGCGCTCTGAGTACCTGAAGGGCGGCGGCGTGCCTTCGCTGATCGCTGTGTACCAGGACAAGTCCGGCAAGGCCAAGGACATCGCCCTGTCGTACGCTGCTGCCAACGGCGGCACCAAGGGTGGCGTGATCGAAACCAACTTCCGCGAAGAAACCGAAACCGACCTGTTCGGCGAACAGGCCGTGCTGTGCGGTGGTGCCGTGGAACTGGTGAAGATGGGCTTCGAAACCCTGACCGAAGCTGGCTACGCTCCGGAAATGGCCTACTTCGAGTGCCTGCACGAACTGAAGCTGATCGTTGACCTCATGTACGAAGGCGGCATCGCCAACATGAACTACTCGATCTCGAACAACGCCGAATACGGCGAGTACGTGACCGGCACGGAAGTGATCAACGAGAAGTCGCGCGAAGCCATGCGCGCTGCCCTGAAGCGCATCCAGACCGGCGAATACGCCAAGATGTTCATCCTGGAAGGCAAGACGAACTACCCGAGCATGACTGCTCGCCGTCGCCTGAACGCCGTTCACCCGATCGAAACCGTCGGCGCCGAACTGCGCGGCATGATGCCCTGGATCGCCAAGAACAAGCTGGTCGACCAGTCGAAGAACTGATCTGGCGCCGTGGTGTGGGCTGGCCTCTGGCCAGTTCATCACGTCCGATCGGAAGCCGCCGAGGTGCAAGCCCGGCGGCTTTTTTCATGGGTGCAGGCTGGTGAGCTGACCTTCCGCTCGGCTCACCAACAAGGCCAGGGCGGCCGAGGCCAGGCGGGTGCGGGCCGAATCCGTGGCGTTGCCCAGGATGACGGGCACGCGCGCGCCCAGCACGATGCCGGCCACGTCCGCGTCGGCCAGCAGGGTGAGCTGCTTGACCAGCATGTCGCCGGTTTCCATGGTGGGCACGACGAGGATGTCGGCCTGGCCTGCCACGGGCGAGTGCGGGTGTTTGAGCTGGGCGATGCGGGGGCTGATGGCGGCATCGAAGCCCAGCGGGCCATCGACGATGCCGCCTGCGATCTGGTGGCGCTCGAGCATCTTGCTCAGGGCGGCGGCGTCCATGGAGGAGCTGAGTGCGCTGTTGACGCCATCGACCGCCGAGAGGATGGCGACCTTGGGCTCGTCCAGGCCCAGGGTGCGAGCCAGGTCGATGGCGTTTTGCACGATGTCGCGCTTGTCGGCCAGGCTGGGCGTGAGGTTCACGGCCGCATCGGTGATGAGCAGGGGCTTGGCGTAGTCGGGCACATCGGCCACATAGGCGTGGCTGATGCGCCGGTGGGCACGCAGGCCGGTCTGGTGCGAGACCAGGGCGTGCAGCAGCAGGTCTGCAGGCACATCGCCCTGCATCAGGGCCTCGACGGTGCCTGCGCGGGCCAGGGCCATGGCGTGTTGCAGGGCGGGGCTGGTGCCGTGCACCTCGGCCCAGTCGCAGCCGACCAGATCCAGCTGGTGCTCGCGGGCCACGGCCTCGGTGAGGCTGCGGTCGCCCACCAGCACGGGGTGGATCAGGCCCGCGCGGGCAGCTTCCAGGGTGGCGCTGAGGCTGGGCAGGTCGTGCGGGCAGACGACGGCGCAGCGGATGGGCGCCTGGCCTTTCACCAGGGCCATGAGCTGGCCGAAGCGTTCGTGGCGGACCAGGTGCAGTTCGGGCAGGGCGGTGGCTTCGCGCCGGATCTTTTCGGTGGGGGCCAGGACCTCGGCCTCGCCGGTGATGACGGCCTGGCCCAGCTGGTTGGTGCAGACGCAGTCGAGCAGCACGTGGTGCTTCTCGCCCTTGGACTTGACCGTGAGCGTGACCGTGACCATGTCCCCCAGGCCCACCGGGCGGGTGAAGCGCAGCTGCTGGCCCAGGTAGATGGTGCCGGGGCCCGGCAGGCGGGTGCCCAGCACGGTGGAGATCAGCGTGCCGCCCCACATGCCGTGGGCGATGACCTTGTGGAAAGGCGAGGCCTTGGCGTAGGCCTCGTCGAGGTGGGCGGGGTTGACGTCGCCGCTGAGGATGGCGAAGAGCTCGATGTCGGCCTTGGTGAGCGTGCGGGTGAGTGAGGCGGTGTCGCCCACCTGCAGCTCATCGTAGGTGCGGTTTTCGAGCAGGGTGAGCGCCTGAACGGGCTGGTTGTCGAGGGTCATGGTGGGCCTTCAGCCGTGTTCAGCGCTGGAGCACGTAATGGCCGGGTGCGTCGTCCAGCCTGGCGGGGCTGCTGTCGGGCAGGCCCATGCGCGGCGGCGGCACCAGGCCGCTGGAATGGCCGACCAGCCACTGGTGCCAGCTGGGCCACCACGAGCCTTCGCTGTGCGGGGTCTGGGCCTGCCAGGTGTCGGGTGGGGTGTAGGGCGCGCCGGCCTCGCGGTGCTGGATCTGGAAGTGGCGACGCGGGTGCCCGGGCTCGCTGACGATGCCGGCGTTGTGGCCGCCGCTGGTGAGCACGAAGGTGAGGTCCAGCGGCAGAAGGTGCAGCTTGTAGACCGATTTCCAGGGCGCCACGTGGTCGGTCACGGTGCCGACGGCGAAGGTGGGCTGGTGGATGTCGGTGAACCAGATGGGGGCGCCATCGACCTCGTAGCGTCCGCTGGCCAGCTCGTTGTGCAGGAAGAGCTTGTGCAGGTATTCCGAGTGCATGCGGTAGGGCATGCGCGTGGTGTCGGCGTTCCAGGCCATGAGGTCGTTGGGGGCGTCGCGGTGGCCGAGCTGGTATTCCTTCAGCACGCGCGACCAGATCAGGTCATTGGAGTGCAGCAGCTGGAAGGTGCCCGCCATCTGCGAGCCCTTGAGCACGCCTTCTTCGGCCATCATGGCCTCGATGAGGTCGACCTCGCTGTCGTTGATGAAGAGCAGCAGTTCGCCCGCTTCGCTGAAGTCCCCCTGGGCGGCAAAGAGGCTGAGCGAGGCGAAGCGCTCGTCTTTGGCGCGACCCATGGTGGCCGCGGCGATCAGCAGCATGGTGCCGCCGAGGCAGTAGCCCACGCCGTGCACCTTGCGGTCCGGCACGATGCGGTTCACGGCGTCGAGTGCGGCCATCACGCCCTCTTCGCGGTAGGCGTCCATGCCCTTGTTGCGGTCGAGCGCCGTGGGGTTCTTCCACGAGACCATGAACACGGTGTGCCCCTGTTCGACCAGGTACTTCACCAGCGAGTTGTGCGGCGAGAGGTCGAGGATGTAGTACTTCATGATCCAGGCCGGCACGATCAGGATGGGCTCGGCATGGACCTGTTCGGTGGCGGGGCTGTACTGGATCAGCTCCATCAGGTC
Source organism: Aquabacterium sp. (assembly GCF_021768455.1). Classification (GTDB taxonomy): domain Bacteria; phylum Pseudomonadota; class Gammaproteobacteria; order Burkholderiales; family Burkholderiaceae_C; genus Aquabacterium. The sequence goes on along the minus strand of NZ_JAIZVX010000156.1, from coordinate 2,023 downwards.
ATTGCGCAGCACCACCTTGCCGGGGGTGATGGCCACGTTGCGCCCCACCTTGAAGGCCTCGACGCCAGCGGGTGGCAGCCCACGGGTCTGGCGCTGCCAGTCGTCGAACCAGTTGGCGCCGCCACGCAGCAGGTTGGCGCCGCCTTCTTCGGCGGTCTGGCGCAGCACCTCGGGGTTGAGCCAGGGCAGGTTGGAGGGGGCAAAGATGTCCAGCCACTGGCGGGCCGCGAAGGCTGCCGTGTCCTGGCTCTTGTGGCTCATGCCGGGCACACCGCGGGTGGCCTGCTCCCAGGTGCGCTCCAGGATCTGAAAGCCCTGGGCCCAGGCGTTGAAGGGGAAGGTCTGCCAGGCGGGGGCGGCAAAGCGCGGGTCGGGGCGTTCGGTGGCGGCCGGCGCGGGCGCTTCAGCCGTGGCCTGCAGGTCTTCAAAAAAGTGGCGCAGCACATCAAGCTGCTTGCCGGGCGAGATGCTCAGGTGCCCCAGCCAGTCGAGGTAGACCAGGGCGGCCTGGATGGGCGAGATGCCACCGGTCAGTTCACCAATGCGGGCATGGGCGTGGCGGTCGAGCTGCTGGACCCAGTCCTGCCAGACGGGATCGGGGGCGGTGAGGGCGTTCATGGTTGGCTCCTGTGCGGGCTTCCGTGCTCTGTACTCTGGACTCGGGCAGGTGTCACCGTGGTGACAAGTGGGCCCTCTGGGCGCCCATCAACTGGTCGATCAGGGTGCGGCGCAGCATGGCCAGCACCTCGTTGCCCCGCTCTGGGGAGAGGCTCTCCCAGTCCATGCGTCGCACCAGCACCCGGTCGAAGAGGCGGTGGGTCAGCACCTGTTGGCACAGGTTGAAGGTGAACAGGCGGGTAGGGGCGGCGTCCGGTTCCTGGCCGATCAGGGGGGCGATCAGGCGGCACAGGGTGGATTGCATCGGCGCGATCACCCGGCCGTAGAGCGGCTCGAAGCCATCGAGGTGGGTCTCGGTCTGGGCCCGCAGGAAGAACATCAGCCAGCTGGCGGGCACCTCTTCGGTCATCAGCAGCCGTGCGTGCTCGATGAGGAAATCGGCGATGAGCTCGCTCAGCACCTCGGGCGTGATCTGTTGCGAGACACCCAGTTGCAGCGCGACCAGGGCTGGCGACTGGCGCTGTGCCATGTAGTCGGCCAGGAAGGTGGCCGACTGAGTGTAGAGGTCTTCTTTGGCGCCGAAGTAATACGGGATGGCACCCAGGTTCATGCCCGCGTGCTGGGCCACCATGCGCGTGGTGGTGGCCTCAAAGCCGTGCTGGCCAAAGAGGTCGAGTGCGGCCATCAGCATGCGTTCCCGGGCCTGCGCCCCGCGGGGCGAACTCAAGGGCTGGGAAGGGCTGACAGGCTGGCTGGGCGTGGGGAAGTCAGTGGGCATGCTGGTGTGAGAAAGGTCTCACCACAGCATGGCAGGGGCCCCGCGCCAAGCCAATCGCCTGACTTGATCTGGCTTAAGCCTCGTGCAGAGAAAGCGTTTCAGCCCGGGGTGTGCGCTGGCGCGCACATGAAGCGGGCGTCTTCACCAAAGCTGGCGAGCTTGAGTCGCAGCGCCTCGGTGGGGGGCTCGGTCAGTGCAAAGCCCTGGCGCGCCCAGTAGGGCACCGAGCCTTGCACCGCGATCAGCGCCAGCTCTCCGAGGCCTTGCCGCAGCGCCTCGGTGCGCGCCAGCCCAAGCAGCGTGGTGGCCAAGCCAGCGCCCCGGGCTTCGGGGGACACGGCCATGTCGTGCAGGTAGAGCCAGCGCGGCTGCGCGGGCGCCTGGCATGCCGTGGCATGCAGCGCAGGAAAGCTGGCGTCGTCTACCGGCAGGGCAAACAGGTAGGCCAGGGGCAGGCCTGCGCGTTCGGCCAGCCAGCACGTGCGGGGCGAGGCCGCCAGCTTGGCCGCGAAGGCCGCCAGGGGCTCCAGGTAGCCCTCTCCATAGCAGGCGGCCTGCAGCGCCAGCACCCCGCGCAGGTCGGCGGGCGTGAGCAGGCGGCGATCTGCGGCGCGGTGCTGGCGGCGC
>NZ_JAIZVX010000155.1 GCF_021768455.1 Aquabacterium sp. | reverse complement strand
CGATGCGGCCCAGCAGCTCGCGGGCCTGCACCCGCACCGGGTCGTTGGCCGACTGGCCCGCACGGGCCAGCAGGGCGCGGGCCCGCCAGTAGACCCAGGCACTGTCCTGCGTCTGCTCGGGCGACATGGCCTCGATGGCCTGCTCCACCTGGGGCCACCAGGCCGGCTGGCCGGCGGTGGCGGCGCGCAGGCTGCTGCGCGCCATCCAGGCCAGAGTTTCGGGCGACCAGCTGGCCACCACACGCTGGCCGCTCTGGCGCAGCTCGCCCGCCCCGGCGGCAAGGGCGCGGTCGGTCAGGGCGCGGCCGAAGTAGGTGGGCGCCTCGGGCTGCAGGCGCGAGGCGGCGGCACGGCCCAGCTGGGCCCAGGCCCAGGCGGCCTCTTCGGCCTGCCACTGCCAGCGACCGCGCTGGGCGCCGTCCTGCATGGCGGCGGCCGCGCTGACGGGGTCGTTGCCCGCCCAGCGGATGAAGGCCAGCAGGTTCAAGGGCCCCTCGGCCGAGGCGGGGATGCTCAGCGGGATGGGCGCCAGCGTGGGCCTGGGCTTGCCCTTGCTGGCCGTGCGGCCCTGTCGCTTGGCCGCAGCCGGCTCGCCGATGCGGGAGCCGGGCGCATGGTGTGCGCCATCGCGGCTGGCCGCCGGCAGGCTGCTCGCTTGCACCACCGGCGGGTTGAGGAAGGCCTGCGGGTTCGCCATCAGGCGGGACACGGCCTGGGACGTGGCCTCGCCCAGCAGGCGGGCGGCCTGGCTGACGGTGCGGGGCTTGTCGGCCTCGATGGCCAGGCGCAGCTTGCGCCAGACGTCGTCCTGCGTGAGCACCCCGGCCGCGAGCAGGGCCTGGGCCATGGCATCGCAACCGGCATCCGGGTCCTTCTGCCCCCACCAGGCCTGGCGGGCCTGTTCGCGCCAGTCGCCGGGGCCTTCCATGGGCGTGCCGGTCTGCTGGCGGGCGAGCACACCGTAGCAGCTCACCTCGCGGTCGTCGTTCATGCGAAAGGTGGGCTGCACGCGCAGGAAGGTGCCCCAGTCCTGCCGGCGCCCCAGCTCGAGCAGCCAGTCGTTGCGGGCGCGGTCGGCCACGTAGGCATCGGGCCAGCGGGCCAGGAAGGCGTCCACCTCGGCCGGGCTGGCCTCGCTCTGGCGCAGCAGGAAGAGCCAGTAATCGGCCCAGGGTGCCAGCGGGTGCTGTGCGTTGAGCAGCTGGTCGCGCAGGATCTGCAGGCGCAGCTTGTCTTTTGCACGCCAGGCCTCGCGGGCGTCGGACACCAGGGCGTCACCGGGCGCGGCCTGGGCCAGGTCGGCGCCAGCACCCAGCCCCAGTGCCAGCCAGGCCCCCAGGCAGGCCGCACGCCACCACACGCCGCGGGCAGACGCGGCCTGAGGCCGCACCACGCGAGAGGACGAGGAAGGGAGCGAAGCCGCCGTGGCCGACGCGCCAAGGGCACCCGCCGGGGCGGACGCATACTGTGGGTGAATGCTCAAAATGTGCTGACCTTGCTGATGACCATGACCGACCCGATCGATGCCCGCGCCACCTTGCGCCGCCACCTGCTGACCGCCCGCCGAGACTGGGCCCAGACCCCTGCGGCACCGCTGGCCCAGGAAGCCCTGGCCGACCGGCTGATGGCCGTGCTGGCGCAACTGGAGCCCGATGGGCTGGGCCTGTACTGGCCGATGAAGGGTGAATTTAACCCAAGGGGGGTGGCGCTGGCGGCACAGGCCGAATGGGGATGTCGCCTGGCCCTGCCTTTTGCGCAGCGTGAACCGGTGGCCATGCACTACCGCGCCTGGTCGGGCGAAGAACCCGATGGCCGCGACGAATGCGGCCTGCCCGCACCGGCCGAAGGCAAACCGGTCGAGCCCGATGTGCTGCTGGTGCCCTGTCTGGGCTTCACGGCCGAGGGCTTTCGCCTGGGCTACGGTGGCGGCTACTTCGACCGCTACCTGGCCGCCCACCCGGGCGTGACCGCCATCGGCCTGGCCTGGGAAGCCGGCCGGCTGGACACCGCGGTGCTGGCTCCCCAGGCCCACGACCTGCCGCTGATGGCGGTGCTGACCGAAGCCCAGACCTGGGGCTGAGGCGAAGGTCCGTGGTCCGCCCATGAAAAAGGCCGCCCGAAGGCGGCCTTGGCGGGCGCGAGGTCCGTCGCGTGCGGCCGACTCAGCCTTGCTGACGGCGGCGCGCCACGGCGGCGATGCCGACCAGGCCCAGGCCCATCAGGGCGTAGGTGCCGGGTTCGGGCACGCTGGGGGTGACGGAAGCGGCGGCGGTCACGTCGACCTTCAGGGTGCCGAAGTTCACACCTTGCAGAAAGCCGACGTACAGGGCCGAGGTCGACAGCCCGAATGCGCTCAACACGGCCGTGGCCGAGCTCGAGGTCAGGTTCAGCGACCCGGTGGTCAGCAGACCGGTGCCCAAAGCGGCGTTGAAGGTCTCGCTCACCGAGGGCGTCGTGGCCGAGGTCAGGAACACGCCCGAGTACTTCTGGACGCTGTCCATGGTCAGCACGGCGCTGAGCGACTTGGTCGCATTGCTGTAGCTGATGCCCGTGACGTTCAGGGTCTTGGTGACCCCACCACTGGTCGTCGAGATGGCGAAGCCCGATGCGGCATTGGTCAGGCCGATCAGGTCGGTGGCGGCGCCACTGCTCATCGACACCGAGGTGAAGGACTCGCTCAGCACATTGCTGGCGCTGTTGTACGTGGCAGAGCCCAGCGCCGAGATGGTGGCGCTGCTGCCGAGGGCACCGGTGATGTCGGAGCTCAGGGTGAGCACCGCCGAGGTCGGGGCGGTGAAGGCAGCGGCCTGGGCGGCCGCCGCGACGGTCAGGGAAGCCAGGGCCACCCCGATGTGTTTCAGTCGTGTTGCTTGCATTTGTCCACCTTTGGGTTCTAAGGACCGTGAATCGCACTGCCTGCAGGCAGGTTCCAACGATCTTGCAAGGCAGACCCCGTTGACCCCCTATCGAAGACCCTTAAACACCCCCCGAACACGGGGCGTTCAACAGGCAAAGCAAGGGCGATGCAGCGAACACAGGGAAGCCAAAACGACAAACGCCCCGAAGGGCGTTGCAGGAGGCCGTGACCACAGGGGCCAAGGCGCTCGGCACACAGGCTGCGTCGCAGCCCGGTCAGACTCAGAAGCGGTAGCCGATGCCGACACCGAACAGGATCGGATCGACCTTGACGGTGCCCAGCTTGGTGCTGCCCGAGGACACGTCGGCGCGGATGTCGATCTTCTTGAAGTCGACGTTGAGGTAAAGGTCGTTGCCCAGGGGGAAGTCGGCGCCCACCTGGATGGCCGTGCCCCAGCTCTTCTTCTCAAGGGTCAGGGCGCCATCGGCCAGCTTGACGGCCGAGAAGCGGGTGTAGTTCACGCCCAGGCCGACGTAAGGCTGCACCGTCTTGTTGCCCGGGGCAAAGTGGTATTGGGCCGTCAGGGTCGGGGGCAGGTGGCGCAGCGTGCCGATCTTGTCACCGGCGACCGACACGGTCTGCTTTTGCGGCGAGGTGGCGATCAGTTCCAGCGCGAAGTTGGGGGTGATGAAGTAGCTGCCATCGACTTCCCAGATGTACTTGCTGTTGACCGAGATCACGTTCTCGGGCAGCGCTTCGGCATTGGTGGTCGAGTTCTGGTTGGCCGGATCCAGGTAGAGCGTGCGGAAGCGAACCTGGAAGTCGCCGGCGTGCGAAACGGCAGGAGCCAGGGCTGCGCAAGCGACGGCAGCGGCGGCGATCAGGGAGGTGCGGAGTTGGGTGCGCATGGTGCAGTCCTTCTTGTAGGCAGGTTGCGGAGACGCTGTGTTCGCGTCCCCATGCAGCCATTGCAACAAGCCTGACCCCGCCCAACCTTGCTTTGTGTCAAGTTGGGCAAGCCGCCCACACCGCGCGCCCCCCGCTCGGCATGCGGGTTTGCGCCAGATCAGGCGCTTGACTGGACACTGCAGCGGCCGCGCAACGCGCCCCCTGCTGCGCTCAGCATCCTTGATCTGCGCCAAACACAGGGCACGTTCAGGCGCCCAGGCCCAGGCGGTCGCACAGGGCCTGCACGGGGCCGGCCTGGTTCATCGTGTAGAAGTGCAGGCCGGGCACGCCGGCGCAACGCAGCTGCTCGCACAGGTCGGTCACCACGTCGAGGCCAAAGGCCTGGATGGAGGCCTTGTCGTCACCAAAGCCTTCCAGGCGGGTGCGGATCCAGCGCGGCACCTCGGCGCCACAGGCGTCGGAGAAGCGCAGCAACTGGCTGCTGTTGGTGATCGGCATGATGCCCGGGATGACAGGGATGAAGGCGCCCGCAGCCTCGGCCTCTTCGACGAAACGGAAGTAGGCGTCGGAGTTGTAGAAGTACTGCGTCAGGGCGGCGTTGGCGCCGGCCTTGACCTTGGCCACATAGGCCTTGATGTCGGCCTGCGGGTTGCGGGCCTGCGGGTGCATCTCGGGGTAGGCCGCCACCTCGATGTGGAAGTGGTCGCCGGTTTCCTCGCGGATGAAGGCCACCAGCTCGCTGGCGTAGCGGAATTCGCCAAAGCCGCCGTAGCCGCTGGGCAGGTCGCCACGCAGGGCCACGATGCGGCGGATGCCGGCTTCCTTGAACTGCTGCAGCTGCGTGCGCACGGTGGCCTTGCTGGCACCGATGCACGAGAAGTGCGGCGCGGCATCGAAGCCTTCGCTCAGGATGGCGCGCACGGTGTTGAGCGTGCCGTCCTGCGTGGAGCCGCCTGCGCCGTAGGTGACGGAGCAGTAGGTGGGCTTGAGCGGGTAGAGCTGCTGGCGCACGGCGGCCAGCTTGTCGGCGCCATCGGGGGTCTTCGGGGGGAAGAACTCCATGCTGATGGGCAGGGGCGCGTTGGTGTGGGTCATGTTGGTCTCATCCCTTGAAGGGTGACAGGGCCAGCGGCTTCAAGCGGCGTGGCCCGCACGGACAAAGAACTCCCGGTTGCCATCGCCACCGGCAATCGGGCTGTTGAAGTAGGCGCGCACCTTCAGGCCGAGTTCGGCACAGGTCTGCTTGATGCGGGCCTCGACCTCGGGATAGCTGGCCTCGTCCTTCACGATGCCGCCCTTGCCGATGTGCTCGGGCTGCAGCTCGAACTGGGGCTTGACCAGGAAGATCAGCTCGCCGTCCTTGGCCAGGAAAGGCACCAGGGCCGGCAGGACCAGGGTCAGCGAGATGAAGGCCAGGTCGCCCACGATGAGGTCGAAGCCGCCCTCAGGGGCGTCTTCACCCAGGTCTTCGGGCGTGAGGTGGCGGGCGTTGACACCCTCGATCACGGTGACCTGGGCATGGTCGCGGATGCTGTGGTGCACCTGGCCATGGCCGACGTCGATGCCCACCACGTGGGACGCGCCCAGCGAAAGCAGCACCTCGGTGAAACCACCGGTGCTCTGGCCCACATCGAGGCAGACCTTGCCCTGCACGGGCACGGGGTGCTTGCAGGCACCACAGTGCCTGATGGCGCCTTCGAGCTTGAGGCCGGCGCGCGAGACCCAGCGGGTTTCGGCGTCGTCGAGCACCTTGAACTCCGCCCCCACGGGCAGGGCTTCACCGGCCTTGCGCACGGTGGTCCAGCCCTTGGGGCCCTTCCACTGCACAGCGCCCTGTTCGATCAGCCGCTGGGCGGCCGAGCGCGTGGGGGCAAGTGCGAGCGCGAGGATCTGCTGGTCGGCGCGCTGGGTGAGGTCGGGCAAGGTGGCCATGGGTGGGTCGATTCGAAGGGTCAAGACAAGGTGTCAAAAAAGGAAAGCGCGTGCCGCACCAGGCGACACGCGCAGCAGCCAGGGCTACCGATCAATAACGGTAGGTGTCGGGCTTGTAGGGGCCTTGCTTGCTGACGCCGATGTAGGCGGCCTGCTCGTCGGTCAGCTCGGTGAGCTGGGCGTTGAGCGTGGTCAGCTGCAGACGGGCCACCTTCTCATCGAGGTGCTTGGGCAGCACGTAGACCTTGCCGCTCTCGTAGGCCTCGGGGCGCGTGAACAGCTCGATCTGGGCGATGGTCTGGTTGGCGAAGCTCGACGACATCACGTAGCTGGGGTGACCGGTGCCGCAGCCCAGGTTCACCAGGCGGCCACGGGCCAGCAGGATGATGCGCTTGCCATCGGGGAAGATGACGTGGTCGACCTGAGGCTTGATCTCTTCAAAGGTGCACTGGGCTTCGAGCTTGGCGACCTGGATCTCGTTGTCGAAGTGACCGATGTTGCAGACGATGGCGTTCTGCTTCATGGCGGCCATGTGTTCGTAGGTGATCACGTCGCGGTTGCCGGTCGTGGTCACGAAGATGTCGGCCTTGTCGGCGGCCCAGTCCATGGTGACGACGCGGTAGCCTTCCATCGCGGCCTGCAGGGCGTTGATGGGGTCGATCTCGGTGACCCACACCTGGGCCGACAGGGCGCGCAGGGCCTGGGCCGAGCCCTTGCCCACGTCACCGTAGCCCGCCACCACGGCGATCTTGCCGGCGATCATGACGTCGGTGGCGCGCTTGATGCCGTCGACCAGGGATTCGCGGCAGCCATAGAGGTTGTCGAACTTGGACTTGGTGACCGAGTCGTTCACGTTGATGGCGCGGAACAGCAGGCTGCCCTTGGCGCTCATCTCGTTGAGGCGGTGCACGCCGGTGGTGGTCTCTTCGGTCACGCCGATGATCTCGGCGCCCTTGCGGCTGTACCAAGTGCTGTCCACGGCCAGCTTGGCCTTGATGGCGGCAAACAGGATGCGCTCTTCTTCGCTGCCCGGGTTGGCCAGCACGGAAGGATCCGTCTCGGCCTTCTTGCCCAGGTGCATCAGCAGCGTGGCGTCACCACCGTCGTCCAGGATCATGTTGGGGCCTTCGCCCTTCGAGCCCTTGGGCCCGAAGTCGAAGATGCGGTGGGTGTAGTCCCAGTAGTCTTCGAGCGACTCGCCCTTGTAGGCGAACACGGGCGTGCCGGCTTCCACCAGGGCGGCGGCAGCGTGGTCCTGGGTGGAGTAGATGTTGCACGAAGCCCAGCGGACTTCGGCGCCCAGAGCCTGCAGGGTCTCGACCAGCACGCCGGTCTGGATGGTCATGTGCAGCGAGCCGGTGATGCGCGCGCCCTTGAGGGGCTGCGATGCGGCGTACTCGGAACGGATGGCCATCAGCGCGGGCATCTCGTGCTCGGCGATGGTCAGTTCCTTGCGGCCCCAGGCGGCCAGCGACATGTCGGCGACGACGCAGTCGACGCCCTTGGCTTCGGTGACGAGGGATTTCAAAACAGCGGACATGGAGAGCTCCTAAACGTTCAGAAGCCGCCGTGCGCTGCCGGGAGTCAAAGCGAATGGATACGGCTCACCCAGCGGGACACATGCGGGTGAGCGTCGTTGCAGAAGTCGTGTCTTTCAAGCCTGGAGCCACGCACCGAACGAATCGGCGGGACCTTGCAACGCTCCTTGAAAGGGACCTGAAGTATAAATCTTTCGCCTACACCTGTGCAGCCTGATCGGGCTCTGGCGCCACGATGACGCGGTTGCGGCCCCTTTCCTTGCCCTCGTACAGGGCGCGGTCGGCACGGGCCAGGGCCTGCTCGACGGTCTCACCCGGTGCCAGGATGCTCACCCCCAGGGTGATGCTGAGCGCGGCCAGGCCCGAAGGCAGGCGCAGTTCGGTCTGGCTGACCTGGCGGCGCAGGCGCTCGGCCACATGGCGGGCTTCGTCGTGGGCGGTGCCGGGCAGGAGCAGCAGGAATTCTTCGCCACCCCAGCGGGCCACGTGATCGATCTCACGCACACCGCCCTTCAGGGTCTGGGCCACGGCCTTCAGCGCCATGTCGCCCCCCTCGTGACCGTGCTGGTCGTTGACGCGCTTGAAGTGGTCCACATCGCCCATCACCAGGGCCAGGGGGCGGCCATCGCGGGCGAACACGGCGGCCTCGTGCTGCGCGGCCTCCAGCGCGAAACGGCGGTTGCGCAGCTGGGTCAGCGGGTCGGTGCAGGCCTGGTCGTGCAGGCGGGCCTGGGCTTCGGCCACCAGGCGGTAATAAACGGTGGCGAACAGGCCCAGCATCAGCAGGGTGCTGGCCAGGTTGAAGTAATGCAGGCTGTTGAGGACATGGGATGGCAGCGCGTAAAGCGGGGTGGCTTTGCGGAACACAACGTCCAGCCCCATGTAGAACAGCGCGGCCAACACCGCCACCACCGCCTTGTTGCGGGCGCTGCCCAGGCTGCCCACGATGGCCACCGGCACGATGAGGATGATGTAGTAGTGAAAGCCGGTGTCCCAGCCCACCACCCACACCGCCAGCACGCCATGGGCGACCACCTCCAGCATGACCAGGCTGAAGGCCAGCAGGGTGCGCCCGCCGTGCACCAGCAATCCGGCCAGGGCATAGAGCAGCACGCTGGCCACGTTGATGCGGGCCATGGCCCCCACGCCGGCCGAGTCGAACAGCATGATGAAACTCAGGTGCGCCACCGCCGCGATGACCGAGATGGTCATCACCAGAGCGGGGAACACGTCGGCGGTGTTGCCGGTGTTCAGCAGGCGCAGGAGTGAAGGCAAAGGGGAACGCGCAGGGCGGCTCGCAAAATGGAACTACCGGCCTTATCGGCCCACCCCGGGCTGGCTTGAGCGCCTCCGCCCCAGGATGCGGCAAAACACACGCACGTTACGATGGATGCCTTCGGCGCACTGCCTTGTGTCCCCACCATGAACCGCCCAGAGCCCCGTGCACCCCTTCCGCCCTCGGCACCGTCCGGCTCGGGCAATGCCCTGCCGGTGGGCCACCGCCTGCACGAGTTCGAGATCGAGGGCCTCATCGGCGAAGGCGGCTTCGGCATCGTCTACCTGGCGCGCGACACCACGCTGCAGCGCACGGTGGCCATCAAGGAGTACATGCCGGCGGCCCTCGCCAGCCGCGGCCCCGACCTGGCCGTGAGCGTGCGTTCCGAGCGCCAGCGCGAGACCTTTGCCCTGGGCCTGCGCAGCTTCGTCAACGAGGCGAGGCTGCTGGCCTCCTTCGACCATGCGGCGCTGGTCAAGGTCTACCGCTTCTGGGAGGACCACGGCACGGCCTACATGGTCATGCCCTTCTACGAGGGGCCCACGCTGAAGAACTGGCTGCGCGAACGCGGCCATGCGCCCGACGAAGCCTGGCTCAAGGCCTTGCTGGCGCCCCTGCTCGACGCCCTGGCCACCCTGCACGCCGACGCGGTCTACCACCGCGACATCGCGCCCGACAACATCCTGCTGCTGGGCGCCGACAAGCCCCTGCTGCTGGATTTCGGTGCGGCCCGCCGCGTGATCGGCGACGCAACCCAGGCGCTGACGGTCTTCCTCAAGCCCGGTTACGCCCCGGTGGAGCAGTACGCCGAGGTGCCCTCGATGAAACAGGGGCCGTGGACCGACGTCTACGCCCTGTGTGCCGTGCTCTACGCCGTGATCATGGGCAAGGCCCCGCCGCCCTCGGTGGGCCGCATGATGAAGGACGACATGGTGCCGCTGGCCGAGGCCGCTGCGGGGCGCTACACGGCGCCCTTCCTGGCAGCCATCGACGCGGGCCTGGTGGTCGATCCCACACAGCGCATCCCCGACATCCCCACGCTGCGCGACCGCCTCTATGCCGTGCGCCAGCCCAGCGCCTACGAGCTCGCCCTGAACGCGCACACGCCCACCATCCTGGTGCCGCGCCCGGCAGCGGCGCCCGCCGCTCCCCCCGCGCGCGCCACGTCTCGCACGGCGCGGGCCCCCGGCCCGGTGCACCTCCAGCCCCGGATCCTGCCCCGGATCCTGCTTGGCATCGGCCTGGCCGGCCTGCTGGCAGCCGGAGGGGCCTGGTGGTGGCGGCAGCGGCCTGCGCCGGCCCCCGCCCCCGTGGTGGCCGCCAGCCAGGC
>NZ_JAIZVX010000154.1 GCF_021768455.1 Aquabacterium sp. | reverse complement strand
GGCCGCCGGCGAGACCATCGCCATCGTGGGCCCCAGCGGCGCAGGCAAGAGCACCCTCTTCCAGTTGCTGCTGCGCTTCTACGACCCGCAATCTGGTCGCATCGACCTCGATGGCGTGCCCATCGAAGCCCTGTCGCTCGAGGCCCTGCGTCAGCGCATCGGCATCGTCCCGCAAGACAGCACCATCTTCTCCAGCAGCGCGATGGAGAACATCCGCTATGGCCGACCCGAGGCCAGCGATGCCGAGGTGATCGCCGCCGCCACCGCAGCCCATGCCCACGACTTCATCCGCGCCCTGCCCGAGGGCTACAACACCTTCCTCGGCGAGCGCGGCGTGCGCCTCTCCGGCGGACAGCGCCAGCGCATCAGCATCGCGCGTGCCATCTTGAAAAACGCCCCGCTGTTGCTGCTGGACGAGGCCACCTCTGCGCTCGACACCGAGAGCGAGCGCGCCGTGCAGGCCGCCCTGGAAGAAGCCATGAAGGACCGCACCACCCTCGTCATCGCCCACCGCCTCAGCACCGTGGTCAATGCCGACCGCATCGTGGTGATCGACGCCGGTCGCATCGTCGATGTGGGCACCCACGCCGAGTTGCTGGCCCGCAATGGCCTGTACGCCAAGCTCGCTGCCATGCAGTTCGATGCCCAGGATGCCGCCTGAGCGCCAGCACCCTGTGCGATCACGTCAACCCGGGCATCCTCCGCAGCGTTGAACCCTCACCGGGCACCCGCCCACCACCGCAGTCCCCTTCCATGTCACACAGCACCTTCACCCGCCTCACCCTCGTCACGGCCCTGGCCGCCACCGTGTTCACCACGGGCTGCGCCAACATGGACGAAACCCAGAAGGGCACGGCCAAGGGCGCGGCCATCGGCTCGGTCGCCGGCGCCATCATCGGCACGGCCACCGGCGGCAAGAACACCGTGGCAGGCGCCCTGCTGGGCGGTGCGATCGGGGCCGTCGCCGGCAACGTCTGGTCGAAAAAGATGGAAGCCCAGAAGCAGGCCATGGAGCAGGCCACCCAGGGCACGGGCGTCGACGTGGTCCGCACGGCCGACAACCAGCTCAAACTCAACATCCCCAACGACATCTCCTTTGCCACCGGCAGCGCCGCCCTCAAGCCCGAATTGCGCGAGGTGCTGCAGCAGTTCGCCAAGGGCCTGACCGAGAACCCCGGCACCCTGGTGAAGGTGATCGGCCACACCGACAACGTGGGCACCGAAGCGCACAACCAGCAGCTCTCGGTGGCGCGTGCCGACACCGTGCGCGACTTCCTCGACGACCGCGGCGTGGCCAAGGGCCGCATCGAGGTGGCCGGCCGCGGCGAACGCGAACCCATCGCCAGCAACGACACGGCCGAAGGCCGTGCCAAGAACCGGCGCGTCGAAATCTTCCTTCGCGAGCCCGAGGCCGCTGCTGGGAGATAATTCGCGGTTTTTCCGCATTCGAAGGTGCCCCCTTGAGCCGCCCTGTCCGCAGCCAATACGAAGATTTCATGCGCCTGGTGCACACCACGGGCGCCTTCAAGGCCGACCGCACCGGCACCGGCACGCGCAGCGTCTTCGGTCATCAGATGCGCTTTGACCTGAGCGAAGGCTTTCCCCTGGTCACGACCAAGAAGGTGCACCTCAAGTCCATCATCGTGGAACTGCTGTGGTTCCTGCGGGGTGACGACAACATCGCCTACCTCAAGGAACACGGCGTCACCATCTGGGACGAATGGGCTCGCGAAGACGGCTCCCTGGGCCCGGTCTACGGCGTGCAATGGCGCAACTGGCCCAAGCCCGATGGCGGCCACGTCGACCAGATCTCGGACGTGGTCAGGCAACTCAAGCAGAACCCCGATTCACGTCGCATCATCGTCAGCGCCTGGAACCCCGGCCTGATCGAGCAGATGGCCCTGCCGCCCTGCCACGCCTTCTTCCAATTCTACGTGGCCCCGCCCGCGACCGAAGGCGGCCGTGGCAAGCTCAGCTGCCAGCTCTACCAGCGCAGCGCCGACATTTTTCTGGGCGTGCCCTTCAACATCGCCAGCTACGCCCTGCTCACCCACATGCTGGCCCAGCAGTGCGACCTCGATGTGGGCGACTTCATCTGGACCGGCGGCGACTGCCACATCTACAGCAACCACACCGAGCAGGTTGCGCTGCAACTGAGCCGCACGCCCTTCCCCTACCCCACGCTGCACATCCGCCGCAAGCCCGATTCGATCTTCGATTACACGCTGGACGACTTCGAAGTGCGCGACTACGAACACCACCCCGCCATCAAGGCCCCGGTGGCGGTCTGACATGGGCCAGCCCTCGATGCCGCAGCGCCCCAAGCCAGCCGTGCTCAGCCTGATCGCCGCCGTGGCCGCCGATGGCGCCATTGGCCGTGGCAACGACCTGCTCTGGCAGGAAGCCGAAGATCAGAAGCACTTTCGCCGCAGCACCCTGGGCTGCCCCGTCATCATGGGCCGCCGCACCTGGGACTCGCTGCCTGCCCGCTTCCGCCCACTGCCCGGCCGCCGCAACATCGTGGTGACGCGCAATGGCGAGTGGGCCGAACCTGGTGCCGAGGTGGCGCACAGCATCGAGGCTGCGCTGGCCCTGGTGGCCGATGCGCCCAAGGCCTTCGTGATGGGCGGCGGCGAGCTCTACGCCCTGGCCCTGCCCTTGGCCGACGAACTGGTGCTGACCGAGGTGGACGCTCGCTTTGCCGACGCCGACACCTTCTTCCCAGCCTGGGACCGAGCCGAGTTCGAAGAAACCGAGCGCCAGACGCATCCCGCGTCCGCCCCCGGCTCGGCGGCCTTTGCCTTCGTGACCTACCGGCGCCGCTGAGCCTGAACGCAGCGCGACCGTTGCAGGGGACTCAACCCGCCCGCTTGAGCCGCATCTGACTGGGCAGCGGCGTGGCGCGCTGCAGCACCTCGTCGGCCAGCCAGGTGGCACTGCGCATCGCGCGCTGGGCCACCAGTCCCGGCGGCATGGCCTGGTAATCGTCGTTGAAGACCTCGAAGCTGTAGTCGCCGTCGTAGCCCATCTGGTCGAGCTTGGAGACGAACTCGGCCAGCTGCGCGCTGTGCACGCCCTCACCGGGGAAGACGCGGAAATGCCGCGCCGTGGCGATGCGCTCTTCCACCGAGCGGATCTCGTTCCACATGAAGTCGGACAGCTGCACCAGGAAGATCCTGGTCGGGTCGATCACATCGAGGTCGTCCAGCGGGGTCCCGGTGGCAAAGACATGGAAAGAATCCAGCCCCAGGCCCAGGTTGGGGCAATCGGCCTCTTCCACCAGCTCCCAGGCCGTGGTGTATTCGCTCACCGTGCGCCCCCAGGAGAGCCCTTCGTAAGCCACCTTGATGCCCAGGGGCACGGCCAGCATGGCCAGCTTGCGCAGGTCCTTGATGAGGTCGACGCGATCCTGACTGGCGTGCTGCGAGGTGGACGAACAGGCCAGCAGCACGCGGCAGTTCAGCGCCGCGCACATCTCCATCATCGACTTGGCCACATCCACCTTGTACTCGTGCAGGTGGCCGCTGAGGCCTTCGAAATCACGCAAGACCTGAAAGCCCGTCACGCGCAGGCCGCTGTCACGCACGATGGCAATGGCCTCGTCCACGCCGCCGTGGTGCTGGACCAGGTCGCGGGCCGAGAGCATCACCTGCGTGAAGCCGGCCTCGCGGGCGGCCCGCAGCTTGATCGCCAGGCCACCGCCCAGCGAGATGGTGTCCATGCCGAAATCGGTCGTGTTGCTCATCGCGGGCTCCTGGGGCTCAGGCCGGGTCACGGTGGACCAGCTCGAAGCTGACACCGCCCAGGTAGGTCTGCGTGAGGGCCCCACGGTCTTCGCTGTGCAGGTCCTGGGTCTCGGTGAAATCCAGGCCGCGTGCGCGCAGGGTCTTGACGGCACCCAGCACATCGGGTGTGCTCAGGGCCACGCGCTGCAGGCACTCGTCGGATGCCACGTCCCACACGGTGGGTTCGGGCTCGATCAGCTGCAGGAAGAAGCCGCCACAAGGGCTGCGCAGCACGCGGCCCTTGGGCAGGATGCCAAAGCGCAGTTCATCGGGCACCACCTCGAAACCAAACAGCTGGCTGTAGAACTCGGTCCAGTCGGCCAGGCGCTCCGAGCCGATGTACTGGACGACGCCGAAGAAGGCAAAGTCGGCCAGGGCCGGTGGGTGGGCATCGACCGTGGGGATGGGGATGAAATCGACGTCGTAGATCGAAAACTCGCGGTAACGGTCGACGAAGTAGATGCGGCTGTGGCCCACCCCGTGGATGGCGGGGATGTTGAGCTCCATGGGGCGCACATCGGACTTGATCGGCCAGGCGCCACGGTCGAGCGCACGCTGGTAGGCCGCACCGGCGTCGCGCACCCGCAGGGCGATGGCCGCGATCGTGGGCGCATCGCTCTGGCGACCCAAGGCCGGGCGGCCACTCGGATGCGCGTTGATGATGACGTTCATGTCGCCCTGGCGGTACAGCAGCACCTCGCGCGAGCGGTGGCGCGCGATCGGGCGGTAGCCCAGCATCTCCAGCACCTGCCCCAGGGCCTGGGGCTTCGTCGTCGCGAACTCGATGAACTCGATGCCATTCATGCCCAGGGGGTTGAGCGACGCCCCCACGCTTTCTCGGCCAGGGTTCAGTTCAACGGGACTCATGCGGGTGCCTCCTGCTTCAGGGCTGGGTACAACGGTGTCGGGCGGGCCAAACAGCTTCAAGCGATCAGACTCAGGAAGTGAGCCTGCATCCGGTCGGCGTCGGCCTTCAGACCGTTGACCAGCTCGAAAGCGCCCACGGCCTGGCCAACGGCCATCCCGCCACCATACACAGTCTGACAGCCGATGGCACGTGCCACCTTCAACAACTCGGTTTCCAGCGGGAAATAAACAACTTCGCTCACCCACATCGAGGGCTTGAGCAGCGCGGCCGGCAGGGGCAGACCGGGCATCTTGTCCATGCCGGTGGGCGTGGCGTGGATCAGGCCCGAGGCACCCTCCATGGCCTGGGCGATGTCGGTGACGGCCACGGCGCGCTGGCCACCGTAACGCTGGTTCAGCTGCTGAGCCAGGTCGGCTGCGCGCTTCGGGTCGACGTCAACCAGCACGAGCTGCCTGGTGTCCATGCGCATCACGGCGTGGGCGATGGCCGCACCGGCTCCGCCCGTGCCCAGCAGCACCACGCGCGAGAGGTCGGCGTTCGGCAGGCCGCGCTGGAAACCGAACGCCCAGCCCGAGCAGTCCGTGTTGTGGCCGATGAGGCGACCATTTCGGTTCACCACCGTGTTGACGGCGCCGATGGCTGCGGCCTCGTCGGACAGCTCGTCCAGCAGCGGCAGGATGGCCTGCTTGCAGGGGAAGGTGATGTTCAGGCCCGCGAAGCCCATGATGCGGGCCGCAGACAGCAGGGTCGGCAGGTCGTCCACCGTGGACTTCGTCACATCAAGGTCGATCAGCTGGTAGTGCAGGCGCAGACCGTGTTCGGCCGCCTCTTTTTCCTGCATGGCAGGCGTGAGCGACTTCTGGATGCCCGAGCCGATCAGGCCCATCAGCACCTTGCGGGGGGCGGTGGCAGGAGTGGATGCAGGGGCTGTCGTGTCTGTCATGGCTTGTCAGGAAGGAGGTTAGGGGTAAACGAGGGCGCAGTCGGCACAGGCCACTGCCCATAATCCGGGTGCGTAATTTAATGTACTAACCAGTTCGTGTTTACAGATCAGGGCTAACCCGGCATGGCCCCTCATGCCGGCGCCTCTGCGCCAGACCAGGACGAACCTGCGCCAAGGCCCGCGTACAGCCCTCGGCGCCAAGCACCCCGATGCCACAATGCCCTGGCGGGTTCACCAAGCATTCCGAATCCGCGCGATGTACCCGACACCATGAGCAAGCCCTCCGCCAGCACCTCCAGCACCGACCGCCCTGCCCCTCGCCGCGGTCGCCCGCCTGCCGCAGAGCGCGTCAACGACTCCGACCGCACCAGCCAGAACATTCTGGATGTGGCCACCCGGGAGTTTGCCGACAAGGGCCTCAGTGGCGCCCGCATCGACGAGATCGCCGCGCTGACGCACACCAGCAAGCGCATGATCTATTACTACTTCGGCAGCAAGGAAGGGCTTTACATCGCCGTGCTGGAGAACGCCTACCAGGGCATCCGGCGCATCGAAGGTGAACTGCAACTCGATGACCTCGACCCTGAGCAGGCCTTGCGCCGCCTGGTCGAATTCACCTTCGACTACCAGCTGGCCAACCCCGATTTCATCCGCCTGGTGATGAACGAGAACATCCACAACGGCGAGTTCCTGCAACAGTCCAGCGTCATCCAGAAGCTCAACACGCCGGCCATCGCCTCGGTGACGTCCATCTACGAGCGCGGCTGCCAGACAGGGGTGTTCCGCAAAGGCATCGACCCCATCGACCTGCACATGTCCATCAGCGCCCTGTGCTTCTTCACGGTCTCGAACCGACACACCTTCTCGCTGATCTTCAAGCGTGACCTGACCTCGGCCGCGGTCAAGGCCATGCGGCGTGCGAACATCGTCGAGATGGTGATGCGCTTCGTGCAGAACTGAGACCGAAACCCTCTCCCTGCATCCACACGGACCGGCTCACCCTCCCAGGTGAGCCGGTTTTTTACGCCGATTCGTGGTGAAGTGGGCACACAGGCGCCCCTTGTTGACACAGCGCGCCGCCGTCCGGATTGACCTAGGGCAAGCCCTGATTACGAGACGAACTAGTTCGTACATTATTCGACCCCATCACAGACCGGTGCCCTTTGTGTTTTGTCGCCGGCTGCCACGAATGGAGTCCCCACATGAAGATCTGGCTTGACCGTTACTGCAAGGCGATCGACGTCCTGCTCGCCCTGCTGATGGCCGGCATGGTGATCCTGGTGTTCGGCAACGTCGTGTTGCGCTACGCCTTCAATTCCGGCATCACGGTCTCGGAAGAGATGTCGCGCTGGTTCTTCATCTGGATGACCTTCCTCGGCGCCATCGTGCTGCTCAAGGACCGCAAGCACCTGGGCACCGACATGCTGGTCAGCAAGCTGCCACCGATGGGCAAGCGCATCTGCCTGGTCATCTCGCAGGTGCTGATGCTCTACATGACCTGGCTGCTGTTCAAGGGCAGCTTGGACCAGGCCCAGATCAACCTCGACGTTGAAGCCCCCACCTCCGGCGCCTCCATGGCCATCTTCTACGCCTCCGGCGTGGTGTTTGGTGCGTCGGCCTTCCTGATCCTGACCCGTGACCTGTTCCTGGCACTCACCGGCCAGCTCACCGATGACGAGCTGATCATGACCCAGGAGTCCGAAGACGCCACCGCTGTCGAAGCCCAACAGGCTGCCCAGCACTCGGCACAGAACGCCCACGCGAAATAAGCCCCCACCAAGACAAGAGGCCACGCACCATGACCATTGCCATCTTCCTGGGATCCCTGCTCGCCGCCATGGCGCTGGGCATGCCCATCGCGTTTGCCCTGCTGATCAGCGGCGCTTCGCTCATGTACCACCTCGACCTGTTCGACGCCCAGATCCTGGCCCAGAACGTGATCAACGGTGCCGACAGCTTCACCCTGCTGGCCGTGCCTTTCTTCATGCTGGCCGGCGAGATCATGAACCACGGCGGCCTGTCCAAGCGCATCGTCAACCTGGCCATGGCCCTGGTGGGCCACATCCGCGGCGGCCTGGGCTACGTGGCCATCGTGGCCGCCTGCCTGCTGGCCGCGCTGTCCGGCTCGGCCGTGGCCGATGCCGCCGCCCTGGCCTCGCTGCTGCTGCCCATGATGGTCAAGGCGGGTCACGACAAGGGCCGCTCCGGTGGCCTGATCGCCGCGGCCGGCATCATCGGCCCGGTGATCCCGCCCTCCATCGGCTTCGTCGTCTTCGGTGTGGCGGCCAACGTGTCGATCTCCAAGCTCTTCATGGCCGGCATCGTGCCCGGCATCCTGCTCGGCGGCTCGCTGTGGGTCACGTGGTGGCTGATGATGCGCAAGGAAAACGTCACGCCCCCGCCGCGCAAGTCGCGCGCCGAAGTGATGAAGGCACTGAAGGAATCGGCCTGGGCCATGGTGCTGCCCATCATCATCCTGGTGGGCCTGCGCATGGGCGTGTTCACGCCGACGGAAGCCGCCGTGGTGGCCGCCGCCTACGCCCTGTTTGTCGCCACCGTGGTGTACCGCGAGCTCACGCTGAAAGACCTCTACCCCCTGTTTGTCACCGCGGCCCGCACCAGTGCGGTGGTGATGTTCCTGGTGGCCGCAGCCATGGTGTCGGCCTGGCTGATCACCGTGGCCGACCTGCCCTCTCAGCTGATCAGCCTGGTTGAGCCGCTCATCGGCAACCCGACGCTGCTGATGTTCGCCATCATGTTCCTGGTGATGGCCGTGGGCACCGCCATGGACATGACCCCGACCATCCTGATCCTGACCCCGGTGCTGATGCCCGTGATCAAAGCTGCAGGCATCGACCCTGTCTACTTCGGCGTGCTCTTCATCATCAACAACGCCATCGGTCTGATCACGCCTCCCGTGGGCACCGTGCTCAACGTGGTCGCGGGCGTCGGACAGATGAAGATGGACGAGGTCACCAAGGGCGTCGTGCCTTTCATGATCGCCCAGTTCCTCGTGATGTTCCTGATGGTCTTTTTCCCCGCGCTGGTGATCGTGCCAGCCAAGTGGTTCGGCGGCTGAGCCGATTCACCACAGCCCCTTCCCCCTGTCGACAACACCACTCCATAGGAGACTTTCCATGCGCTCTGTTTCCAAGATGCTCTGCACGGCCGCTGCCGTGATGATGTTGCCCTTGTCTGCCGCCCTGGCCCAGGTCAGCGAACGCACGATCAAGTTCTCCTTCCTGAACCAGGCGGACCACCCGCAGGGTCTGGGTGCAGCCAAGTTCGCCGAGCTCGCCAAGCAAAAAAGCGCTGGCAAGTTCACGGTGAAACTCTTCCCGGGCGGCACCCTGGGCGGTGACCTGCAGACCGTGTCGGCCCTGCAAGGCGGCACCATCGAGGTGACCGTGCTGAACGCCGGCCTGCTGGCTTCGCAGGTCAAGGAGTTCTCGGCCATGGACATCCCCTTCCTGTTCAACAACAGCAAGGAAGCCTTCGCCGTGATGGACAGCGACTTCGCCAAGCGCCTGCTGAACCGCCTGTCCGACAAGAACCTGATCGGCCTGGGCTACTGGGACCTCGGCTTCCGTCATGTCACCAACAGCAAGCACCCCATCACCAAGCTGGAAGACTTCTCCGGCCTGAAGCTGCGCGTGCTGCAGCTGCCGACCTACATCAACCTGTTCAACACCCTGGGCGCCAACGCGGTCCCGATGCCCTTCACCGAACTCTATCCTGCCCTGGAAACCAAGGCGGTGGACGGTCAGGACAACCCCGTCACGGTGATCTACAACAGCAAGCTCTATGAGGTGCAGAAGTACCTCTCGCTGACCCGCCACACCTACAACCCGCAGGTGCTGCTGATCAGCAAGAAGTTCTGGGAAAAGCTCAGCCCTGCCGAGCAGAAGATCATCCAGGAATCGGCCAACGAAGCCACGGTCTACCAGCGCAAGGCCTCGCTGGAGCGTGAAGCCGGCGCCCTGGAAGCCCTGAAGAAGGCGGGCATGCAGGTCAACGAGTTGACCCCGGCCGAGACCGCCCGCATCCGCGACAAGATCAAGCCTGTGATCGAGAAGGCGAGCCAGAACATCGGTGAGGCCGTGCTGGCTGACATGAACGCCGCCATCGCCACCGCTCGCAAGGCCAAGTAAGCCCGCCTGCGCACCGCACCGAAGCACGGCCTGATTTGGCCAGGCCGTGCTCGCCTCACCCCAAGCCATTGCCCCAGGAGCCCCCATGAAAATCAAACAGATCGCCCTGACCGCCGCCTTGGTCTGCGCCGCCACCGGCGCCTTCGCCCAGACCTCCTCGGTCACCCTCTAC
>NZ_JAIZVX010000254.1 GCF_021768455.1 Aquabacterium sp. | reverse complement strand
CGCAGCCAGGCGCGCCGGCGGGCGGTCTGCTCGGGGCTGGCCTGGCGCTCGTCCGGGCTCAGCGTCACCAGCTGGGCCGCACGGCCCGGCTGTCCTTGTGGGGCCAGGGCCAAGGCGGGCAGGGTGAGGTGCAGCACACGGCCGTCGCGGCCCACGAGCAGGGTCTGCGCCTGCTCGGCCTGGTGCCAGGTGGCGAGGTCTTCGCCGCGGCGCAGGCGCCAGCCGTCCAGGGCGATCAGCTCATCGCCAGCGCTGAGGCCTGCTGCCTCGGCCAGTCCGCCTCGCAACAGGGCCTGTGCCTTCAGGCTGCCACCGGCCTCGCTCAGTTTCAGGCCCAGTCGCTGGGCCAGGGGCGGTTTGCTGTCGGTCCAGCCCACGCCCAGGCCGGTGAACAGAGCGGCCAGCGGCAGGTCGGCCGTGCCTTCTGTCCACTGGCTCAGCAGGTCATGCCAGGCCTCGGCCACCGTGGTGCGGGTTCGGGCGCAGGCGCCGGTTGGGGGCAGTGCGCCAGCTTCGTCGGCCAGGGCCTGTGCCACATCGCCTTCGGTGATGGCGCGACCCAGCTGCCACAGGCGGTGCATGACGCCGTCCAGACAGGGCTGGTGCTTGCCCTGTGGCGGCACCTGGCGCAGGGCGAGATCGAGCGCCAGCGCCACCAGCGAGCCCTTGGTGTAGTAGCTCACGGTGGCGTTGGCCGTGTTTTCGTCCTGACGGTAGTAGCGTGTCCAGGCGTCGAAGCTGGCCTGGCCCACGCTGTGGTCGAGTCTGCCCGGTGTGTTGAGCACCTGGTTCACCGTCTTGCCCAGCAGCTTGAGGTAGGTGCCTGCATCGATCAGGCCGGTGCGCAGCAGGAACTGGTCGTCGTAATAGGACGTGAAGCCTTCGAAGAACCACAGCATGCGCGTGTGGTTCTCCTGGGTGTAGTCGTAGGGGGCAAAAGCCGTGGGCTTGAGCCGCTTGACGTTCCAGGTGTGAAAGTACTCGTGGCTGATCAGGCCCAGCAGGGTGGTGTAGGCATCCTGGTTGAGCGGGCGGCCCTGGCGAGGCAGGTCTTTGCGGCCACAGATCAGGGCCGTGCTCTGGCGGTGTTCCAGGCCGCCATAGCCGTCTTCCACGGTGTTGAGCATGAACACATAGTGGTCGAAAGGTGGTTTGCGCCGGCCATGCCAGAAAGCGATCTGTGCCTCGCAGATCTTCCGGCTGTCGTCCAGCAGGCGCTGTCCGTCCAGGTCGGGCGGGGCGCCTGCCACCACGAACTCGTGGCGCACGCCCTTGGCCATGAACTCGCCGCGCCAGAAGGTGCCCAGTTCCACCGGGTGGTCCACCAGGGCGTCGTAATCGGGGGCCTGATAGTCGCCCAGGCCTTGGGCGTTCACCTTCACGCGAGGCAGCGAGGTGGCCACGGCCCAGCCTTTGGGCAGGCCGGTCACCTTCAGGCGCTGGGGTTGGTCCTCCAAGCCTTCGACCTTCAGGAAGACGCTGGTGCCATTGAAGAAGCCGCGGCTGGCATCCAGGAAGGCGGCACGCACCGAGGTGTCGAAGGCGTAGACCTCATAGCGCAGCGTCAGGGGCTTGCCTGCAACGGTGTCGACCACCCAGCTGGCCTTGCCCGTGGGCATCACGGCGCAGGGTTGTCCGCCTTGTTCGGCGCGGATCGGGCTGAGGTGGCGCGCAAATTCGCGCACCAGGTAGCTGCCGGGGATCCACACCGGCAGGCTCAAGGCCTGTTGCGCCTGGGGCTTGCCCACCTTGAGCGTGACTGCAAACAGGTGGGCGTGGGCGTCGCCCACTTCAATGCGGTAATCGATCATGAATGGGCGTGTTGGGTGGATGGGCGTCGATCAGATCTGGGCGGCGGCCAGGAAGCAGCTCAGGCTGGCGAACACGGTCAACCGAAAGCGCATCGTCATCCAGCCTGCCATGCCCAGTTCGGGGTAGCGCTTGCGGTCACTGAGGTAGCAGCCGATCAGCAGCACGCCCAGCACGACGAGGCCCGCGTGCGGCGGCATCAGCAGCGCCACCCAGGCGGCCAGCGAGTAGGCGATGCCAGCCCACAGCGCACGGTGGTGCATCGGGCCGTCGGCTTCACCGGCCGCACTGCGCAGCATCACCAGGCCCCAGGGCACACCGCCCAGGAATGACACGATCAGGGCCGCGTAGCTGGTCACGGCGCCCACCACAAAATTGAACGGTGGCGGCTCCACCCGGCCAGACAGCAGCCAGATGAACAGGGCACCCCCGATGAAGGGGATCAGCCCGGCGTAGCCGAGTTTGCGGGCCAGCTCGCTGGGTTCGCTGTGGTGGTGGGGATCCTGGGGCAGAACCAGGGGGGAGGCCATGGAGGAAGAAGGCGTGTTCACGTTGCCGTGCTTTCGGTGCAGGGTGGGGCGGGAGGGTGTGTGCCCCCACATTGTGTCAAGAAGCGCAAGGCCGTTGCGGAGGTGGGTGACACTCGCTCGGCTTTGGGCCTTGTTCAGGGGGCCAGCCAGCTGAACACGGCCGGGACGTCGTCCGGCAGCGCCAGCGATGTCTGGCGCCACTGAGCCACCGAGGCCGTGCGGCTGAAGCCATGCGGCAGGGTCAGGCCACAGCTCACGCTGAGCAAGGTGCCGGGTTGCAGTTGCGCCACCAGGGTCTGCCAAAGGGCCATGTTGCGGTAGGGCGTCTCGATCAGCAACTG
>NZ_JAIZVX010000153.1 GCF_021768455.1 Aquabacterium sp. | reverse complement strand
GGTGTCGGTACCGACACCGCCCAACAGCCAGTCGGCGCCGGCGCTGCCGGTCAGGCTGTCGTTGCCGTCGCCGCCCAGTTGCACGTCCTGGTTGGTGGTGCCGGCCACGGTGTCGTTGCCGGCGGTGCCGCTGGCCACGTACAGCCAGACGGTGCCGTTGTTGCCCACGCCATCGCTGAAGACCAGGCGCTCGATGTTGGTCAGCGTGTCAACGCCGTTGCCAGCGGTGCCGGCCCGGCTGTCGGTGACGATCAGCGCCGTGCCCGCGCCGGCGCTGAAGCTCACCTGCGAGAGCACGGTGTCCACCACCGCACCGCTGAGGGTGTAGTAGGCCCCGTCCGTGCCGGCGCCGCCGTCGAGGGTGTCGTTGCCCACGCCGCCATACAGCTGGTCGTCACCGGCGCCGGCGCTGACCACGTCGTCGCCGTAGTAGGACTTGAAGACCTCATCGGCGCTGCTGCCGATGAAGGTGTCCGCCATGGCCGTGCCAAACACGATCTCCACGCCGCTGAAGCTCAGCGTGCTGGCCAGCCCGCCGCTGGCGGTGTTGTTGGACAGGTTGATGGTGACGCCAGTGCCCCCCACGGTCGAATTGCCGAAGTTCAGCGTGTCGCCCGCGCTGGCTGCGCCGCCATTGAAGGTGATGGCATAGGACGACAGGGCGTACACGCCCAAACTGTCATTGCCATCGCCGCCGTCCACCACCAGGGCCTGCGACAGAGTGACGGTGTTGTTCAGGTTGACGATGTCGTTGCCCACACCGCCGCTCACCGCGCTGGTGGTGTTGCCCACCGCAATGCTGTCGTCGTAGGCACTGCCCACCACGGCCTCGATGCCGCTGAGGATGTCGCCCGATGCATCACCTGTGCTCGTTTGCGCGGTAGCAAGCCGCAAGTCCACGGTGACACCAGCGGTGCTGGCGCTGTAGTTGGCGGTGTCGGTACCAGCACTGCCAAACAACCAGTCGGCGCCGGCACTGCCACTCAGAACGTCGTTGCCGTCTCCGCCCACTTGCAGATCTTGTCCGGAAGTGCCTGCCAGGGTGTCAGCCCCACTGGTGCCAAAGCTGGCAGCCACGTTGCCGTCGTAAAACGCCAGCACCTCGACGTTGGTGATCGTGTCCGTGCCCATCGGGCTGCCTGTGCGGGTGTCCACCACCGTGACCCAGCCGCTGCCAGCATCTGTGAAGGTGAAGTTGGCGATGGTGCCTGTGCCTTGCACCCCGACGTTGCCCCAAGAGATGTAGAAATACGCGGTGTCCTTTCCCGTGCCACCGTCGACAGTGTCGTTGCCATCCCAGCCCCAGAGGCTGTCATCACCGCCAAGACCGCTAAGACTGTCGTTACCACTGCCGCCATACAGGCTGTTGCCCACCAAACTGCCTACCAGGACGTCGTCGCCGCTACCCGCGTCGACGGTCGTGACCGTGTCGCTGTCACTCAGCGTGAAAGTGTCGCTGTAATTCGTGCCAAAGAACTTTTCGATGCTGCTGTAGGTGTCGCCCGCAGCCTCTCCGCCACGGGCACCCGTGATGAGGTTGACTGTCACACCCGCCGTGGCCAGTTGATAACCCACCACGTCAATTCCAGCGCCCCCCACAAAACTGTCGTTGCCTCCGCCCGACGAGTAAAAGGTGTCGTTGCCTGCACCGCCTGTCAAGACGTTGTCGGCGCTGTTACCAGTGAGCGTGTTGGCGGCGGTGGCCGAGCCAGTGATGTTCTCGATGCCGATCAGCACATCACCGGCCACCCAGTCCGTGCCGCCCACGCCGGTGCCGCTGGCGCCGGATTGCGTGCCTGTGACAGACAGGCTGGCCGTGATGGCCGTGGTGGCACTGGCGTAGCTGACGGTGTCGGTGCCATCACCGCCCACGATCACATCGCTGTCCACGGTGGCGTTGAGCGTGTCGTTGCCGCTGGTGCCTTGCACCACCGTCATGGACAGGTCGGTGAAGCTGATCTGCTCCACGTTCGACAGCGTGTCCACGCCGTTGTTGTCCGCACCGCTGGCCGCCCGTGTGTCGGTGATCACCACCTGCCCGGCGGCGTTGCCGGTGATGGTGAACTGAGAACGCGTACCGGCCACACCGGTACCGGTCTCGTTGTTGTAGACGACCCGGTCGAAGCCCACGCCACCGTCGATCGCGTCGTTGCCGCGGCCGCCTGACAGGATGTCGTCGCCGGCGGCGCCATCGAGGGTGTCGTTGCCGTCGTAGCCACGCAGGAAGTTGTTACCGGCCGATCCGGTGATGCTGTCGGCAAACGAGGTACCGGCCACGGCCTCGATCACGTCGCCCAGCGTGCTGCCTTCGGCGATGCCGCCGCTGATGGTCTTGGCGCCCAGGTTGATGACGACGCCTGCGCCGCCAACGCTGGTGTTACTGAAGTTGAGGAGATCGTAGCCGTCGCCACCAATGAAAGTGGCCCGGACATTGGCGGTGCTGAACATGTAGAACCAGTCGTCACCCGCACCGGCGTCCAGCGTGACGCCGCTTCCGCCCGAGGCATAGAGCCCGTCACCACCTGCGCCGCCTTCCAGCCGCACCGTGCCTGCACCTGAGGCCAGGCTGTCCCCATAGTCCGAGCCGATGACCACCTCGATGCCCGTCAGCAGGTCGCCCGAGGCGGTGCCGGTGCTGGTCTGGGCCGTACTCTGGTTCAGCGACACGCTGACACCGGCGGTGGAGGTCGCATAGCTGACGGTGTCGGTGCCCGCTCCGCCTGTGAAGGTGTTGGCGTCGGCGCTGGCCACGAACACGTCGTCGTAGGCGCTGCCGGTGACGTTCTCAAAACCGGAAATCACGTCACCCGTGGCGTCGCCGCCACTGGCCGTCTGTGTACCGAGGTTGACGGTGACCCCTGCGCTGCTGGCGGTGTAGCTCAAGGTATCGGTGCCATCGCCCCCCACCAGGGTGTCTGCGCCCGCACCGCCTTGCACGGTGTCGTTGCCTGCACCACCGTCGATCGTGTTGGCGCCAGCATCGCCCGTGAGCGTGTCCGCCAGGGCGGACCCCACGAGGTTCTCGATGCCAGACAGAACGTCGCCGGATGCCTCTCCAGAACTGGTTTGCGCAGTGGCGAGCGCCAGGCTCACAGTCACGCCGGCCGTACTGAGGGCATAGTTGGCCGTGTCGCTGCCGGCACCACCCACAAGGGTGTCCGCCCCGGCACCACCGGTCAGAACGTTGTTCCCTCCGTCGCCAGTGAGGCTGTCGGCCTGAGCAGACCCGACCAGGTTTTCAATCCCGACCAGCACATCGCCCGCCGCATCACCCGCACTGCTTTGGGCAGATGCCAAAGCCAGGCTGACGGTCACGCCTGCCGAGGATGCTGCGTAGCTGACTGTGTCGGTGCCTGCGCCACCGGTCAGAACGTTGGCCGCGCTGCTGGCGGTGAACAAGTCGTTGCCACTGCCACCCGTGGCGTTCTCGACGCTGGCGATGGTGCCGCCACTGACCGTGTACGTGTCCGTGGCCGAGGACGAGCCGTAACTGACCGTGCCGGCAGAAAGATTGACCGAGACCCCCACGCTGAGCGCGCTGTAATCGACCGTGTCGTTGCCGGCGCCGCCCACGATGGTGTCTACACCTCCGCTGTAGTAGAAGGTGTTGGCGCCCGCGTCACCGATCAGGGTGTCGTTGCCAGCGCTGCCACGCAGATTTTCGATGTGGGAGAGGATGTCGCCCGAGGCATCGCCTGCGCTGACCTGGGCACCCGTCAGGCTCAGGTCGACCGTGACGCCGTCGCTGCTGGCCTCGTAGCTGACGGTGTCCAGACCTGCCCCGCCATCGAGCACGTTGGCCACGCTGCTGGCGATCAGGGTGTCTGCATTGGCACTGCCGGTTGCGTTTTCAAAGCCGCTGAGGAGATCGCCGTCTGCGTCGCCACCGCTGGCGGTCTGACTGGCGAGGTTGACCACCACCGCTGCACCGCTGAGGCTGTAGCTGACCGTGTCCGTGCCTTGGTCGCCCGCAAGCGTGTCTGCGCCAGCGCCCCCCTCCATGACGTTGTCGCCGGTGTCACCGGCGAGGATGTCGGCAAAGGTGCTGCCCACGAGGTTTTCGATGCCGATCAGGACATCGCCCGCTGCGTTGCCCGAACCCAGCTGGGGCGTGCTTCGACGCAGGTCCACCGTGACGCCTTGCGCGGATCCGCTGTAGCTGACGGTGTCTTTTCCCGCGCCACCCTGGATGAGGTTGGCCGACGCATTGGCCACAAATGTGTCGTCATAGGCTGAGCCGACCACGTTTTCAAGGTTGCTCAAAAGGTCGCCTTCGGCCGTGCCGCCCCGGCCTGTGCCAGCAAGGAGGTCAATGGCAACCGCCGTGGTGCTGCCCGCATAATCAAGCGTGTCAACGCCTGCGCCACCATCGATCACGTCAGCACCTGCGCCCCCGATGAACGTGTTGCTGTTGGCATCACCGGTGAGGGTGTCGCCATAGGCGCTGCCTGTGAGGTTTTCGATGCCAAGCAGCACGTCGCCTTGCGCATCGCCGCCCAGGCCCGCACCTGTGGCGAGGTTGACGGTGACGCCGCTGTTGCTGGCGGCGTAGCTGACGAGGTCGACGCCGGCGCCACCGTCGATCCGGTTGGCGGCTGCATCGCCAATGAGCACGTCATTGTGGTCACTGCCAACCAGGTTTTCGATGCTGCTGTAGGTGTCGCCCTGGGCGTCGCCTGTGTTGAGGCTGGCATCGGCCAGATCGACCGTGATGCCCTGGCTGGCTGTGGCGTAAGAGGCGGTGTCGCTGCCCGTCCCGCCAATGAGGGTGTCGGCTCCGGCACCGCCTTCCAGCATGTCGTTGCCGGCATCGCCATCGATCACGTTGGCTGTGGCATCACCCGTGAGGCTGTCTGCATAGAAGCTGCCTTTGAGGTTTTCGATGCCACTGAGCACATCGCCAGCGGCATCGCCGGCACTGGACTGCGCACCACCCAGTCCCAGGTTGACGGTGACGCCCGTGCCGCTGCCCAGGTAGCTCGCCGTGTCGACCCCCAAGCCGCCCACCAGGGTGTCAGCGCCAATGCCGCCGATGAGGGTATCGTCGCCGGCCCCGCCATCCAGGCTGTCCTGGCCTTCACCGCCATCGAGCGTGTCGTTGCCTGCCAGGCCACTCAGGGCATTGTTGCCCTCATTGCCGACCAGGGTGTCGGCCAGACCGGAGCCGGCCAGGTTTTCAATGCTTGAGAACGTGTCACCCTCGGCATCGCCACCTGTGGCCATGGACGTGGCAAGGTTGACTGTGACGCCCACCGTGCTGTTGCGGTATTCGGCCCAGTCGCTGCCGGCGCCACCATTGAGCACGTCGGCGCCGGCAGCTCCGCTGAGGTGGTCGTCGCCTTGTCCGCCGCTGATGGTGTTGCCGGTGGCATCACCTGTCAGGGTGTCGCTCAGGCTGCTGCCCAGAATGTTCTCAAAGCCGGAGACGGCGTCGCCCTCTGCATCGCCTCCCGCGGCATTGCCCGTGGACAGGTTGACCGTGACCGCTTCACTGCTGCCCGCGTAGCTGAGGGTGTCGCTGCCGTCCCCGCCTTCAAGCTGGTCGGCTCCCGCGCCCCCTTCGATGATGTCGTTGCCAGCACCACCGCGCAGCACGTTGGCCACACCGTTGCCAACCAGGTTGTCAGTGAACTCGCTGCCGGTGATGTTTTCAATGCCACTGAGCGTGTCGCCTTCGGCATCTCCGCCCGTGCTGGTGTTGTCCCGCAGGCTGATGTTGACGCCCGCCGTGCTGGTCAGGTAGCTGGCCGTGTCGCTGCCGGCACCGCCAATCAGCGTGTCGCCACCACCGCCGCCCAGCAGCACGTCATTGCCGGCACCGCCATTGAGCACGTTGTTGTCGGATGTGCCGGTCAGGGTGTCTCCGTAAGCACTGCCGGTGAGGTTCTCGATCGAGAGCAACGTGTCGCCAGCGGCATCGCCGCCCAGGATCAGACCTGTTTCGAGGTTGACGTTGACGGCCGCCGAGGAGTTGACATAGGTGGCCGTGTCGCTGCCAGAGCCACCTTGCAGGGTGTCCGCCCCGTCGCCGCCGTCCAGGACGTCATTGCCCGCACCGCCATCCAGGAGGTTGTCCGACACGTTGCCTTGCAGGCTGTCTGCGTAGGCACTGCCGACCAGGTTCTCTATGTCGCTGAGGGCATCACCCTCGGCATCGCCGCCAACACCCGCGACACCAGTGAGACTGACGTTCACCCCACTGCTGGAGTTGGCATAGGTCGCCGTGTCGTTGCCCGTGCCGCCCATCAGGGTGTCGGCACCACCGCGGCCTTCCAGGACATCGTCGCCTCCGGCGCCAGAGAGCACGTTGGCGTTGGCATCGCCGCGCAGGGTGTCGGCAAAGGCGCTGCCCAGAACACCTTCAATGCTGTTGAGGGTGTCGCCTGTGGCATCGCCCCCCGTGGCCGTTCCAGCCGCCAGATCGACCACCACCGCGGTGCTGCCCGCATAGCTGGCTACGTCATTGCCGAGGCCGCCGCGGAGGTCGTCACCGCCTGCGCCACCTTCCAGGGTGTCATTGCCGACACCACCATCGAGCAGGTTGGCGCCCGCATCACCGGTCAATTGGTCTGCCAGGCTGCTGCCGATCAGGTTCTCGATGGCGGACAGCGTGTCGCCCTCGGCATCACCTCCTGCACCGGCCCCCGTGGCCAGGCTCACCGCAACACCGCTGCCGCTGTCGGCATAGGTGACGGTGTCACTGCCGCTGCCACCCACCAGGTTGTCGCTGCCGGCTCCGCCGTCCAGAACATCGTTGCCTGCGCCACCATCAAGGCGGTTGCTGGAAGCATTGCCAACCAGGGTGTCGGCCAACAGACTGCCCACCAGGTTCTCGACGCCACCGAGGCGGTCGCCTTCGGCATCGCCGCCACTGCCGACGCCACTGGTCAGGTTGACGCTGACCGATGCCGCAGAGGCGGCGTAAGTGACGGTGTCAACACCCGCACCACCCACGAGGGTGTCGGATCCGGCCCCGCCATCGAGCCAATCATCGCCTGAACTGCCGTCCAGGCGGTTGGCGCCAGCGTCGCCCACCAGGGTGTCACTGGCAGAAGAACCGGTCACGTTCTCGATCGAACCAAGGGTGTCGCCTTCGGCATCGCCACCCAAGGCACTGGACGTGGACAGGTTGACTTGCACCGCCTGCGATGAGCTCGCATAGCTGGCCGTGTCATTGCCAGCACCACCCAACAGCGTGTCGGCACCCGCACCACCTTCCAGGGTGTCGTCGCCTGCACCGCCGTCAAGCCGGTTGGCACCGGCACTGCCCACGAGCACATCGCTGCCCGTACCGCCTGTGAGGTTTTCGATGCCGCTCAGTGTGTCGCCCTCCGCATCGCCTCCCAACCCTGCGCCCGAGGCAAGGCTGACGGCAACGGCATCGGTGCTGCCGGCATAGCTCGCTGTGTCGGAGCCAAGGCCACCGATCAATGTGTCACTGCCTGCGCCCCCCTCCAGCACATCGTTTCCAGCGCCACCGTCCAGGCGGTTGCTGCCACCATCGCCGGTCAGCACGTCAGCCTGGTCGGAACCCAGCAAGCTTTCGATGCCGCGCAGCACATCCCCTTCAGCGTCACCGCCGCTGGCAGTACCCGCCCTCAGGCTGACCGTGACACCACTGACGCTGCCTGCATAGCTGGCCGTGTCGGTGCCAGAGCCACCATCAAGGGTGTCAGCGCCGACGCCACCTGCCAGCACATCGTTGCCGGCACCACCGCTGAGGGCATTGGCTCCGTCGTCACCGGTCAGAACGTCGGCAAATGCACTGCCTGCGAGGTTCTCTATCCCTCGCAGGATGTCACCTTGCGCGTCGCCGCCACTGGTCATGGCCTGAGAAAGATCGACCACGACGCCTTGGCTTGAACCGGAGTAACTCACGGTATCGCTGCCAGCACCGCCATCCAGGATGTCGGCGCCTGCGCCGCCATCCAACACATCGTTGCCCGCCCCACCGGTCAAGGTGTTCGCATCACCTGTGCCAGTCAGCACGTCGGCATAAGCGCTGCCCGTGATGTTCTCGATGCCACTGAGCAAGTCGCCCTGCGCATCACCACCTGAGCCTGTGCCCGACTCAAGGTCAACGGTCACGCCTTGGGAAGAGCTCACATAGGTCACGGTGTCTGTGCCGGCGCCGCCCGTCAGTGTGTCGGCACCTTCGCGACCTTCCAGAAGGTCGTTGCCCGCACCCCCATCAAGGGTGTTGGTGTTGCCGTCACCACGCAAAATGTCGTCGCCACTGCTGCCAAGGAGCCCTTCGATGCCCGTCAGCACATCGCCTGTGGCGTCACCCCCTGAGGCCGTACCCGCTGCCAGGTCCACGGCCACCGAGGCACTGCCTGCATAGCTGGCCAGGTCGTTGCCCAAGCCCCCCCTCAAGTCGTCGCCGCCTGCGCCGCCCAGGAGAACGTCGTCCCCGGCGCCACCGTCCAGGATGTTGCCACCTGCCGAACCGGTGAGCCGGTCGGCCAACGCGCTGCCGATCAGATTTTCGATGGCGCTGAAGGTGTCACCCTCCGCCTCACCGCCACTGCCAAGCCCCGTGCTCAGGTTGGCGGTGACTGCCACGTCGCTGTTCGCATAGCTTGCGGTATCTGTGCCCGCCCCGCCCACCAACGCGTCAGCACCTCCGCCGCCTTCCAGCAGGTCGTTGCCCGCACCACCGTCCAGGGTGTTGGCCGCCGCATCGCCGGTCAAGGTGTCGGCCAGCGTGCTGCCAATGATGTTTTCGACCCCGCTGAGACGGTCACCCTCTGCATCACCACCGCTGCCCGTGCTCGCGCTCAGGCTGACGACCACCGCGCCTGACGATGCAGCGTAGCTCACCGTGTCACTGCCCGAGCCACCCACCAGGGTGTCGGCTCCTGCGCCTCCATCCAGTTGGTCGTTGCCAGCCCCCCCCATGAGCACGTTGGCACCGGCATCGCCCACCAGCACGTCATTGCCGGCCGAACCCGTGAGGTTCTCCATGCCAATGAGGGCATCACCCTCGGCGTCGCCACCACTGGCAGAACCCGTCGCCAGGCTGATGCTGACCGGGGCGAGCGAACCGGCGTAGCTCGCCGTGTCGCTGCCCACCCCGCCAATCAGCGTGTCGGCACCCGCGCCTCCTTCCAGTGTGTCGTTGCCTTCTCCGCCCTCTAGCCGGTTGGCCGATGCATCGCCCGTGAGGATGTCGTGGCCTTTGCCACCCTGCAGGTTCTCGAACCGCATGAAGGTGTCGCCTTCGGCATCACCGCCGCTGGCGCTGCCGGAAGACAGGTTGACCAGCACAGCCTCCGCCGATCCGGCATACGACAGGGTGTCCGTTCCTGCGCCGCCATCGAGCGTGTCCCCCCCGGCACCACCCTCGATGGTGTCATTGCCGCCGCCGCCGATGAGCGTGTTGGCCACCGCGCCACCGATCAGGGTGTCGGCCAGCGCCGAGCCTGTGAGGTTCTCAATCCCGCGGAGGACATCGCCGGCGGCATCACCGCCTGCAGCACTGCCCGCACCGTCGTTGGCAGACAGGTCCACCTGCACACCGGAAGCCGAGGCGCTGTAGCTGGCCGTGTCGCTCCCAACGCCACCGATCAACGTGTCCGCGCCCGCACCACCTTGCAGAAGGTCATCTCCCGCACCGCCGTCGAGCACGTTGTCTCCGGAATCCCCCGTGAGCTGGTCCTGACGGCTGCTGCCAACCAGGTTTTCGATGCTGTTCAGCACGTCTCCAGTGGCATCTCCTGCCCCACCCTGCGCACCGGTCAGCGAGAGATCGATCGTCACGCCCACCGCAGAGCCGATGTAGCTGGCGGTGTCGCTCCCCGCGCCACCCGTCAAGGTATCGGCGCCCGCGCCACCGCTCAAGCTGTCGTTCCCAGCACCGCCGTCCAGCGCATTGGCCCCCCCGTCACCCGCCAGGACGTCGTCAAAGGCACTGCCCTGCAAGTTCTCGATGCCCACCAGCACGTCACCCGCCGCTTCGCCCGAAGTACCTGCGCCATCGGCAAGGCTCACACTGACAGCTGCCGCCGCATTCGCGTAAGTGGCCGTGTCAGCCCCATCGCCCCCCACCAGGCTGTCTG
>NZ_JAIZVX010000253.1 GCF_021768455.1 Aquabacterium sp. | reverse complement strand
GCAGTTCGTAGCAGGCCTCCAGCGCCTTGATCATCTGGCTCACGGCGCTCTGGGTCACGCCCAGGCGGGCCGCGGCCAAAGACATGGAGCCCTGCTCGCACACCGTCACGAAGGCGTGCAATGCCCGCAGGTCCGGCCAGGTGGCCGTGGTGCGGAGGGGGCTCAGGGTTGCTTGCATGGAACGCATGGTGTGGCGCGGCGGGCGGGCCGCGAGCAAGTGCAGTGAAACTTCATCAATGGATAAGCCTTGCTGATGCAATCACCGGGCCAGGGCACCTGCCCCGAGACTGGCGGCCAACCCCATCCAACCCAACTTGGCGAGATCCCCCCTCATGAACAGCTTTGATGCGATCGTCATCGGCGCCGGTGTCATCGGCAGCTCGGTGGCTTACCACCTGGCGCGCT
This sequence comes from Aquabacterium sp., assembly GCF_021768455.1. GTDB lineage: Bacteria > Pseudomonadota > Gammaproteobacteria > Burkholderiales > Burkholderiaceae_C > Aquabacterium. The sequence continues at coordinate 2,301 of NZ_JAIZVX010000253.1, read as the reverse complement.
TTGGCGCCAAGAAGGTGCTGGTGCTGGACCGGACCCAGATCGGTGCAGGCACGACCTCCCAGTCCTCCGGCATCCTGCGCACGCACTATTCCGTGCGTGAGAACGTGGCGCTGGCCCAGTCCTCCTGGGGGGTCTTCAAGGATTTCGCCAACTACCTGCAGGACGAAGACGCCGCCAGCGGCATGGTCCAGTGCGGCTACCTGATCTGCGCCCCCGAGGGCGAGAAGCTCGAGCCCCTGCGCCAGGCCCTGCAAGGCCAGGTGAACCAGGGGGTGACCGTGCAGTACCTGGGCCGCGACGAAGCCCGCAGCCTGCTGCCGATTGCCCAGTTCGACGATGCCGCCCTGATCGGCTACGAGCCCGAGGCCGGCTTTGCCGACGCCTACCTGGTGGCCACCAGTTTTGCGCGCACGGCCCGCCGCCTGGGCGTGAAGATCATGGAAGGCGTGGAGGTGCACCGCCTGCTGACCGAAGGCGGCCAGGTGACCGGGGTGGAGACCTCGCAAGGCACCTTCGTCAGCAACACGGTGATCAGCACCCAGAACATCTGGGCCACCGACATCGCGCGCTGGACCGGCATCCCCACGCCGGTGGTGGCCGAGCGCCACGCGGTGCTGGCCCTGGAAGGCCCCAACCCCTACACCTTCCAGATGCCCGTCTTCAAGGACCTGGGCTCCCCCGGCATGCTCTATTGCCGCAGCTATGGCGGCAACCAGATGCTGGTGAGCGAGGGCACCGTGGGCGAGACCCTGACCGAGCCCCACAACGAACAGGGCGACATCTCGCTCGACTACATCGTGGACGTGGGCGAGCAGGTGGCCCAGCGCTTCCCGGCCTTTGACGAAGCCGGCCTGGCCTCTTCCTGGACCGGCGTCTACGACGTCACGCCCGACTGGAACCCCGTGCTGGGCCGCATCCCCGATGTGAAGGGCCTGATCGTGGGTTATGGCTTCTCGGGCCATGGCTTCAAGCTCTCGCCCGGTGTGGGCCGCCTGCTGGCGCAAGAGGCCCTGGGCCTGCCCACCGATGTGTCGCTGGCGCCCTATGCGCTCGAGCGCTTCCGCAGCGGTCACCTGCTGACCGGCCTGTACGGCAAAGGCGCCGTGTCCTGAACCCCGAGGTGATGAAGATGAAAGTGATGGTGCCCCTCAAGCGCGTGATCGACCACCAGGTGCGCGTGCGTGTGAAAGCCGATGGCTCCGGTGTCGACACCGTGGGCGTGAAGATGTCGATCAACCCCTTTGACGAGGTGGCCGTGGAGCAGGCCGTGCGCTGGAAGGCCCAGGGCCTGGTCAGCGAGGTGCTGGTCGTGGCCATCGGCTCGGCGGTGACGCAGGACGTGCTGCGCACCGGCCTGGCCATGGGCGCCGACAGCGCCACCCTGATCGACACCGACACGCCCCCCAGCCCGCTGGACGAGGCCCGCCTGCTGGCCGAACTGGCGCGGCGTGAAGGCGTGGGCCTGGTGCTGTGCGGCAAGCAGGCCATCGACGACGACCTGGGCAGCCTGGCGCCCATGCTGGCCGCCCTGCTGGATTGGCCGCAGGCCGTGTCGGTCAATGCCGCGACGCTGGCGGCCGATGGCATCGAGGTGGGCTGCGACGGCGACCTGGGCAGCGAACGCCTGGCCCTGAGCCTGCCCGCCGTGCTGGGCGTGGACCTGCGCCTGTGCGACCCACGCATGATCAACCTGCCCGCCATCATGAAAGCCCGCAAGGCGCCGTTGCGCACCCTGCCCGCTGCCGAGCTGGGCGTGAGCCCGAGCACCCCTTGCGAGGTGCGTCACTGGGCCGAACCGCCACCGCGCGCCGCGGGCCAGCGCGTGCCCGACACCGCCACCCTGCTGGGCCGCCTGCAGGCCCTGGTCCAACCTCTGGAGCGCGCCGCATGAGCACCCCCGCAACGACCCTGGTGATCGCCGTGCACCACGAGACCGGCCTGGACCCGCTGACCGCCCGCCTGGTGGGCGCGGCCACGAAGCTGGGTGGCCCGATCGAACTGCTGGTGCTGGGCGAAGCCGCCCCGGCCGTGCTGGACGAGGCCACGCGCCTGGCCGGTGTGGCCCGCGTGCACTGGGCCCAGGCCCCGCACCTCAATGCCCCGACCGCCGAAACCGCCTGCGCCCAGCTGAAGCCTTTGCTGGCAGGCTGCCGCTGGGTGCTGGCCGCGCACAGCAGCCTGGGCCGGGCCACCTTGCCTCGCCTGGCGGCCCTGGCCGGCGCCGGCTTCCTGGCGGATGTCTGTGCCATCGAGGGCCCGGACACCGTGCGCCGTCCCATGTACGCCGGGGCCGTGCTGGCC
>NZ_JAIZVX010000152.1 GCF_021768455.1 Aquabacterium sp. | reverse complement strand
GTCGGCGCATCGAGCGGCGCCGGCTCGGTCTCGGCAAAGGTGGAGGGGGGCGCGTCCTGGTCCGGGTCGGGTGACTCGGCGCTGTCGCTGTCGCTGGCGATGGGCCCGGAGGCCGCCGTGGGCACATCGGCCACAGGCGGCGGTTCGGCAGCGGGGGCCGTCACACGGGGCGGCGGCGGGTCCTTGTCCAGGTCGAACAAGGTGGGCAGGGCATGGAAGACCTCGTGGCAGCGGCCACAGCGCACCCAGCCTTCAGAGACCTTGAGCTGGTCCTGGACGACTTTGAAGATGGTGCCGCAGTGGGTGCAACGGGTGGCGAGGCTCATGAGGCCCGTTTATGCCACCGAATGCGCCTGTTTTTGGGCGGTCATCAGGATCCAGCCCTCTTCTTCGTTGGCGACCTGCAACCGCAGGCCGACTTCGGCGTATGCGTCCTTCAGTTCCTGCTCCTGGCGGGCCAGGATGCCGGCGAGCACCAGGTGGCCACCGGCGGCAACGTGACCGGCCAGCAGCGGCGCCAGCATGCGCAGCGGCGTGGCCAGGATGTTGGCCAGCACCACGGGGTAGCGGCCGTTGGCTTCGCCGACCATGTCGGGCAGGCCGGCGTGCACCGGAAGTCCGCCGTCCAGGGCCTTGAGATGGCCCAGGTTGGCCTCGGCGTTGGCCACGGTGGCCTCCACCGCGGCCGGGTCGATGTCGACCGCGTCCACCACGCCCGAGCCGTGCAGGGCGGCCCCAATGGCCAGGATGCCCGAGCCACAGCCGTAGTCCAGCACCAGCTGGTCCTGCAGGGCCGCGGCGTTCTGCGCGATCCATTTCAGGCACATGCGTGTGGTCGGGTGGGTGCCCGTGCCAAAGGCCAGGCCCGGGTCCAGGCGCATCACCGTCTTGGCGGCCGCGGGCACCTCGTGCCAGGTCGGCACGATCCAGAAGCTGTCGGTGATGGGCACGGGTGCGAACTGGGATTGCGTCAGGCGCACCCAGTCCTGCTCGCCCACTTCCTGGATGCCTTGCACGTGCACGTCCGTGGCCCAGTCCTGGGCCAGGATCAGCGTGGCGGCTTCCAGCGCTTCGGCTTCGCTCGGGAACAGGCTCTTGATGGTCGAGCGCTGCCAGGCTTCGCGGGCCACGGGCATGCCGGGCTCACCCCAGAGGGCTTCTTCGTGTTCCGTGTCGGCATCGGCGTCTTCGACGGACACGGACAGGGCCTCGATCTCCATGAGCGCGTCGCTCAGGGTTTCGACTTCGGCCTCTTTGGCCAGCAGGGTGAGTTCAAACAGCATGGTCGTGGTGTGGGGTGCAGGCAGCGCCTTGGATCAACGCTTGCGCGCCGCCATCCAGCCTTCGAGGTAATGGATGTCGGTGCCGCCTTCGATGAACTTGGCGTCGACCATCAGCTCGCGGTGCAGCGGGATGTTGGTCTGGATGCCTTCGATCACCGTCTCCGACAGGGCGGTGCGCATGCGGGCCAGGGCCTGCTCGCGGGTGTCGCCGTGCACGATGATCTTGCCGATCATCGAGTCGTAGTTCGGAGGCACGAAGTAGTTCGTGTAGGCGTGCGAGTCCACGCGCACACCCGGGCCGCCCGGTGGGTGCCACATGGTGATGCGGCCCGGTGAGGGGATGAACTTCACCGGGTCTTCGGCGTTGATGCGGCACTCGATGGCGTGGCCACGGTTCTCGATCTGGCGCTGTGTGAACGGCAGCTTTTCGCCGGCGGCCACGCGGATCTGCATCTGCACGATGTCGATGCCGCTGACCAGTTCGGTCACGGGGTGCTCCACCTGCACGCGGGTGTTCATCTCGATGAAGTAGAACTCGCCGTTTTCGTACAGGAACTCGAAGGTGCCCGCACCGCGGTAGCCGATCTTCTTGCAGGCGGCGGCGCAGCGGTCGCCCACCTTTTCGATGGCGCGGCGGGGGATGCCCGGTGCCGGCGCTTCTTCGATGATCTTCTGGTGGCGGCGCTGCATGGAGCAATCGCGCTCACCCAGCCACACGGCGTTCTTGTGCTGGTCGGCGAGGATCTGGATTTCCACGTGACGTGGGTGCTCCAGGAACTTCTCCATGTAGACCTCGGGGTTGCCGAATGCGGCACCGGCTTCGGCCTTCGTGGTCTGCACGGCGTGGATCAGGGCGGCTTCGGTGTGCACGACGCGCATGCCGCGACCGCCACCACCACCGGCGGCCTTGATGATCACCGGGTAGCCCACCGAGCGGGCGATGCGGATGATTTCCTTCGGGTCTTCCGGCAGGGCGCCTTCGGAGCCGGGCACGCAGGGCACGCCCGACTTGATCATGGCCTGCTTGGCCGAGACCTTGTCACCCATGATGCGGATGGACTCGGGCGTCGGGCCGATGAAGACGAAGCCGCTCTGTTCCACGCGCTCGGCGAAGTCGGCGTTTTCCGACAGGAAGCCGTAACCGGGGTGGATGGCCTCGGCGTCGGTCACCTCGGCCGCCGAGATGATGGCCGGCATGTGCAGGTAGGACTGCGCCGATTGGGCCGGGCCGATGCAGACGGCCTCGTCGGCCAGCTTGACGTACTTGGCGTCGCGGTCGGCTTCGGAGTAGACGACGACGGACTGGATGCCCATCTCTCGGCAGGCGCGCTGAATCCGCAGGGCGATTTCCCCGCGGTTCGCGATCAGGATCTTCTTGAACATGAGGCGACCCTTATTCGATGATGAACAGGGGCTGACCGTATTCGACGGGCTGGCCGTTCTCGACCAGGATCTTGGTGATGGTGCCGGCCTTGTCGGTCTCGATCTCGTTCATGATCTTCATGGCCTCGATGATGCAGATGGCCTGGCCTTCCTTGACCTGGTCACCGACTTCCGAGAAGGCCTTGGCGCCCGGGCTGGAGGCGCGGTAGAAGGTGCCCACCATGGGCGACTTGACCACGTGACCGGTTTCGACCGGGGCGGCAGCGGGCGCGGCTTCGGCAGCGGGCGCTGCCGGGGCGGCTGCGGCAGCCGGGGCGGCGGCCACGGGCTGGGGTGCGGCCATGGTCATGACCACGGGGGCGGCGCCGGCCTTGACGATGCGGACCTTGCCGTCGGCTTCGGTGATCTCGAGTTCAGAGACGTTCGATTCCGACACCAGGTCGATCAGGGTCTTCAGTTTGCGCAAGTCCATTTGCAATCTCCAGCAATGCGTGCGGGCCGTGTGGGCCCGTGAGGGGTGCGGTGGCCGGGCGTCCGTGTGGGCCGCCCGGTGTCGTGTGAGCCAGGGTGGCTTCAGCCGCGGGGTGTGGCGTCCTGGGCGGCCAGGCGGTCGAGGGCAGCCTGCAGGGCCATGGTGTAGCCTGCGGTGCCGAAGCCGACGATCACGCCTTCGGCGATGTCGGACAGGTAGGAGTGGTGGCGGAAGGCTTCCCGCTTGTGCACGTTCGAGATGTGCACTTCATAGAAGGGCATGGCCACGCCAGCCAGGGCATCCCGGATGGCCACGCTGGTGTGCGTGAAGGCGCCCGGGTTGATGATCACGAAGCGGGTGCCGTCGGTGCGGGCCGCATGGATGCGGTCGATGAGGGCGCCTTCGTGGTTGCTCTGGAAGTGGTCCAGCTTGACCCCGCGCGCGGCGGCATGGGCCACAAGGCCGTCGGTCACCTGGTTCAGGGTGGTGGCACCGTAGACCTGCGGTTCACGCGTGCCCAGCAGGTTCAGGTTCGGGCCGTTGAGGACAAGAATCGTCATGCTTTGCTGACCCCGTTGCCCTGAGGGCGTTCAAACTGTCGTTTGAGGCGAGGCCAAGAATGTGAAAGTAGGCGGATTTTAGGGGCAAATGCCCGCAAATCAAGCGAAACAATGCAAAGCACCCCCAAACGGGCTTCAGGAAAGCGGACAAATGGGGGTGGTTTGCGTGGTTCGTTTGGGTACCGAGTCCAGCTTCAACCCAGGGTTTTGGCCCAACCGTTGAGCTCGTCCAGGGTGGTGGCGCCCAGTTTGCGCTGCACGATGCGCCCCTGGGCGTTGACCATCACGGTGAAGGGCAGGACGCCGGCGGTGTTGCCCATCGCGGCGGCCAGTTCGGTGCCGCCCAGGCCGGCCAGACCGATGGGGAATCCTACCGCGGTTTTGGCCAGGAAGGCCTTGACCGGGGTCGGGCCGTCGATGGCCAGGCCCAGCACCTGTCCGCCCTGCGCCTGAAAGGCCTGGTGGAAGTGGTCGAGCTCGGGCATTTCTTTCACGCAGGGGCCGCACCAGCTGGCCCAGAAGTTCAACAGCAGGGGCTTGCCCTGAAAGCCGCTGAGTGCCAGGGGCGTGCCGGCAGGGGTGTCGAACTGCTGGGCCCAGAAACCGGCCGGCAGGGGCTCGCCCGCTGTGGCGGCGCTGGCGTCGGGCGTGGTGGCCGGTGGCGCGCTGCGTCGCATGGCCCACCAGGCTCCTCCTGCGGCGGCGCCCAGGCCCACGAGGGCCAGCAGGGCGCGGCGGGCGCCGGAGACCGGTGCCTTCGGATCGGATGGTGGGGCGGACTGGGTCATGGTGATGGGGCTCGTGTGGGCGTGTCGTGAAGGGGGCCTCAGGCGGACTCAGGCCGCAGGCACCGGGGCGGCGGGCGCCGACAGCAGCTTTTGCAGGGCGGCCAGGTCGCCGCGTTCGCTGCGGCCGCGGGCGTCGGGCTTGAGGGCGCCACGCAGGTCGTCTCGGTCGAGGATGGTCAGGTGCAGCCCGATGGGCTCGTTCAGGGCCGGGCAGGGCACGGTCAGGCTCAGGCAGTCGACCATCTCGCCACGAGGGCCTTTGGTGCTGCCCACCTCGTAGGCCACGCCCTTGTCCAGCAGCATGATTTCGGCAGATTTGCTGTCGTCGCAATAGAGCTGGAGGTGGACGTCGTTCAGGCGGGTGGCCGTGCCGCGCCAGATGGCGCCGGTCAGGTGGGGGCGGAACTCGGCCAGTCGGCCCATCCACAGTGCGGCCAGTTCGCGCAGGGCGAGCAGCTCGGCGGGCTGGGTGTCGGCGCAGAACACCTCGATGTATTCGAAAACGGCGTCTTCCACCTGGGTGTTGTCGGGCAGGTCGCCGCGGCCGGTCAGGCCGAGCTGTTTCGCGGCCCGGCGTTTGGCGGGGCCGTATTCGAGGCCTTCTTCCACCACCATGCGGGCGGCGGCGTGGGCGATCTCGGTGCTGGCAGAACTCATGCGCCGGATTCTAGGTGGCCGGGCCGACTGTGACCGGCTGGGCGCTGAAAGCCGCGTTGGCGCTGATGCGATCGGTGAGGTGGTCGTCGCTGAGGTCGTTGAGGCTGGCGCCGGCGTGGGCCTGGGCCACCTGCAGTTGCACACCGGGGCGGTCGTGGCCCCAGCCGTGGGGCAGGCTCACCACGCCGGGGCGGATGTCTTCGGTGAGGTGCAGGGGCACGGTGATGTCGCCCACGCGGGAGGCCACGCGCACCGCCTGGCCGTGTTGCAGGGCGCGGGCGGCGGCGTCGCGGGGGTGCATCCACAGGGTGCAGCGGGGTTTGCCGGACACCAGGCGGGCACTGTTGTGCAGCCAGGAGTTGTTGCTGCGCACGTCGCGGCGGCCGATGAGTTTGAGCGGGCCGGTGGCATCGGGGGCGGGCTCGGCCATGGGGGCACCCGCAAACAGCGCCACCAGGTGGGGCAACTCCTGCCGGATCCCCAGGGGCAGCAGGCCGATGCGGCGCCTGGCGCGCTGCAGGGTCTCGCCCAGCGAGGGTTGCAGCGGGCCCAGGTCGATGCCCTCGGGGTGGGCGAGCAGGTCGCGCAGTCGCAGGGCTGGGCGCCCTTGCCGTCGCGCGGCCTTGGCCGACAGCTTCAGGCCCACGGCCAGCAGGGTGCGAGGCGAGAGCCTGCGCATCAGCCCGCGGGTGGCCAGACCGCGCAGGCGTTGCAGCACGCTGCCGCGCTCCAGGGCCCAGGTGCGGCGGGCATAGCGACGGGCGAGCTCTGAATGGATCTCCCAGTCGTGCATGGTGCCGGGGGCGGGTGGCACGATGGCCGGGCTGTAGCGGGCCACGTTGTGCACGGCGAGGTGGAGGAAGACGAGGTCGGCGTGGTCGTGTTCCACAAAACAGGTGGGCGGCAGGATCACGTGCGCGTGGCGCGTGGTCTCGTTGCGGTAGAAGTCGATGGCCACCATGAAGTCCAGGCCGGCCAGGGCCTGGTCGAGCTGCCGCCCGTTGGGGGTGGAGAGCACGGGGTTGCCGCAGGAGGTGACCAGGGCGCGCACCTGGCCACGGCCGGGGGTGAGCATCTCTTCGGCCATGACCGACACGGGCAGCTCGCCGCCGAACTCGGGTGCGCCCCGCACGCGGCTGCGCCAGGCGCCGAAGTGGCCAGGCCCCATGAGCTGCAAACCGATCAGGTTGAGCGCCGGGGTGGGCAGCAGGGCGCCGCCTTCGCGGTCGAGCTGGCCTGTCAGGATGTTGAGCACCTGGATGGCCCATTGGCAGACCACGCCATGGGCCTGGGTGGAGACGCCCATGCGTCCGTACACCACGCCGCCTTCTGCCTCGGCCAGTTCTCGGGCCAGTCGGCGGGTGGTGGCCGCGTCGATGCCGGTGTGGGTGGCCGTGGTTTCCGGCCGAAAGGGGGCCACGGCGTCCCGCACCGCCTTGATCTGGTCGAGCAAGGGCGCGAGGGCCCCGGGGTTCACGCGCTCTTCGTCGAACAGGGTGTGGATCAGGGAGAGCAGCCAGGCGGCGTCGCTGCCCGGGTCGATGAAGTGGTGCTCGTCGGCGATGGCGGCGGTTTCGGTCTTGCGCGGGTCGATCACGACCAGCTTGCCGCCGCGCGCGGCCAGGGCCTTGAAGCGGGCCCGGATGTCGGGCGCCGTCATCAGGCTGCCGTTGGAGGCCATGGGGTTGGCGCCCAGCACCAGCATGAAGCGGGTGCGGTCGATGTCGGGCACGGGCAGGCGCAGCTGGTGGCCATACAGCCAGTGCGAGACGAGGTGGTGGGGCAGTTGGTCGACCGAGGTGGCCGAGTAGCGCTGCCGCGTCTTCAACTGGCCGAAGAACAGGTGGCCGTGGGTGACGTTGCCCCAGTTGTGGATGCTGGGGTTGCCCTGGTAGACGGCCACGGCCTGGCTGCCATGTTGTTCGCGCACCCGGGCCAGACCCTCGACGACCAGGTCGAAGGCCTCGTCCCAGCCGATCGTCTGCCAGCGGTGTTCGCCGTCGACGGTGACGCGCTTGACGGGCTGTCGCAGGCGGTCCGGGTCTTCGTGCAGGTCTTTCAGGGCCAGGGCCTTGGGGCAGATGTGGCCGCGCGAGAGCGGGTCGGCCTTGTTGCCCGAGATGCCCACGATGCGCTGCTGCGCCCCGTCGCCCTGCACCTGGAAGGTCAGCCCGCAGATGGCCTCGCAGAGGTTGCACACGCCGTGGCGGGTGTGGAGGGGGCCCGTGGGGGCAGCGACCGAGGGCGTGTGGGACATGGTGGGGCAGCCATCAGGCCGGGCGATGCGATTGCTTACATTCTCCCCCCATCGGGGTGGCCTGACCCGGGTGCAGCCGCGGGAGGTGCCCAGTGAAAATGCCGATTCACTTCCATACAAATCTGAGGGGATGCGCATGAACCACCGATTCCTGATCCGCCTGGGTGCCATCGCCGCCCTGTGCTGTGCCAACTGGGGGGCCGGGGCCCAGAACGTGATCGCGTACGGCGAGGGCCAGACGCCTTCGGCGCAGGACGTGGCCGACATCCTCTCTCGCGGTGCGGCCGAGCAGGTCAAGCAGCGCGGCCAGTTGCCGGGCTCGCCTTTTGCTGCCCTGACGCAAAAGCCGGTGAGCAACGTGAGCGAGGCCAGTGCCTTGTCGATCCCGGTGCAGTTTGGTTTTGACTCGGCCGAGCTGTCGCCCCAGTCCCGCGCCCAGATCGATGCCATCGCCGAAGGCATCCGCCTGACCGATGGCACCGTGCGCGTGGTGGTCGAAGGCCACACCGATGCCAAGGGCCGGGCCAGCTACAACGACCGCCTCTCGCTGCGCCGCGCTGCCGCGGTGCGCGACTACCTGGTCCACGAACGCAAGCTGTCGGCCAAGCTCCTGCTGGTCGAGGGCAAGGGCTCGCAGAGGCTGCTGGACAAGGCCGATCCCTTCAGCCCGCGCAACCGCCGCGTGCAGTTCCGGGCGGGCTGAGCGTGCACACGAAGCCGGCCGGCCAAGGCAAAACGGGCGTGACCTTCTCGAAGGTGTGGCTGGTGTGGCTGTTCGCGTGCGCGCCCTGGGCGACGCCTGCCCACGCGGCCGATGCGCTGGAGCGCCTCAACGCGGGCGAGCAGCGCGACGATGGCCTGGTGCACTGCCTGTTTCCTGGGCAGGTGCGGCGCCTGGGGGCCTTCAGCACCAGCATGACCCCGCGCCGTGCCGCCCGGGTGACGCCCCAGGCCTGCGCGGCCGGTGGCGGCGAGTACATCGAGCCGCAAGACCTGACCATGGCGGCCACCAAGGTGTGGCTGCCCCTGGCCGCCGAGGGGGTGCCCGAAGCCCAGGTGACGCTGGGTGAGCTCTACGAGCGTCAGGGCAAGCCGGCCCTGGCCAAGGCCTGGTATGAAAAGGCCGCGGCCCAGGGGGTGGCTCGGGCCGCTTTCAACCTCGCGGCGCTGTTGAGCAGCCAGGCCGCCGGTGTGGGCGCGGGGGCGGCGGGCACGGTGGCCCAGACGGGGCTGGCCCGGGCGGCGTCGGTGTCGGCATCGGCCACGGTGTCTGCGGCCGATGCCGCGGTGTCGACCCCATCGACCTCGTCCACCGCCGCAAGCGCATCCCAGGCCGGTGCCGACCGGGTGAGCGAGTTGCTCGTGGCCGCCAGTGGCGGGCTGGTGGCCGGCCTGGGCTTTGCCCAGCGCGAGCCGCTCAAGGTGGAGTTCGTGGCGCCCAGCGCGGCCGCGCCCTTGCCGCGTCCGGTGGGTGGCCAGGTGCTGGTCGAGGCCGAGCCAGGGCCGGCCACGGTGGTGGCCCGTGTGGTCGCGCCGGGTGGCCTGGCCTCGGTGGCCTCCGTCAAGGTCAATGGGCAAGACCAGTCTCCCGATGCCCAGGGCTTCCTGAGCATCCCGGTGTCGGTGGGCGAGGCCCGCACCAGCGTGACGGTGCAGGCGCAGGACACCACGGGTCACCAGGCCCAGGCACAACTGGCCCTGGTCCAGCGTTCGCCATCGGCGGGTGGCACAGCGGGCGGCAGCGTGGCACCTTCGGCGGCGGTGGTGGCCGCAGCGGTGAAGTCGCCGGTGGAGCTGCTCAAGGGGCGGCGTCTGGCCCTGGTGTTGTCGAACGAGGCCTACGTGCACTGGCCGCGCCTTGACACGCCCGTCTCGGACGGCCGCGCCGTGGCCGCCGCCCTGCAGCAGCGCTTCGGATTCGAGCCCACCGTGCTGGTCAACGCCAACCGGCAGCAGATGCTGGCCGCCCTCTCCCGTCTGCGCCAGCAGGCCGGCCCCGAAGACCAGGTGCTGGTTTACTACGCCGGACATGGCCACATGGACCCGGTGACCGCACGCGGCTACTGGATCCCTGTTGACGGTGCCGAGCAGGACCTCGCTCAGTGGGTGTCGGTGATCGACGTGACCGACCAGCTGGCGGCCATGCAGGCCCGTCACGTGATGGTGATCGCCGATTCCTGTTACGCGGGCACCCTGGTGCGTTCGCTGATCCCGCAGATCGACCAGGCCCTGAGCCCTGCCCAGCGCGTGGCCCCCTTGCAGCACCTGGCCCAGCAGCGGGTGCGCGTGGCCCTCACCTCCGGTGGGCTGGAGCCGGTGGTCGACGGCGGCAGCATCGATCACTCCTTGTTTGCCCGCAGCCTGCTCGACGTGCTCGACCAGGTGCAGGCGCCGGTGGCCGCGCAGGAGTTTTTCGGGGCGGTTTCTTCGCGTTTTGCCCACCTGGCCCGGCGACTGAAGGTGCCTCAGCAGCCGCAGTACGCACCCATCGGCTTTGCCGGCCATGAGGCCGGTGACTTCGTGCTGGCGCCGCGCTGAGGCGGCTTCGATGCCATGCAGGCGCGCCGCCTCCTGAGGTCGCGCGCTCGGCGGCTCGGCCGCTCAGCGCTGGGGCGTGAAGTCCGCGGCCGAGCGCGACCAGGCTCGGGCCTCGGTTTCGATCAGGCGCAGTCGCCGCCGCAGCCAGGGGCTGGG
>NZ_JAIZVX010000151.1 GCF_021768455.1 Aquabacterium sp. | reverse complement strand
GAACACGCCTGAGCCCCCACCATGACCGCCCAGACCGCCTCCACCCCGAACAGCGTCAGCTACGACTACGACCGACAGGACGCCTCTGGCGCCACCTGTACCGCCCACGCCTGGGCCAAGGTCCCTGCCCCCTTGAGCGCCGAGGCCAAGGCCAGCGTGAAAGAGCGCATCAAGGCCCAGTTGAAGGCCCAGAACGCCGTGCTCGTGGCCCATTACTACGTCGATGGCGATTTGCAGGACCTGGCCTGGGAAACCGGCGGCATGGTCTCCGATTCGCTGGAGATGGCCCGCTTCGGCCGTGACCACGAAGCCAAGACCCTGGTCGTGGCCGGCGTGAAGTTCATGGGCGAATCGGCCAAGATCCTGAGTCCCGAAAAGCGCGTGCTGATGCCCGATCTGGACGCCACCTGCTCGCTCGACCTCGGCTGTGCCGCCGACGACTTCGCGACATTCTGCGACGCCCATCCCGACCGCAAGGTCGTGGTCTACGCCAACACCTCTGCCGCCGTGAAGGCCCGTGCCGACTGGATGGTGACCAGCTCCTGCGCCCTGTCCATCGTCAGCCACCTCAAGGCCCAGGGCGAGAAGATCCTGTGGGCGCCTGATCGCCACCTTGGTCGCTACATCGAGAAGCAGACCGGTGCCGACATGCTGATGTGGAACGGCGCCTGCATCGTGCACGACGAGTTCAAGGGACTGGAGCTCGACCTGCTCAAGAAAGACCACCCTGACGCCCTGGTGCTGGTGCACCCCGAGTCGCCCGATGCCGTGGTGGCCCAGGCCGATGTGGTGGGCTCGACCTCGCAACTGCTCAAGGCCGTGATCGAGTCACCCGCCAAGGCCTTCATCGTCGCGACCGACAACGGCATCCTGCACCGCATGCGCCAACTGGCGCCCGGCAAGACCCTGATCGAAGCACCGACCGCCGGCAACAGCGCGACTTGCAAGAGCTGCGCGCACTGCCCCTGGATGGCCATGAACGGCCTCCAGGGCGTGCTCGACTGCCTGGAGCAAGGCTCGGGCGAGATCACGGTCGACGAGGTCATCCGTGCCAAGGCCAAGGGCTGCATTGACCGCATGCTGGACTTCGTTGCGGCCAACCCGGCTGCCATCGTCAAACCGGCCCAAGGCTTCGTGCCCCACATCGGCGCGGCCTGATCGCCGCCGCAACACCGCATCCCAGCACCCACCGATCCGCCTGATCCACCATGTTCGACCACAACGAAACCCTGGCCGAAGCCCGCGCCCGCAATGTGCGCGATGCCCTGTTTGAAGACGTGGGCGTGGCCGACTGGACCGCCCAGCTCGTGCCGGCCACCCAGCGCGTGAAGGCACGCCTGCTGGTGCGCGAAGAAGCCGTCCTCTGTGGCCGCGACTGGTTCGAGGCCTGCCTGTTCCAGCTGGATCCGGCCGCCCGCATCGAGTGGGCCTACGACGAAGGCGCACTGATGGCCGCCGACACCGCCGTCTGCCTGATCGAGGCCCATGCGCGTGCCCTGCTGACGGCCGAGCGCCCGGGCATCAATTTCCTGCAGACGCTCTCGGCCGTGGCCACGCTCACGCGCCGCCACATGCAGGCCATCGAAGGCGCCTCGCCCAACCCGCGCGGCTGCGTGGTGCTGGACACCCGCAAGACCATCCCCGGCCTGCGTCTGGCGCAGAAGTACGCGGTGCGCGTGGGTGGCGGCGCCAACCAGCGCCTGGCGCTCTACGACGGCATCCTGATCAAGGAAAACCACATCGCCGCCGCCGGCAGCGTGACCGGTGCCCTGCGCAACGCCCAGGCCCTGGTGACGGCCCAGCCCTCGCCACAGCGCGAGCAGATCACGATCCAGGTCGAGGTGGAAACCATCGCGCAACTGCGCGAGGCGCTGGCGGCCGGTGCCGTCAGCGTGCTGCTGGACAACTTCAGCCACGACATGATGCGCGAGGCCGTTGCCGTGAACGCCGAAGTGGCCGGTGGGCAGGCCTTGCTGGAAGCCTCGGGTGGCGTGGCCATGGACCAGCTGCGTGGCATCGCCGCCACGGGCGTGGACCGCATCTCCATCGGCAAGCTCACCAAGGATGTGACGGCCGTGGACTTCTCCCTGCGCGTGCTCGAACGCCTGGCGGGCTGAGCCCACCCTCACGAAAAGCCGCCCCCAGCGCGACAAAAGTCGCAAGCCTGCGGGGTGGCTTGACGCCGATCGGACGTCGACAGGCGGCCGGCTGGGCCACACTGAGAGGCCTCCCAGCCTTGCCCTGTGCCCGCCGCCATGCCCGCTGAATTCACGTCCCTCAAAAACTACTACGAGCACCTGGTGGTCGACCTCGTGATCGACCTGGCCGACCAGTACCCCCTGCTCACCGAAGACCACCACCCGGACGTGGCCTGCGTGGCCCTCAATCGCCTGCCGCCGCGCTACATCCGCCACCAGGTGGACCTCGCCTTCCACATGACCGAGAAGGAGCGAGGCGAAAACGAACAGCTCATCCGCGACGCGGTGACCTACGCCTTCGAATTCGTACAGGCCCGCTTTGCGATGCGGGCCCGTCGCTGAACGATCAAGGCAGCCAGGCGTCCTTCTTCTTCGGCTTCTTGCACAGGATGGTGGGGAAGCTCACCGGCAGCGTGTGCGGGTAATCGCGGCTGAAGTGCAGGCCGCGGCTTTCCTGGCGTGACAGGGCCGAGCGCACGATCAGCTCGGCACAGTCGACCAGGTTGCGCAACTCCAGCAGGTCGCGGCTGACGCGGAAGGCCGCGTAGTAGTCGTCGATTTCGCTGCGCAGCAGCTTGATGCGGTGCAGCGCTCGCTCCAGGCGGCGCGTGGTCCGCACGATGCCCACGTAGTTCCACATCAGCAGGCGCAACTCGTCCCAGTTGTGGGAGATCACGACCTCTTCGTCGGCATCCGTCACCTGGCTTTCGTCCCAGTCGGACACCTTGGGCGCCTTCTTGGGGATCTGCGCTTCGATGTCGTCCGCACAGGTCTTGCCCAGCACCACACATTCCAGCAGCGAGTTGCTGGCCAGGCGGTTGGCGCCGTGCAGGCCGGTGTAGGTGGTTTCGCCCACCGCGTAGAGACCCGGCAGGTCGGTGCGGCCGTTCAGGTCGGTGACCACCCCGCCGCAGGTGTAGTGGGCCGCCGGCACCACGGGGATGGGCTGTTTGCTGATGTCGATGCCCAGTTGCAGGCAGCGCGCAAAGATGGTCGGGAAATGCTCTTTGAGGAAGGCTTCGCCCAGGTGGGTGGCGTCCAGCCAGACGTGGTCGACACCATGCTTCTTCATCTCGAAGTCGATGGCACGGGCCACGATGTCGCGCGGGGCCAGTTCGCCGCGTTCGTCGTGATCCGGCATGAAACGGGTGCCGTCGGGCAGCTTCAGGATGCCGCCTTCGCCGCGCAGGGCTTCGGTGATCAGGAAGCTGCGCTCCTGCGGGTGGTACAGGCAGGTCGGGTGGAACTGGATGAACTCCATGTTCGCCACACGGCAGCCCGCGCGCCAGGCCATGGCGATGCCGTCGCCCGTGGAGGTGTCGGGGTTGCTGGTGTAGCGGTAGACCTTGCCGACACCGCCGGTGGCCAGCACCACGGCCGAAGCGGCCAGGGTCTCGACCTGGTGCGTGTCGATGTTCAGTGCGTAAACACCGTGGCAGCGGGGCTGCTGGCCGGGCTCGGTGGCGCTCTTTTTCAGGTGACGGTTGGTGATCAGGTCGACCGCCATCCAGCGCTCACGCAGGGTGATGTTGGGGTGCCGCCTGACCTCGTCGAGCAGCACATCGTGGATGGCCTTGCCCGTGGCATCGGCCGCGTGCGCAATGCGGCGCACGGCATGCCCGCCTTCGCGGGTGAGGTGCAGGCCCAGCGGGCCATCCGGATCGGGCGAAAACGGCACGCCCCGCTCGACCAGCCAAGCCACGGCCTCGGCGCTGTGGCGGGCGATGAATTCGGCGGTGCGCTCGTCCACCAGGCCGGCACCGGCCTCCTGGGTGTCACGCACATGGGAGTCGATGCTGTCGTCGCTGCCCAGCACGCCCACGATGCCCCCCTGCGCCCAGGCGGTGGCGCCTTCTTCAAGCTGGCGCTTGGCCAGCACCACGACGGGCTGGGTGCGGGCAAGGTGCAGCGCGACCGTCAAACCGGCGAGACCGGCTCCCAGGATGACCACAGGCAAGGACGACTCGGACACGGCACCAGACATAGCAAGCAAAGCCTCAGGGCTGAAGGTGAGGGGCGATTCTATCGCCGGGGGGTTGACCCCTTGACGCGCCGGCCCAAACCAGGCGATTCAAAGGCTGGCCAGACACCTCACGGGGCGCAACGCGCCGCGCCGCACAGGCGCTGGCAGAAGCTGCACTGCCACACCGGCAACCAGCTTGGGAAGCGGTAGTAGCGGCGATTGACCTCGGCCATGACCCCATCGCGGTAGGCCGCGTAGTGGAAGTTCACGCCCTCGACCGCGTAGAAGGGTTGGCCGTCCTGGGCATAGGACAGCAGCCTGACGCTGTCGAAATACGGCGCGTACTCGGCCAGATCGGGACGGGACTGCCGGATGATCCGCAGGGTCTGGCCCTCGTAGCGGGCGTGGTCGACGATGAGGTCGTCCTGACGGGCGTGGAAGCTGCCCAGACCAAAGACCGGCATGTGCTCCCGGGCCGCATAGCCCAGGATGGACGAGGACGAATAACCGTTGCTCATGAGCACCACACCCGGCACCCGCACCTGCTGCACGATCTGCTCGGCGCGCAGGGCCTCGACCAGGCGGTTGTAGTACTTGACCTTGTGCCACTGCGGCAGGCTGGTCTGGGCCACGGCGAACACCGCCAGGAGGTGCACCGCCAGGAACACCACCAGGCCCTTGCGCGCCCCTGGCAGGCGATCGCTCGGCAGGCACAGCGCCAGCAGCACGAAGACAAAGGGATAGAAGCCCAGCACCCAATGCAGGCCGATCACCTTTTTGCCGGACATCAGACCAAACAGCAGCAAGGGCACGAGGGCCACACAGCTCAGCAAGGCATGGACGCGTGCGGTGCGCCACACAGCCCCGCGGTGGCGCCAGGCCTGCCACAGCACCACCGGGCTGATCAGGTAGACCATCATGCCCACATAGGTGCCCACATTGCCCCAGGCGAACACGGCGTCTTCGTTGCGGTTGAAGACGTTGAACATGATGTTCGTCCAGCAATGGGTGAGGTTCCAGTGCAGGTTGAGGGCCACGGCCGGCAAGGCACACAGCACCATCAGCACAAGGCCCAGCCAACGCTTACGGGCAGCCAGCAGGAAGTAGGCGGCCAGTGCCACACCCAGCAAGGCCACGAAGTACTTCGACAAAAAGGCCAGCCCCAGGAAAACGCCGCTGAGGGCGTACCAGCCACCCGCCGCCTTCAGCCAGCCCGTGGCGCCATCGCCTCCCTGTGAACTGGCCACGGCACGCATGGCCACCTGCTCGGCCCGCACCACGGCGGCCACAGCCCAGGCGGACCAGAGGATCAGCGGCGTGTCGGTGGTGATCAGGCTGTTGAGCCAATTGACCGGCATCAGCCAGTACAGCAGCACGGCCCAGGCCGCCCGCGAACGGCTCACCGGCGCCCAGGCCCACCAGATGGCAGCCCCCACGCCCAGCGGCAGCAGCACAGAAGGCAGGCGCAGCGCCCAGACCGCATCGCCCAGCAGCGCACGCACGGCCGCCAGCCACCAGCCCACCATGGGCGGATGGTCGTAATAGCCGTAATCCAGGAACCGGGCCCACCAGTAAAACAGGGCCTCGTCGCCCGTCATGGGCAGCGCCGCCGACAGCCAGACGCGGCAGGCCAGAGACAGCAGGGCCACGCCCCACAGCCAGCGTGTGAGACCGGTGCCCAGCGGCTCTTGGCTGGGCTGAGCGGGATGAGCCGGAGGGGGGAGGAAAGCTGGCAAAACGGGGGGGCGCGAAGGCGTGTGGGCTGGCCGGGATTCTAGGCGCCCGCTGCTAACATGACCTCGACCCACGAAACACTGAGGAATCCGCATGCGCTGGCAAGGCAACCGAGAGAGCGACAACGTCGAAGACCTGCGCAACGACAGCGGTGGCGGCGGCGGTGCGCAGGGCTTCTCGCTCGGTGGCGGGAGGCTGGGCATCGGCTCGGTGGTGATCGCGCTGGTGGCGAGCTACTTCCTGGGCGTGAACCCCTTGACCGTGCTGAACCTGCTCAGCGGCGGCGGCGGCAGCCTGCCGGCCACGGCACCCGGCAGCCAGACGCGCCCGGCCCAGGCCCCCGCGCAAGACAGCGAAACGCGCTTCGTGCGCACCGTGCTGGCCGACACCGAAGACGTGTGGCAAGGCATCTTTCAGCAAGCCGGCGGCCAGTACCAGAACCCCAAGCTCGTGCTGTTTCGCAACGCCGTGCCCACGGCCTGTGGCACAGGCCAGACCGCCACAGGCCCGTTCTACTGCCCTGGCGACCACAAGGTCTACATCGACCTGGCTTTCTACGACGTGCTGAAAGATCGCCTGGGTGCGCCCGGCGACTTCGCCCAGGCCTATGTGATCGCGCACGAGGTGGGTCACCATGTGCAGAACCTGCTGGGCACCTCCGAGAAGGTTGAAGCCATGCGCGGCAAGGTCAGCGAGGCGCGCTACAACGCGCTGAGCGTGCGCCTGGAACTGCAGGCCGACTGCTACGCCGGCGTCTGGGCGCACCACGCCAACGCAGACCGCCAGCTGCTTGAAACCGGCGACATCGAAGAGGCCATGAACGCCGCCGCCCAGATTGGCGACGACACCCTGCAGCGCAATGCGGGCCGGAGCGTGTCACCGGAAAGCTTCACCCACGGCACCAGTGCCCAGCGCCAGACCTGGTTCAAGCGGGGCATCGACAGCGGTGACCTGAACCAGTGCAACACCTTTGCCAAGGGCGCCGTCTGAGCCGACACGCGCCCAGCACCACCCCGCTCACAGAGCCCCTCAGGGGCCGAGCTTCACAGGAGACAAGCCATGCACGCATGGACCTGCAACGAGACCACCGGCCCCGAGGGCCTGAGCTGGCAAGCCCACCCCACACCCGAACCGGGCAAGGGTGAGGTGCGGGTGGCCATCCGGGCCGCCAGCCTCAACTTCCCCGACCTGCTGATCGTGCAGGGCAAGTACCAGATGAAACCGGCCCTGCCCTTCGTCCCCGGCGCCGAGTTCGCCGGCGTGGTCGAGGCCGTGGGCGAAGGCGTCAGGCACCTGGCCGTGGGCACGCACGTGGCCGGGTTCGCCGGAACCGGTGGCTTTGGCACGCACACCGTGTGCTCGGCCTTCACGCTCATGCCCCTGCCACCCATCTTCGGTTTCACGGATGCGGCCGCCTTCCTCTGCACCTACGGCACCACACACCACGCCCTGATGGACCGCGCCGCCCTGAAGCCCGGTGAAACCGTGCTGGTGCTGGGCGCAGCCGGGGGCGTCGGCACCGCGGCCATCCAGATCGCCAAGGCCGCAGGCGCCCGGGTGATCGCCGCGGCCTCGACCGACGACAAATGCGCGCTGTGCCAGACGCTGGGCGCCGACGCCACGATCAACTACACAACGCACCCGCTGCGCGACGCGCTCAAGGCCCTCACCGAAGGCAAGGGGCCCGACGTTGTCTACGACCCCGTGGGCGGCGAGCTCACCGAGCAGGCCTTCCGCTCGATCGCCTGGCGTGGCCGCCACCTGGTCATCGGCTTTGCCAACGGGAGCATCCCCGCACTGCCCCTGAACCTGGCGCTGCTCAAGGGCGCGTCGGTGCTGGGCGTGTTCTGGGGCGAATTCGCCAAGCGCGAACCCCAACAGAATGCTGCCGGCCTGATGCAGCTGGCCGCCTGGTACATGGAGGGCAAGGTCAAGCCCGTGGTGGAACACACCCTGCCCATGTCGCAACTGAGAGAGGCCTTTGCACTGATGGGATCGCGTCAGGTGCGCGGGAAGGTGGTGCTGGTCAACGAGGGCTGAGCGGCGCCCGGGGTCCATCCTGGGCCAGCGCCCAGGCCACGTGTTCGGCCACCAACGGCAGGTCTGCCCCCATCTCGGGCGGCGCGGCCTGCCAGCGCTGCAAGGCCTCGCGCAAGGCGGGTGAAGCGTCCACCCCGGCGGCCAGGGCATTGCCCATGGCCACCGCAATGTTGCGCTGCCAGCGCGCCCAGCCGATGCGCCGGATCGGGCTGCCCTCGGTCAGGCGCAGGAAGGTGGGCTCGTCCCATTGCCACAGCTGCACCAGGCTGGGGCCATCGAGCGCGGGGCGCACGTCGAAATCGGCCACGCGGGCGCGCTGGGCGAACTTGTTCCAGGGGCAGGCCAGCTGGCAGTCGTCACAGCCATAGATGCGGTTGCCCATGAGCGGGCGCAGTGCCAGGGGAATGGGCCCGGCGTGCTCGATGGTCAGGTAGGAAATGCAACGGCGCGCATCCACCAGGCGCTCGCCCACGATGGCCTGTGTGGGGCAGGCCGTGATGCAGGCACTGCACGACCCGCAGTGCGCGGTTTCCGGCTCGGTGAGCGGCAGGGCCAGGTCCACATAAATCTCGCCCAGGAAGAAGGTGGAGCCCCCCTCGCGCGAGAGCAACAGCGTGTGCTTGCCCCGCCAGCCCAGGCCACTGCGACTGGCCAGCTCCACTTCCAGCACAGGCGCCGAATCGGTGAAGACACGGTGGCCAAAGGGCCCCACGGCCTCGGCGATGCGGTCGGCCAGTTTCTGCAGGCGGTTGCGCAGGACCTTGTGGTAATCGCGGCCCCGCGCATAGGCCGACACGGTGGCCTGGGCAGGCTGCTTGAGGCGCGCCCACTCGATGGCCTGCCAGCCTTCGGGCACGCTGGCAGGCAGGTAATCCATGCGCGCCGTGATGACGCGCACGGTGCCCGGCACCAGCTCGGCGGGGCGGGCCCGCTTGAGCCCGTGGCTGGCCATGTAGTGCATCTCACCGTGGAAACCACGCGCCAGCCAGTCCATCAAACCCGATTCAGCGCTTGACAAGTCGACGTCTGCTACGCCAATCTGAGAAAATCCCAGTTCTGTCGCCCATTGACGCATGGCCTGCAGCAGGCTGACCGGCTCCAGCAGGGGCCCGCCAGAAAGCGGTGACTGACTTTGATGACGCATGTGACGATCCTAGCAAGCCCCAACCCGAAGGATGCCCAGCACGCCCGCTTTGTGTGGCGTGATGAACAGGGCTGCGCGCGCACAGCCGGCGCGCTGGCTCAGGCCTTGAGCCTGGGCTTGCACCAAGGCGGCAGTGCCGTGATCGAGCTGCGGGGCACCCTGGGTGCCGGCAAAACCACTTTCACGCGCCACCTGCTGCGCGCCCTGGGTGTGGAGGGCCGCATCAAGAGCCCGAGTTACGCCGTGGTCGAATCCTACGAGCTGCCCGGCTTCACCGCCCAGCATTTCGACTTCTACCGCTTCAACGATCCGCAGGAATGGGAAGACGCCGGCTTTCGCGATCTGTTTGCCGCGCCCGGCCTGAAGATCGTGGAGTGGCCAGAGAAGGCCGCAGGCCTGCTGCCCGCCCCCGATCTGTACATCGACATCGACATGAGCGCCACCTCGGACACGGAACGCACCGTTCAGATGGCCGCCCGAGGCGAGACCGGCCGTGCGGCCCTGACCGCCATGCAGGCCAGCCCGAGCCCCGCTGAAACCGGAGGGTCCAGCCATGACTGACGCGACCACGCCCCGCCCCGCCCGCATGCCGAACGCACCCGCTGCCCCGCATGGGCGCCGCCAGCTGCTCAAGCAGGCTCTGGGCGGCACCCTGATCCTGGCGCTGGGCCCGCAAGAGCTGGCCTGGGGGGCGCAACTCATGGCCGTGCGCGTCTGGCCGGCCAACGACTACACCCGCGTCACGCTGGAATCGGACACCCCGCTCAACGCCACCTTCTTCGCGGTCGACCACCCCAATCGCCTGGTGATCGACATCGAAGGGCTGGAGCTGACCAACGATGGTCTCGAAGACGGCCCGCGCGTCGGCCTGCTGGTGCAGCTGGAGGACTTCGGCACCGGCCATCACTATCACGTGCGCGATCTGTATGTGCACCATGTGCGCGGCATGCCGAAGGATGACCAGGGCCTGGTCTACAAGGAAACCGGCGGCATCCTGTTCAACATCACCCGCAGCGAA
>NZ_JAIZVX010000150.1 GCF_021768455.1 Aquabacterium sp. | reverse complement strand
TGCGGTACCTGGCGGGTCGCCACCGCCCTGCCTGAACTGGATGCGCTCTACCGCCTGATCGACGAGGGCGCCCCCGACCTCCAGCCCCAGGTTCTCTGCCAGGTCGACGCGGGTTCACAGCGGTTCGAGGTGATCGCCCTCACCCTGGGCAACCCGTCGCCCGAGGTGCCCGCCATGGGCTACTTCGGAGGCGTGCATGGCCTGGAGAGGATCGGCACCGAGGTCGTCCTCACCTACCTGGCCACCCTGGTCCAGCGCCTGAAGTGGGACCAGCTGCTGCACCGACAACTCGAATCCTTGCGGCTGGTTTTCATGCCCCTCGTCAACCCCGGGGGCCTCTGGCAAGGCACCCGCGCCAACCCCAACGGCGTCGACCTGATGCGCAACGCCCCCGTGCACGCCACCGAGCCCGTTCCCTTTCTGATCGGGGGACAGCGACTCAGCGCCATCCTGCCCTGGTACCGTGGGCCGCTGCACGCCGGGCTTCAGCCCGAAGCCCAGGCCCTGTGCGATGTGGTGGAGCGCGAACTGCTGCCGCACCGTTTCAGCCTGGCGCTCGACTGCCACTCCGGCTTTGGCGTCGACGACCGCCTCTGGTTCCCCTACGCCCACACCAGCCGCCCCATCGAGCACCTGGCCGAACTGCACGCGCTCAGCCGCATCCTCGATGCCGGCCAAGCCCATCACCCCTACGTCTTCGAGCCCCAGAGCCTGCAGTACCTGACCCACGGCGACCTCTGGGACCACCTCTACCTGCGCTCCCGCGAGCAGGCCCCCGAGCGGCTCTTCCTGCCATTGACGCTGGAGATGGGCTCCTGGCTCTGGGTCAAGAAGAACCCGCGCCAGCTCTTCACCCGCCACGGCATCTTCAACCCCCTGATCGACCACAGACTGCACCGCGTGCTGCGTCGCCACCTGGGCCTGCTCGACTTCATGGGGCGCGCCGCGATGAGCCACACCCATTGGCTGCCCTCTGACCTGGCGCGTGACGCCGAGCGCCAGGCCGCGCTGAATCGCTGGTACGGGCACCGCCCCGAATTGAGCTGAACCTTGAGCTGAACCGAGGTCACAGCGAATGCCACCCATGACACCACCGAACAAGGCCGACACGGCGCCCCAGCAGGAGGCCCGTCCCGCCACCTGGGTGCTGCTGCGTGGCCTGACGCGCGAAGCCGGCCACTGGGGCGACTTCCCCATGCACCTGCAAGCGGCCTTGCGTTCAGGCACCCGCCTGGTCTGCCTTGACTTGCCTGGCAATGGCACCCTGCATGCCCAACCCAGCCCCACCACCGTTGCCGACATGGCCGAAGCCGTGCGGCAACAATTGAGTGAACGAGGGCTGCAACCACCTTTTCATGTGCTGGCGATGTCACTGGGCGCCATGGTGACGGTGGCCTGGGCTGCGCACCACCCCGAGGAGCTGTCTGCGGCCGTGCTGGTCAACATCAGCCTGCGGCCCCACAGCCCCTTCTGGCAGCGCCTGCGACCATCGTGCTACCCACGCATCCTGGGCCTGTTGCTGCGCCGCGCGTCAGGCGAAGCCTGGGAAAGCGCCATCCTGCAGCTGACCACGTGCCATCCACCAGACGGCCCCGGCCTGCTCCGGCAATGGCGATCCCTGCGCCAACGGCACCCCGTCGACACGGCCAACGGCCTGCGGCAACTCTGGGCGGCAGCTCGCTACCGCGCGCCCGCCACGGCCCCACGCGTGCCGCTGCTGCTGCTCAATGGTGCGGGCGACCAATTGGTGCATCCCGCGTGCTCGGCCACACTGGCTTCACGCTGGGCCTGTGCCCTGGCGGTTCACCCCAGCGCAGGCCACGATCTGCCACAGGACGATGGGGGCTGGGTCATCGCCCAGATTGGCCACTGGTTGTCGGATCAGGCCCAGGGCGGCGGCTCGACGGAGTCGGCAACCCCTGCACCGGACGCCTCGGCGGCCCCGGGCGACGGGGTCACCACCTGATCGGCCACGCGCATGGCGCGCTCCGGTCGCGGCACCCCATCGGCGTCCACAGGCCCCTGCCCAATCACCTGCTCACCACCCAAGGCCTCCAGCAGCTCCGGGATCAGTTCCACGAACTCGCCCGTGAAGATCGCCACGTCGGCATCGAAGGCTTCGTTCTTGTCGGTCTTCGCCGCCGAGGCCGTCGAACCCTCAAAGACCACGTCCTGGAAAGCCACCTTCTTCAGCGCCATCGACTCCGTCAGGATGAAGGACACGCGCTCGCGCCAGGTCAGCGCCAACTTGGTCGGCATCTTGCCCGACACGATGTGCTGCTTCACCTCGTCGGTGTCGAGATTGTGTCGTGTATAGCGCACCACCGACTTCATCTCGTCCGTCGACTTGAGCTCGCACTCGTTGTCCACGAGGAAGGCATAAGGCGGCTCGCCCGTGCCCAGCCAGTGCGCCATGGCCACCGAAGGCGACATCTCGGTCTGCACCAGGCTCAGTGCCAGACCTTCCACAGCCTGGATCAGCATGGTGATCACCTCATCGGCCTTGCCCTGGCTGGCGCAATCCAGCACCACCATGCGCTCGGCTGGTGCGATCCACACGCGGGTGGCGGATTGCTTGGTGAAAGCCATGGGCAGCAACTCCAGCATGGCCTGGTCTTTCAGCTCTTTCTGCTGCTTCTTGCCCGGCTTGCGGCCCGTCTGCTTTTCGATCTGCTCGGCCAACTCGTCCACGCGGCGCTTGACCACGGAGCCCGGCACCACCTTTTGCTCGGTCATGACCTTGAGCATCAGGTGGCCACCGATGGATTCGACCAGCGGCGCAAAGGCGATGCCACGCGGCTCCACCCAGCCCATGGACTTCTCCTGCGACGCACCACACGGTGCGAAGCGAGCCTTGTCCAGTTCGGCTTCGATGGCAGCCGTGGTGGCGGCCCAATCCGAGGCCATGCGGTAAACGGTGAGATTCTTGAACACGTCTCGTCCCGACAAAAACACCCGGGAGCGCAGCCGCACCCCCCAGGTCATTGACATTGAACCTGCCTGCCCGCTGTGCGCTGTTGGCACCCAGGCGGCGAACCCTGCAAAGAAAAACCCCTGACAGCTTTCACCATCAGGGGTCCTCTTGTACTGGCGGAAACGGAGGGATTCGAACCCTCGATGCGCTTTTGGCGCATACTCCCTTAGCAGGGGAGCACCTTCGGCCACTCGGTCACGTTTCCAGCAAGAATTGCATTCTAGCCCAGAAATCAGGCTCTTCGGCCTGTTGCGCTCAAAACAACGCTTGAATCCAAGCCTGCCTCGAGCGCCTAGCCCTCATCAGGCCTTGGCTTCGTCCAGACCAAAAGCCTTGTGCAGCGCGCGCACGGCCAGTTCCATGTACTTCTCGTCGATCACGACCGAGGTCTTGATTTCCGAGGTGGTGATCATCTGGATGTTGATGCCTTCGTCGGCCAGCGACTTGAACATCGTCGAAGCGATGCCCACATGGCTGCGCATGCCGATGCCCACGATCGATACCTTGCAGATCTTCGGGTCGCCGATGATGTCGGCCGCGCCCAGGGCGGGTTGCACCTGAGCCTTGAGCAGCTCGATCGTCTTGGCGTAGTCGTTGCGGTGCACGGTGAACGAGAAGTCCGTCTTGCCCTCGCGCGACACGTTCTGGATGATCACATCGATGTCGATGTTGGCTTCGGCGACCTTGCCCAGGATCTGGTAAGCGATGCCGGGGGTGTCGGGCACGCCGACCACGGTGATCTTGGCTTCGTCGCGGTTGAATGCGATGCCGGAAACAACGGCTTGTTCCATGTTCTCGTCTTCCTCAAAACTGATGAGCGTGCCCGACTTGGCTTCTTCTTCCAGGTCGATGTCCCAGGGCGTGAAGCTCGACAGCACACGCAGGGGCACACGGTATTTGCCGGCGAATTCCACCGAGCGGATCTGCAGGACCTTGGAGCCCAGCGAGGCCATCTCCAGCATCTCTTCGAAGCTGACGGTGTTCAGGCGGCGGGCTTCCGGCACCACGCGGGGGTCGGTGGTGTAGACGCCATCGACGTCGGTGTAGATCAGGCACTCGTCGGCCTTCAGCGCAGCGGCGACGGCCACGGCGGAGGTGTCGGAGCCACCGCGACCCAGGGTCGAGATGTGACCTTCGGGCGAAACGCCCTGGAAACCGGTGATCACGACCACCTTGCCAGCTGCGAGGTCGGCACGCACGCGGGCGTCATCGATGCTCTCGATGCGGGCCTTGGTGAAGGCCGAATCGGTCTTGATGGCCACTTGCCAGCCGGCGTAGCTCACCGAATCGATGCCTTCGGCCTGCAGGGCGATCGCCAGCAGACCCGAGGACACTTGCTCGCCCGTGGCGGCGATTGCATCGAGCTCGCGGGGGCTGGGGGTCGCGGAGAGTTCTTTGGCCAGGCCCAGCAAGCGGTTGGTTTCACCGCTCATGGCCGAAGGCACGACCACGAGTTGATGACCCGCCCGCACCCACTTGGCCACGCGCTTGGCCACGTTGCGGATGCGCTCCGTAGAGCCCATCGACGTGCCGCCGTATTTGTGAACGATCAGTGCCATGTCAGATGTTGTTGGAAAAGACCGCGCCAAACACAAGAAAACCGCAGGAAAACCAGCTGGTTGCCCCCCTCTCGGAAAGCGTGCGCGATCAAACCCTCGATTTTAGCCCGGAATCAACACGGTCGGGGCACCAGCGCAAGGCCCACTGCGGCTCACCCGGCGCGGCCCAAAGGCGCGCGTCCATGCCCAGACCGGGCACAAACACGAGGTGATCGCCAGCCCAGGCCAGCGGCCCGTCGCGCAACCAGGCCGGTACACCCTGCTGTTGGTACTGCTTGCGCAACAACCGAGCAGGCCGGTTCGGGCCCAACTGGAACTGCTCGCCTCCGGCGCGCGGACACAGCCTCAGCGACGCCAGCAGCGCGCGCGGCACGCCGCCCTCCTCCACCAGCTCCGCAACGAGTTCACCGCCCCAGCCCGCGGGTCGGCAATGGTCTTGCTCGGTCAGCGAAATCACCTCACCCTCGGCAACAGACACGTCGACCGAACCATCGCCAAACCAGTCACCCGCAGGCATTTGCCTGGCATCCTGTGCGGCTTGCTCGGTTTCACGCAAGCGTTGGACACGGGCGGCCATGTCCGGCGTCCAGCGCAGGCGGCCACGGTACAGCCCCAAGCCCACCGGAGGCCACGACGCAGGCTCGGTGCGCGCAGCCACAGCGGGCAATTCATCGGCCAGGCGGCTCACCCAGCTGGCAGGCAAAGCCTGACCCGCCGTGGCCCGGTACCAGTGCATCAGACTCAGTCGCCGATGCGGGCCGTCCAGGCGAGCCCAGGCGCCCACATCGAGCGTCACCTCCGGGCCCGGCTCGCAGCCACCGCACAGCGCACTGACCTGCCCCGCCATCGCGGCATCCAGCACCGTCTGCGCATCGGCCAAGCGGGCTGCGGCATCGGCCAGAGCCTGCTCGGCCTGAGGAAACGCTGCCGCCAGTGACGACCACACCCCATGGCGAAGTCGGTTCCGGGCAAACCGGACATCGGCGTTGCTGTCGTCGTCGACAAAGACCAGGACGTGCGCAGCCACATGGGCCTCAATGGCCTCTCGAGGCGCACGCAGCCAGGGACGGCACCAGCTCAGTCCGCCGCGCCCCGCCTGGCTCGGCATCGCGGCCAGCCCTGCCACCCCGGCGCCACGCAGGGCCTGCAACAAGAAGGTTTCGGCCTGGTCGCGGCGGTGGTGGGCCAGAAGCACAGTGCGGACACCCGCCTCGGCAGCCATCTCGGCCAGCGCCTCATAACGTGCCTCGCGCGCCACGGCCTCGACGCTGCGCCCATCCTGCGGGCAGTGAACCCGACGCACCAGCGCCCTCACCGGCCAACCCTGGGCCGCCCAGGCCTCACAGAGCGAGACCACGTGCGTCGCCCAGGCATCGGCCTGCGAGCTCAGCCCGTGGTGCACATGAAGCGCGACGACCGCCAGCCCCGGCACGTCGCGTGCGGCACTGGCGGTCGCGTGGAGCAGCGCGACCGAGTCGCGCCCACCGCTGCAGGCCACCGCCACACTGCCCTCACCCGAAGGCAAGGCCGCGCGCAACAGCCCGATCAGGTCGGTGCTCAATGTTCCTTGGTGTCGTTGAAACGACCGTAGCTTTGCAGGCGCTCGTAGCGCGACTGCAGCAGGTCCTTCACCTTCAGGTCGCTGACCTGGCGGAGCGCATCGTTCAGCGCGCGCTTCAGGTTGGCCGCAGCCTGCTTGTGGTCGCGGTGTGCACCGCCCACGGGCTCGCTCACGATCTTGTCCACCAGGCCCAGGGCCTTCAGGCGATGGGCCGTGATGCCCAGGGCCTCGGCGGCGTCCGGCGCCTTGTCCGACGTCTTCCAGAGAATGGAAGCGCAGCCTTCCGGCGAAATCACCGAGTAAACCGAGTACTGCAGCATCAGGGTCTGGTCGCCCACGCTGATCGCCAGCGCGCCGCCCGAACCGCCTTCACCAATGATGGTGGTGATGATCGGCACCTCCAGCTTGGCCATCTCGAAGATATTGCGACCAATGGCTTCCGACTGGTTGCGCTCTTCGGCACCGATGCCGGGGTAGGCGCCCGGGGTGTCGACGAACGTGAAGACCGGCAGGCCAAACTTCTCGGCGGTCTGCATCAGGCGCAGGGCCTTGCGATAGCCCTCCGGGCGCGACATGCCGAAGTTGCGCAAACCACGCTCCTTGGTGTCACGGCCCTTCTGGTGACCCACGACCATGCAAGGCTGACCATTGAAGCGAGCCAGACCACCCACGATGGAGAGGTCGTCCGCAAAATGGCGGTCACCGTGCATCTCC
Source organism: Aquabacterium sp. (assembly GCF_021768455.1). Classification (GTDB taxonomy): domain Bacteria; phylum Pseudomonadota; class Gammaproteobacteria; order Burkholderiales; family Burkholderiaceae_C; genus Aquabacterium. The sequence continues at coordinate 3,332 of NZ_JAIZVX010000150.1, read as the reverse complement.
TGAAAGTCGGTGAACAGTTCGTTGACGTAGTCCAGCGTGTAAGGACGCTGCGGGTGGCGCGCGATCTGCGTCACCTGCCACGGCGTCAGGCTGGCGTAGATGTCTTTCGTCAGCAGCTGGCTCTTCTTGCTCAGGCGGTCGATCTCTTCAGAGATGTCGACGGCCGACTCGCTCTGCACATAACGCAGTTCTTCGATCTTGGACTCGAGTTCGGCGATGGGTTGCTCGAACTCCAGAAAGTGTCGTTTGCTCATGGCGGGGGGTCCTTCTTCTCTTCCAGCAAGCTGGTCATTGGTCGGCGGGCAGCGGATCGAGGCTGCGCCACAGATACCAGGTGCCCACGGTGCGGTAAGGCGCCCAGGCCTCGGCCACGTCGCGCGCTTCGGCACGCGACACGGGTTCACCGCTGAAATAACTGTCACTGATACCCTTGATCAGGCCGGCGTCATCGAGCGGCAGCACATTGGGGCGCATCAGGTGAAAAATCAGGAACATCTCGGCCGTCCAGCGACCAATGCCGCGGATGTCGATCAGCTCCTCGATGATGGCCTCGTCGTCCATCTTCTGCCAGTCGGTCACGTGCACCTGGCCGTCGTCAAAGTGCTTGGCCAGGTCGCGCAGGTAATCGATCTTGCGGGCCGACAGACCCGTCTTGCGCAGATCCTCAGGCTCCGCACGCAACACATCGGCCACGCGCAGCGGCCCACGGGCGTCGTCGGACACCACTTCGAAACGGGCCAGCAGCTTCTTCCAGACCGACTGGGCCGATTTGACCGAAATCTGCTGCCCCACGATGGAGCGGGCCAGGGTCGTGAAGGCGTCGCCGCGGGTGTGCAGGCGGGCATGGCCGTGGTCGGCGATCAGCTTGCGCATCACGCGATCACGTTTGACCAGGTGCTTGCAGGCGTCATCCCAATAGGTCGGGGTGACCAGCAGGGTGCTGGTCTGGGCCACACCGGCCGCAGACAGGGGGGCAGACGGCATCAGGCTTTGACCCAGGTTGTGCCCTGCGGGCTGTCTTTGAGTTCGATGCCCAGGGCGGCCAGCTCGGCACGGATCCGGTCTGCGCCTGCGAAGTCTCGGGCCTTCTTGGCGTCTGCGCGCGCCTGGATCTTGGCTTCGATCGCCGCAGCATCCAGCCCACCGACTGACGCGCCACCCTGCAGGTAAGACTGAGGCGACTGCTGCAACAGACCCAACAAGGCCCCCAGCGACTTCAGCTGCCGCGCCACATCCAGCGAACCCGTGCGGTTCAGCTCGGCAGCAAGGTCGAAGAGCACAGACAGCGCCATGGGCGTGTTGAAGTCTTCGTCCATGGCCGCCTTGAAGCGCGCTGCCTGAGGCTCGGCCCAATCGATGGCAAGCGCCTCGACCTCGGCCACCGAACCCAGTGCGGTGTAGAGCCTGCGCAGACCCGTGCGTGCATCGTCCAGGCCGGCATCGCTGTGGTTGAAGGGGCTGCGGTAGTGTGTGCGCAGCATGAAGAAACGGATGGTCTCTCCATCGAAGTGGTTCAACACCTCTCGGATGGTGAAGAAGTTCCCCAGCGACTTCGACATCTTCACGTTGTCGACGTTCACGAAACCGTTGTGCATCCAGTAGTTCACGAAGCGCTTGCCTGTGGCGCCTTCGCTCTGGGCGATCTCGTTTTCGTGGTGCGGGAACTGCAGATCAAGGCCGCCACCGTGGATGTCGAACTGCTCGCCCAGCAAGGTGCACCCCATGGCCGAGCACTCGATGTGCCAACCGGGGCGCCCCTCGCCATAGGCAGAGGCGTACTTGGCATCGGCCGGCTCTTCCGGCTTGGCCGACTTCCAAAGGACAAAGTCCAGCGGATCCTGCTTGCCATCGTCCACGGCCACACGCTCGCCGGCGCGCAGGTCATCGAGCGACTTGCCCGACAGCTTGCCGTAACCCTCGAACTTGCGCACGGCAAAGTTCACGTCGCCATTTGAGGCCTGGTAAGCCAGGCCATTGGCCTGCAGCTTGCCAATCAGGTCCAGCATCTGCGGCACGTACTCCGTGGCACGGGGCTCGTGCGTCGGGGGCTCGATGCCCAGTGCCGCGATGTCCTGGTGCATGGCCGCCGCCATTTCTTCCGTCAACTGGCGGATGGTGATGCCACGCTCGACGGCACGGCGGATGATCTTGTCATCGATGTCGGTGATGTTGCGCACGTACACGACGTCCAGCCCGCTGGCCTTGAGCCAGCGTTGCACCACGTCGAAGGCCATCATCATGCGCGCATGGCCGATGTGGCAGAGGTCATAGATGGTCATGCCGCACACGTACATGCGGACCTGGCCCGGCGTCATCGGCACGAAGGGCTCGACCTGACGCGACAAGCTGTTGAATAAGCGCAGACTCATGAGAAAACGGGTGGCGGTGGCGGCTGCCCAATGGGCGGCCTGGGTGCACAAGGCGATCCTTGCAGGAACAGAGCAGATGCCTTCCGGTGAACTGTTGGGAGCCTTTGACGACAAACGCTAAAGCCGCGCCAGAACAGGCTTTTTCCCGATCGCACCAGCCAGGCGCCTCGCCACGGAGTGCGCCCCACCGCTCAGATACAATCGAAGGAGTATAGCGGGACGCCCGAGCATGGGGGAGAACGTCGATCCTCCAGGGCACCCGCGGCTGCTATCCTCAAAGACCGAATGGCACGCCCCTCAGCCTCCTGCAGACAAGGCTGAACCAGGCCTCTTCGCCCACACGAACAAAATACTGGACCTCGATCTCATGCAAGCCGTCGCGCCCCAAGGTGGATTCCGCCTGACATCACTGGCCGCCAAATGCCTGGCCATTGCAGCCCTGTCCCTGAGCGCCCTGGGCGCCCGCGCCGACGAAGTCGCCGACGTCCAGAAGCTCCTCTCGGCTGGCAAGAATGCCGAAGCCCTCCAGAAAGCCGATCAGTACCTGGGCAGCAAGCCCCGTGATCCGATGATGCGTTTCCTGCGCGGCATCAGCCTGTCGCAGGCTGGACGCGCCCCCGAAGCGATCACAGCCTTCACCAAGCTGACCGAAGACTTCCCCGAACTGCCAGAGCCCTTCAACAACCTGGCCGTGCTCTACGCGCAGCAAGGTCAGTATGACAAGGCCCGCACGGCTCTCGAGATGGCCATCCGGACCAACCCCAGCTACGCCACAGCCTACGAGAACCTGGGCGATGTCTACGCCAAGCTCGCGAGCCAGGCCTATTCCAAGGCCCTGCAGATCGACACCCGCTCTGCCGTTGCGCCCAAGCTGGCCATGATCCGCGACCTGTTCCCCAAGGATAGGAACTCGATCCAGGTCGCGTCGGCCAGCGCCAACCCGGCTCCGGCGCCAGCCCCTGC
>NZ_JAIZVX010000252.1 GCF_021768455.1 Aquabacterium sp. | reverse complement strand
CCGCGCCCTGGCGGGCCTGGGGCGGGCGCGGGGCAGGGTGGCCTTGCCGGACGAGGTCTGGCAGGACGACGCCCAGGGCGTCTGGCGGCCTACGCACCAGCGCGCCATGGCCTACGTCTTCCAGGAAGCCAGCCTTTTCCCGCACCTGAGCGTGCGCGACAACCTGGACTACGGCCGGCGTCGTGTGCCGCCTGCACAGCGCCGGATCACCCTGGACGAGGCCGCGGCCATGCTGGGCATCGCCCACCTGCTGGCGCGCAGCCCGGAGGCCCTGTCGGGCGGTGAGCGCCAGCGCGTGGCCATTGCCCGTGCGCTGCTGACCAGTCCGCGCCTGCTGCTGATGGACGAGCCCCTCTCGGCCCTCGACGCGGCCCGCAAGGCCGAGATCCTGCCCTACCTTGAGCGCCTGAACCGCGAGGCCGGCGTGCCGGTGGTCTACGTCACCCATGCCATCGACGAAGCGGCCCGGCTGGCCGATCACCTCGTTCTCTTGGAGGCCGGCCGCGTGAAGGCTGCGGGTCCGGTGGCCGAGTTGTTGTCGCGCCTCGATCTGATGCCCAGCCAGGTGGACGAGGCCGCCGCCGTGATCGACGCCACCGTGGTCGGACACGACGAGGCCTTCGGGCAAAGCCAGCTCGACCTGGCCGGCTGGCCCTTCTGGGTGGGGATCAGCCCGGTGCCTGCGGGCCAGCGCGTGCGCGCACGGGTGTTGGCCCGCGATGTGAGCGTGGCCCTGAGCCAGGCCCGCGACAGCAGCATCCTGCACATCCTGCCCTGCACCATCGTGGCCTTGCGCGATGACGGTGTCGACCGCGTGACCCTGCAGCTGCGCGTGCAGCCGGCGACCGAGGGTGCGGTCTCTGACGATGCCCGCCCGCTTCCACTCCTCCTGGCCCGCCTGACCCGTCGCTCGGTCGCGCAGTTGCAGCTGGTGGCGGGGCAGACGGTCTTCGCCCAGGTCAAGGGCGCGGCCCTGATCGCGTGACCGATGCCACAGGCCTTCGCCCAGATCAATGCTGTGGCAAAGCGCCGGTGACATCATCGTGGCATTGCCGCCCGTGGAGACGCCCATGCTCAGCGCCCTGTCAGACGAAGCCCTGTTCGCCCTCCTGCGTGAAGACGCGCCTTATGGCGACCTGACCACGCAAGGCCTGGGCTTGGGCGACCGCCCGGGCCGTGTGACCTTCGCGGCACGCCAGCCCATGACGGTGTGCGGCACCGAAGAGGCGGTGCGCCTGTTCATGCTGTGTGGTGCCCAGGCCCAGGTGCTGGCCCCCACCGGGCAGCATGTGCTGGCCGGGACCGAGCTGCTGTCGGCCCATGGCCCTGCGGCCAGTCTGCTGCTGGCCTGGAAGGTGGCGCAGACGCTGATGGAGGCGGCCAGCGGCATTGCCAGCGAGGTGGCACGCATCGTCACCAGCCTGCGTGCGGCGGGTCACCAGCAGGCCCTGGCCTGCACGCGCAAAAGTTTTCCCGGCACGCGGGCGCTGTCGGCCAAGGCCGTGACCGCCGGGGGGGGCGTGATGCACCGCCTGGGTCTGTCCGAGTCCCTGCTGCTCTTTCCGGAGCACCGCCTGTTTGTCGACCACAGCCTCGATGACACCGTGGGGCGCCTGCGCCGGCAACAGCCCGAAAAGCGCCTGGTGGCCGAGGTCGGCAGCCTGGAAGAGGCGCTGGCGCTGGCCACCGCCGGGGCCGATGTGCTCCAGCTGGAGCGCTTCACGCCCGAGGCCGTGCGCACCTGCAAGCTGGCCCTGCACACCAGTCACCTGCATCCGGCGCTGGCCGTGGCCGGTGGGGTGAACGCCAGCAATGCCGTGGCCTATGCCGATGCGGGGGCCGACATCCTGGTCTCGTCAGCGCCCTACCACGCGGCACCTCGGGATGTGGAAGTGCGCTTCTCGCGCGATGTGTGAGGAGGGGCCGGGCGGCAAGGACCGCCCGCGGAAAGGTCAGCCCTGGCTGCCCTTGAGCAGGGCCTCGATCACGCCGGCACCGGTGCCACCGACCGGGTCGAGTTCATTGACCTTGTCGAGGTAGGCCCGCGCGCTGTTGGGGTCCTTGCGGCGCAGGCGAATGAAGGCCAGCGCCTTGAGCGTGAACACCCAGAAGCGCGCCGGGCCGGGGGATTGGAAGTCCGCCATGTCGGGGGTCACCACACGCCAGTCGTCCGGCAGGTGGGCCTGGTCGGCGGCCACGTCCAGCCCCTTCAGGGCGGCCAACTCCGCCTGCTCGAAGTCCGCATGGCGTGCATGGAACTTGTAGAGCAGGTAGTAGAGCGAAGGGCAGTCGGGTGCGCAGACCTGGGCCGTCCAGAGCAGGGCCAGGGCCCGCTCCGGCGTGGCGGCGTTGCGGGCCTCTTCCACCAGGTGCTTGACCTGGGGCGGGACCTCGCCACCGAACAGGTCGGTGGAGGATTCGCCGGTGAGGATGTTCACCAGTTGCCCGCGGACGCCGCCAGGCGTGCCACGACCTCGCCACCGATGAGGTGCTTCTCGAAGATCTCGGGCACGTCTTCCGGCTTGACGCGGCTGTAGAGCACGCTGTCGGGGAAAACGACCACGTTGACCCCGCCATCGCAGGGTCCCAGGCAGCCCGAGTAGGTCACGCCGACCTGGTCGTAGGCGTTGCGGGTCTGGAGCTCTTTCCAGAAGGCCTGCAGCACGGCCTGGCTGCCTTGGGCAGCGCAGCAGCCACGGGGGTGGCCGGGAGGGCGCTGCTGGGA
>NZ_JAIZVX010000149.1 GCF_021768455.1 Aquabacterium sp. | reverse complement strand
CTTCACTGATCGAATACCGGTCCACCTCGATCATGAAAGAGCCGCCAAGGTACTTGCGCACCTCCCGCTTCACCGTCGTCTTCTCCAGCAACCCCGCTTCAAGCAGGATCGGGCCACGTCCTGGTGCCATGGTCGGGTACTTCGCCGCAGTCGCCCGTTCGCTCTCTGGCACCTCCAGCGGCAAAGGAAAGCGCGTGGCGCAAACATCCGGGGACCTGGCGAAAGCATCCAGCAAGTTGGCTTCGGTGGGCTCCGCCTCGTTGCGCGTGCAGCCGCTCAAATGCATCGCGACCATGGCAATGGCCAACACAGCCAGTCTGTTGCTCGCTTGGTTCATGGCCGCCCCACTCACAGCACCTTGTTCACGAGCATCCTGATCAGGATGCCCGCGTAGGCCAGCGGCAAAAAGAAGAAGGCAGACAGCTTGGCCTTCACCACGTTGTTCAAGGTGGCATGCTGGGGGTGCCACTGGACCAAGTCTCGCAACACCCACCGGTTCAGCACAAAGCCCGCTGCGAGGTGGTACGCGATCAAGGCCCCATTGGGGAACCACGTGGTGCTCATCGCCAGCTTGAGCATGCCCAGCCAGACGACTAACAGGCCTGCATAAAACAACGCCGCCGACTGCAGCGTCATCGCCGGGCGCTCCTGGAGCCCTTCCTGGTCACTCATTTCAACCTCCCGTTGTGGCACAGCGGGGCGTTGCACAACCCCGAATGTGCGAATTAGTGTGTGTACGAATGAGTGTACAACTTGGAGAGTCGCGCTGTGCGGCACTCTCCTCAACAGGCTTTCGGTCAAAGGATCAGGGAACTGCGTCAAGCCAAAGGCATGACGCAGGAGGACTTGGCCGACCGCTGCGGCCTGTTTCGCACGTACATGAGCCGGATCGAAACCGGCAAGGCCAACCCGACGCTGACCATGATTCACGCGCTGGCAGACAGCGTTGGCGTGCCTGTTCAGGCGCTGTTCGACGCCCCAGGCAAGTGACCTGCCGCCGCGTCAGCGCTTGATCAGCGCATCGCAGACCTGCGATGCCGTGTATTCGGCGTATGCGTTGGCGTCCTGAGGTGCAGATGGTGCGGACGCCGCCGACTCCGCCGCAATGCCCCGAGTCCACGTGACGACCTGGGATGCCGGCAAGCTGTAGCCGCCAGGCTTGCTGTCGCCGGTGGCGTTTTCTGTTCCTGGACGGCACTCCACCCACCAGCGGTCACCCAAGCGTGAAGACACTTGCGCGTGCGTGACCATGCAGCGTGTGGGCGATGCCTCCTTGGGCGCCACGACACGGGCCAAGACGCCGCAGAACGAACCTTCGATGTGAATGGTCGTGTTGTCCAGCCTCATGGAGCTGGCGCTCATGACCATGCGGGTGAGGCCGGAGGTGGCGCCGACCAGCAGCGCCAAAAGGGCGATGGACGATGCAGCCGTGAATGCCGTGGCGACATGCTTGACTGTGTCCGTCGCTTTTGGGCTCAGTGAAATCGCCCAAGCCAACGAGTTTCCGATGCACACGATCACCAGAGAGCCGAATACAGCAGCGATTTGCGCTTGATCGCTGGCTTTTTCAAGAATGCTGGCGTTTTCCAGGATTTTTATGATCGGAAGAGCTGCGGGGAGTGATGCAGCAGACAGAGCAAGGAAAAGGGCGGTTCGTTTGCCTGCTCGCGCCCTGTTCCCCTTGTTGTTCAACAGCCGGGGTGAGTCTGATGACCCCTTTGGGAAAACGAATGCATACCAGGCGAGCGCGAAAAATGCTATCCCGGCGGCAAGCAGAATGTAAAAGACTTCACCGAGAAATGGCTTGAAGGCACAAAGCCAGAATATCAAACCCGGAGCAATGATGGTTCCTGCGCTGAAAAGCAGCACCTTTTGCAAGGACGGGGCGGGGGAGGTGGCTGTGCCGTTCTCCTGGAGCAGGCCGCCTACGAGGTCGTCCCGATTTTTGGCTTCCACCCACTGATTCAGCACGAAAGATGGCATGCCCCATAGCACCGTGAAGCTGAACGCCAACAAGACTGCGATGTAGGCAATGAACACCGCAATCGCCCCTACACCCGCCAAGTTGTCGATCGGGGCGTAGCCAGTCATCAAGAAATATGAAAAAACCAGCCAGGCACCGAGCAGGCCTGTGATTTTGGTTGCCCGCTGAAACCACTTCGAAAGAATATCCCAAGGCGGGATCTTGCTTTTGTTTGAGTGGGCTTGAACTTCCTCTGAATTGTTGGATATTGATTCCGAGGAGGGCTCATTCATGTTTTTCGACGATTCACTCATCCAATATCACCTGAAAAATAAAATCCAGCAATCAAGTGCTGCGGGGAAATACCATTTGGAGCAGCAAATGGTCATCTGCGATGGCGCATGTCGTGCCGACATGGCTTTGTTCACAGGCGACGAAACACACGGGTTCGCAATCAAAAGCGATCGCGATTCGCTGGCCCATCTGGGTCGGCAGATCGAGCACCTCGGGCGGTTCTTTGACCGGCTCACGATCGTCACAGGGCACCATTGGGGTGAGGTCAGTGCGCGCACTCCGCCTTGGGTGGGTGTGCTGATGGCCACGCAAGACGAGAACGGAGAGTTCTGCTGGGTTCGAGCGCGTGCCGGCGGCCGCAGCCCTCACACGGACCCTCGTCTGGCGTCGCAGGTCCTGTGGAGAAGCTACCTGCAGGAGCGCTTGACCGCGCTCCAAGGGCAACCCCCTCCGGCCTCGTGGTGCCGCGCCAGGCTTGCCGATCACCTGATCACGCTGTGTGGTGCCGACGGGGCGCGGCGCGAGGTACTGAAGTTCCTGCATTGGAGGCGAACGGCGCCCCCGATCTCCCTGACGGGGTGGGACGTTCGCTGACGTCGTGTGCGTCACAGAAAGTGACGGTTCAAGGTGGCGGTGAGGACCGGCGAGGCGACGGCCAGGTCGGGGCCGGAGCTGGAGGAGCTCATGCCGCTGCCCACCACCACCGTTTGAGCGCCCAGGAGCAGCTGCTTGCGCAGGTCCGCCGGCACCCGCTCAAGCAGCTGCTGAAGCTCGTCATCGTCTCTGACGATGAGGTCGGCGTACACCAGTGCAGACGTGGGGCTGCAATCAGGGATGACGACCGTGGCGAAGAGGTGGCGGCACTCCACAGAAATCACGCACGCCCGCAAGATCTTCTTCGCGCCGGGTTTGCGTGGAGGCATGGGAACCGTCCACCCATCAACCGCGTCGATGGTGACGACTTGGGTGTTCAGGTGCGTCAGCTGCTTCAGCTCCTGAAGATACGGGCTCAGAAAGGGCGGGGGCGGGTGAAAGTAGCTGACGGTCCTTGACTCGGCCAGCGTCAGCCCGCGAACCCTGGCTGCGCTGCCTTGATCTGCCAGGGTGAATGCGTCGTTGGCGTCTTTGGTTTTGGCCTTGCGAAAGGTGGGTGGAACCAGAGGGGTCTCTTTCCACGCGTACACCGTCTTGTGCTCCAGGTCCTTGAACTTTCGGCGAGCTTGGATGAACGCAGTGGCAGGTGACAGGTTGTGTGACGCGTCGCGTTCATGAAGCTCGGGCGCTCTGGGGCCTTGCGACGTCCGAAGCACTTGCTCAGAGGTGGTCGGGGTCGTCGCGTGAGACTGCAATGCAGACTTGCGTGGGGCCTCCCGCTGACTGGTGCGTGAACCGGTGGCGAGCAAGCGGTACCGCAATGTCTGGAAAGGGAAGGGCGCCGTGCAGCTGTGGATCTCGTGGACCACGAATGTTCTGTTGGCGTGCCCTTCGCGGCTGACCCAGACACCTTGTACTTCCAGCGTGGTCGAGCCCTCAAATGGGAAGGTTGATCTGAAGTAGGCCGTTTCGTTGCGAACCGATGCCTCAAGGCAGCTTTGGCGAACCAAGTTGGCTGCGGCCCAGGCTCGCTTGTTCAGCAGGATGCGTGCAATGTCCTCGGCGCTTGGGCCCGGCATGGCGGCTCCGAGGCGCAGAAAAACGGCGCGTCCGTCGGGTGATTTGCTCCAGCCCATTCCAAGGTCTGTCCGTTTGAGGTCGGGGCGGAACAGCTTGGCGAGCAGGGCAGAAGAGGAGCCGAAGTAGAACCTGAGCAGCACCGGGCACGGGATCACCAGGTGCCTGCCATCCGCCATGGTCACTTCCGCGCAGTAGGAATGCGTGTGCTGCATGTGCCAGGGATGCTCGTCTGCGGGCAGCAGGAAGTTGCCTGGGCTGAGGCTGGTGCCTGTTTTCACCAAGCGCACGGTCTTGGGCGAGATGGGCACGTTTTCAAACGTGACCCGCTCTCGCTGGTTGCGACAAACCAGGAAGCCATTCGACCAGATGTCGCCGAGGCCGAGGATCATCATCGTTCGCACGGTCACATGAACGTGTTTGATCAATCGGCGTGGTTGTGGGTGCAGCGACTCATGCGCTTCGTCGATCCGGGAGAGTTGAACCCGAATCGACGGTGACGTGTTCAGGCCCCCTCGGTCGGGGAAGGAGACCGGACCAAACCAGTCTAGGTGCCATCGTGCACTGCCTTTTGGAAAGACAGACACGTTCAAGGGCAGCTCGCGCTTCCCGAAGGTCGTCAATGACATGAGAACTCACCTGTTTTGTATGGGGCTCGGTGAGGCGCGCAATTCATGCGGCGCCTCCCGGCTGGCTGTCATGCTAGAGCAAAACGAAGTGCCTGCTGACACTGGAACAAGATCGTGCGCATGACGCTTTTGCTCCAACTTGAGGGGGCCTTGCGCTCATCTACAGGGTGCTGCTCAGCCAGGCCAAGCCCTCGCCCCTTTTCGGCGAGCGGGATACAAATGCGGATTCATCTCGCGTGGGGTCATGCTGGTTTCCAGCAGGGGTGTATCACCCATGTGGATCGCCTCGGCCAGCTCCGCTCGCTTGCGCAGAACCGGCGTAGCCAAGGCTTCTGCCAGGCGACGTACGCGTTGACAGGCGGCTCAGATCGCAAGGGCTGCAGCCGCTGTTACTGGCAATTTCGCCCAATTGAGATTAGACTTCATATCAATTGAGATATTGTCCTTGGGGATGACCATGGCGCCTGTAACCAACAAACACCCTGCTGCGGCCAAGCGCACCTCTGGCAAAGGCGTCAAAGCCATTGCGGCCACAGGACTCAGCCCGACCAGCCGTGCTCGCCAGCCTTCAGGAGAGTTTCGCCCCGTCAAGACATCCGCTCCTGTTACTGCTGGCGGTGGTGTGTTGCTTGGCTACAAACGCAGCCAGGGCGTGGATGCCTACCTCAAGCAAGTGCATGAGGCCACCCCTGTGCAGATGGTGGAGATGGAGCGCCATGGCGTGGCGGGCACTTTCATCACGGATCTGTCCAAGCGCATGGAATTGCCCTCTTCCAGGGTGTTCGCGATGTTGCGCATCCCACCCGCAACGGCGGCACGCAAGTCTGCGGCTGGGGCGGTGGTCGATGGCCGCGCAGGCCTGGCAGCCATCGGCATGATCAAGTTGCTGGGTATCGCCCAGGACATCGTTGAAGACAGCACAGCAGCCGATGCAAATGGTTTTGACACAGTGAAATGGCTGGGCCAATGGATTGAGCGCCCCCAACCCGCCCTGGGCGGACGCAAACCCGCTGACTATCTGGATACGCCCACCGGCGTGGAGATCGTGGCCCAACTGCTGGGTGCCATGCGAAGCGGTGCCTACCTGTGAAGTTGTGGCGCATCGCGGCAGAGACGCGCAAATACGCTGCAACTGACCTCAGCGGTGGCGGGGCTGCGGCTTCACCGGGACGTTGGAACGACGAGAAGCAGCCCGTTGTTTACAGCGCCCCGACCATCGCCATTGCTGTGTTAGAGACGGCGGCGCACATTGATGATGCTGGCTTGCCGCTCAATCGTTTTTTGGTGGAGATCGAGGTGCCCGACGACGTGTGGGCGTTGCACGAGGTGGTGGCACTTGCCTCTCTGCCTCCTGCCTGGTCGGCCATCCCCGCTGGCGGCGCCAGCGTCAAGATCGGCTCAGCCTGGCTGACATCCCTTCGCTCCCCGATCTTGCTGGTGCCATCGGTGATCGTGCCAGAGGAGTTTGCTGCCCTCATCAACCCGCTGCACCCAAAGGCAGCCACGATCACCGCAACAGTGACCCGGCCATTTGAGTACAACAAGCTGTTCCGCTCGCCATGATCCGCACCCGAGGCGAAAAAGCCGATTTGACGAGCGGCATCTGACTTGATTAAACTTTGTTCCAAAGTACAGACTTTCTGTAAAGCCGTTCCACATGCCCACCCACGCCTTCACCGTTCGCAAGCTCGCCGACACCGCAGGGGTCGGGGTGGAAGCGGTGCGCTTTTACCAGCGGCGCGGGCTGTTGCGTGAGCCTGCCCGTGAGGGCAATGGCTTTCGGCAGTACGACGAGGGTGACGTGCGGCGCCTGCGTTTCATCAAGCGCGCACAAGAGTTGGGCTTCTCCCTCGACGATGTGGCCTCGTTGGTGTCTTTGAGCGCCGAGACCGATCAGATGCGCGTGCGCGAGATCACCCGGCAACGTGTGCTGGACATCCGCCAGCGAGCCACCCAACTGGAAGCCATGGCCGTTGCCCTAGAAGGCTTGGTCACTTGTTGCCAGAAGTCGGCCAAGGGCGATCACTGCCCCATCATCGCGGCCCTGGTGGATCACGCCCCTCGACCCGCAGGGCTGGTGGCCGCATGACCATGCTCCGCGCGCTCAAGCATTGGATTTGCCGACTGATGGTCGGCGTGATCCTGTTCGCGCAGATGAGCGTGGCGGCCTACGCCTGCCCCAGCAACGTCTTCTCCGGCAATGCCCCCGCCGACGCCATCACAGCGATGGGCGCCATGGTGGGTTGTGAGCAGATGGGCGAAGGATTGGGCAAGCATCTGGACCAAGCCAACCCTGGCCTGTGCGCCGAGCATTGCCACCCCACTCAGCAAAGCGATCACACCCAGGTGCCTACCGTGCCTGCGGCGCTGTTGATCGCGCTGTACACCGTCGCCCTGACGGTGGACGCCACAAGGCCGGATGGCCTGGCGCCGACTGCGGACAACCGCCTTCATGCGGCGCCACCACCGCTGTCCATACTGCACTGCTGCTTCCGAATTTGACACGCCGAGTGACGCGGCGCTGAAAGGCCTGACGGCCGCTTCAGCGCCTGGTCGCGCAGGTTGCTGGCCAATGCAGGCGCGTGGCGTTCTGCCTTGCCTGCCCTGTCCCGCGCACGCCTACGCCATGGGCTTCATTCGGAGGTGTCATGTTTCCCCTTTTTTCGCTCCTGTCACGCAGGAGCATGCAACTGGTCGATCTCGGCCATCCCATCTGCATGAGCATGCTCATGCGCATTCGCACGTGCTTCCAAGGTGTCGCCGTTCTGGTGGCCCTCAGCCTCGCATCCTTCCACGCCCATGCCGGGGATGTCCTGACGTTTGAACAGGCTCTCAGGCTTTCCCAGGCGCGCTCACAACAACTGGTGGCCCAGAACCACGCCACGGCGGCTGCCCGCGACATGGCGGTTTCGGCCGCACAGCAGCCCGATCCTGTCCTCAAACTGGGCATCAACAACCTGCCCATCAACGGGCCAGATCGCTTCAGCGTCACCCGCGATTTCATGACCATGCGCTCGGTGGGCCTCATGCAGGAGTTCACCCGTCAAGACAAACGCCTTGCACGGTCCATGCGCTTTGAGCGGGAAGCCCAGGCCAGCGAGGCCAGCCGGGCCCAGGCGCTGGCTCAATTGCAACGTGACACGGCCATGGCCTGGCTGGATCTCTACTACCAGGAACGCATGCTGGCCCTGGTCAAGGCCCAGCGCGATGAAATCCGCCTGCAAGTGGAGGCGACTGAGGTCGCCTATCGAGGGGGCAGAGGATCGCAAACTGAAGTGCTCGCTGCCCGCGCAGCGCTTGCTCAGGTGGATGACCGCATCGACCAGGCCATGCGTGAAGTGAGCACAGCGCAGACCGCGCTGCGCCGGTGGACAGGTCGTGCAGCCGACACGCCCCTGGGCGATGCGCCCGACACCCGCCATGTTCCCTCGCACCTGAACGATCTGGAAAGCACCCTGACCGCGCACCCTGACATCACCGTCCTGATCCGGCAGGAAGAGATGGCCCAGGCCGACGCAGACCTGGCCCGAGCCAACAAACAAGCCGACTGGGGTGTGGAGCTGATGCTCAGTCAACGTGGGCCCGGCTATTCCAAGATGGCCTCTGTCAATGTCTCTGTTCCCTTGCAGTGGGATCAAAAGAGCCGTCAAGACCGCGACCTGGCTGCCAAGTTGGCCACCGTTGAGCAGATGCGCGCCCAGCGCGAAGAAGCCACACGGGAGCACCTTTCCCAGGTCACGGCGATGCTCCAGACTTGGCAGAGCAGCCGGGATCGACTGCGTCGCTACGACAGCGTCTTGATCCCCCTGGCAGCCGAGCGAACCCAGGCCGCTTTGACCGCCTACCGAGGCGGGAGCGGCACGCTGGCCTCCGTGCTGGAGGCTCGCCGCATGGCCTTGGACACCCAGATGGACCGGCTTCGACTCGACATGGAAGTAGCTCGCATCTGGGCGCAGCTCAACTACCTGATTCCGGTGGAACACGACTTGACCATGCCCGTTCTTGACCGCTGACACGGAGCCTCACATGAAACTCAATAATCTGGTGATCGCCATGATTGCCGCCACAGCACTGAGTGCCGCCTCGTATGGCCTGTACGCGTTGGGCATGCAAAGAGGCATGGGCATGAGCGCCGACGCAGATCAGCACCCCGCTCAGCCCGCCGCTGAAGCAAACGCCACCCAAGCCCTGCCGCAAAGCGTGGCCGAGGGTGAAGACGCCACCCGGCGCCACATCGCCGATGGCCTCAAGGCTGGCGACATGGACCCAGTCACCGGCAAGAAGATCTTGTACTACCACGACCCCATGGTGCCGGGCAACAAGTTTGACAAGCCCGCGAAGTCGCCATTCATGGACATGATGCTGGTGCCCGTCTACGCAGACAGCGATGGCGACCAGGGCAAGGTCACCGTCAGCCCACGCATCCAGCAGAACCTGGGCGTGCGCACCGCAGAGGTCACCGAGGGGATGCTGTCACCCCAAGTTTCTGCCGTGGGCAGCATCGCCTACAACGAACGCGACCAGGTTGTCCTGCAAGCGCGGGCGGCAGGGTTTGTCGAGAGGCTGCATGTGCGCGCCACGTTGGATGCGGTCAAACAAGGTCAACCCCTGGCCGATCTCTACGTGCCGGACTGGGTGGCGGCACAAGAAGAGTTCTTGTCTGTTCGCCGCATGCAGGGCCACGACCTGGGCAGCTTGGTCGATGGCGCTCGCCAGCGCATGCGTCAGGTCGGCATGAGCGAGGATCAGATCAAGCGCGTCGAGCAAACCGGCAAGACCCAGCCGCGCATCACTTTGGCGGCACCCATCAACGGCGTGCTCAGTGAGTTGATGGTGCGCGAAGGCATGTCCGTCATGCCAGGGGCCACCTTGTTGCGCATCAACGGCGTGTCCACGGTTTGGGCCAACGCCGAAGTGCCGGAGAGTCAGGTCGCACAACTGCGCCCAGGCACCAAGGTGCAGGCGCGCAGCCCGGCTGTGCCTGGCACTTCCTTTGAAGGCACGGTTCAGGCTCTGGTGCCAGAGGTCAACCCTGGCACCCGCACCCTCAAGGCCCGCGTTCAATTGAACAACCCAGGCATGCGCCTCGTGCCTGGCATGAGCGTGACCATGCAGTTCATGGACATGCGTGCTGAGAAGGCCTTGTTGATCCCCACCGAGGCCGTCATCCAGACGGGCAAACGCACCGTGGTGATGCTGGCAGAAGACAAAGGGCGGTTCCGCCCGGTCGAGATCGAGACGGGCATCGAGAGCGATGGGCAAACCGAGGTCAAGCGCGGCCTGGATGTGGGCCAGCGTGTGGTGGTGTCTTCGCAGTTCCTGATCGATTCGGAAGCCAGCCTCAAGGGTGTCGAAGCCCGCTTGAATGGCACGCCTGCGACGACGGTGGACAAGGCTGCACCCAGACACGAAGGTCAGGCCAAGGTAGAAGCCCTGACAGGCGAGGCCATCACCTTGTCGCACGGGCCGATTGCCTCACTCAAGTGGGGCGCCATGACGATGGATTTCAAGGTGCCGCTCAAGGGCGGACTGCCCCGCCATCTGGAAGTGGGGGACCCGGTGAGCTTTGAGTTCTACATGGATGCCGATGGC
>NZ_JAIZVX010000027.1 GCF_021768455.1 Aquabacterium sp. | reverse complement strand
GGGTAGACGCGGCAGACGGCGGGCCGGCGCGCATAGATCCCGCACAGGCCGTTTTCCTGCAGCCGCGGACAGCGCCTGCCCTGCGGTGCCGCCAGCGTCACGAGCACGCGGATGGGCAGGGCGCCGGAGCGGGCCGCGAAGGAGCGCTGCTTTTTGTAGGTGGCCTGGCCATCGCCCTGATCAGGCGGGTCGGCCGGCCAGGGGATGGCCTCGCACAGCACGTCGACCGCAAGGCCGTCCTGCAACCAGGCTTGTGCTTCCGCGATGGAGAGGGGCAACCAGAGGCCCTCGCAGCAACGGCCGCATTGGGTGCATTGGAAGTGGTGGGTGCTCATGGGTGCAGTTTGCCGCGTGACGCCAACTTCAGTTCTCGTGCGCTCAGGACGTAGGCCGGTTGATCGACCAGCCGCTCAAGCACCAGGTCGACAAAGGCGCGCACCCGCGCAGGCTGGGCATTGCGGCTGCCGTAGTAGACGAAATAGCTGTAGCGATCGGGCATCAGGTCCACCAGCAAGGGGACCAGCTGGCCGGCACGGATGTACGGCGCCGCCGTGACCCCCGCCAGTTGCCCGATCACCTTGCCGGCCAGCACCGCGTTCAACTCCAGGAGCTCGTCGTTGGTGCACAGCGCGGGCACCACGGGCTGATCGACCTCGTCGTCTCCCACCTTGAAGCGCCAGGGCACCACACGCCCGGTGCCAGGGTTGCGGTAGACGCTGCAGCGGTGCATGGCCAGGGCCCCCATGCTCTCGGGCACACCGTGGGTGCGCAGGTATGCCGGTGAGGCACACACCAGCATCTGCACCGGAAACAGGCGACGCGCGATCACGCCCTCGTGGGCCGACGCCCCCAGGCGGAAACCCACATCGACACGGTCCTCCACCCAGTTGCCCACGCGATCTTCGAGTTGCACATCGGGCACCACCCGTGGATGGCGCTCGCAGAACTCATCGAGCAGACGCCACAGCAGCCCCTGGAAGGTCGCCCGGGGCCCGACGATGCGCAGCGGGCCGGCAATCTCGTCCCGGGCCTGGCGCGCCGAGGCCAGGGCCCGCTTGAGCCCCATGAGCGAGGGTTGGGCCTCCTCGAGGAAGCGCTGCCCCTCATCGGTCAGGGCCATGGAGCGTGTGGTGCGGTGAAAGAGCCGGACGTCGAGGTGCTGCTCCAGCTGCGCCAGCGCCTGGCTGGCCGCCTGCGGGCTGATGTTCAGCGCCTCCGCGGTTTTGCGCAGGCTGCCCAGTTCGGCCGCCGTGACGAAAACAGAGATGGTGCGAAGTTCGTTGAGCGCCATGGTGAAGCCACAAAGGATACGGGGTGGAGGGCCATCGGATTGACCGCTTTGGCTTGCCAATCTAGCAATCTTTTCGCCTCTATTCACGGGTCAATCGCGATCCTAGACTGACCGTCATCCCCAGCTGAAACGGCACGCACCATGTCTCGCTCCACCTTCACCTCGTCGCTGCTCGCCGCCGCAAGCCTGATCCACAGCACTTCGCAGGCGGCCGACTTTCACCAGAACCCCTACACCCTGGTCTACGAGGGTGCCATCACGCACAACGAGCCGGGGCAGGTCCAGATCCACCCGGTCACGTACACGCTCAACGGTTTGACCATCGCGGCCAACGTGTACACGCCGCCCGGCTACGACCCGAGCAAGCGCTACCCCACGCTGGTGGTCGCGCATCCGAACGGCGGCGTGAAGGAGCAGGTCGCGGGCCTGTACGCCCAGCGCCTGGCGCAGGCTGGCCACATCACCATCACGGCGGATGCGGCCTACCAGGGGGCCAGCGGCGGACTGCCCCGCAACGTGGACAAGCCCAGCCTGCGCATCGAAGACATCCATGGCATGGCCGACTACATCACCCGTTACCCCGGCACGGACGCGTCGCGCCTCGGTCTGCTGGGCATCTGTGGCGGTGGCGGCTACGCGTTGGCCGCCGCGCAGACCGACAAGCGGTTCAAGTCGGTGGCCACCTTGAGCATGTTCAATTCAGGTCGCGTCCGGCGCAATGGCTATGCCGACTCGGCACGGGACACGGTGTCGCAGCGCCTGCAGCAGGCGTCGGATGCCCGGGCACAGGAAGCGGCCGGCGGCGAGGTGCGCTACGCGGGCGACGCGAACCTCAGCGACGAACAGATCGCGAGCCTGCCCTTCGACCTCTATCGCCAGGGCTACGCCTATTACTGGAAAACGCACGCCCACCCGAACTCGACGTTCCGGTACACGCAAAGCAGCCTGCTGGACCTGATGCGCTGGGACGCCACCGACCACATCGACCTGATCACCCAGCCCCTGCTGATGATCGCCGGCTCGAAAGCCGACAGCCTCTACATGAGCCAGGAGGCCTTGCCCAAGGCCACGGGCACACAGGACAAGGCCCTGTTCCTCATCGACGGCGCCACGCACATCGAGACCTATTGGGTCCCCCGTTACGTCGACGCGGCCCTCAAGCAGCTCACGGCCTTCTTCGCTCGGACGCTGTAAACCCAGGCACACACCATGAACCACACACCTCCGACCTCACGCCCCACCCCCGACATGCAGGCGCAACGCCGATACCTGATGCGCACGGCTGCGGCGGCATTGGGCGTGGCACCCTGGTTGCTGTCGGCCTGCGCCAGCCAAGCCGGCGCCCCGGGCACCGCCACCACCTCTGCCGCCCAGCCCGACGCAGCGGGCGCCCTTCGCAAGCTGGGCCCGCTCGAGGTCTTTCCGGTCGGCCTGGGCTGCCAATGGCGCCCCGGCGCCACGCCAGGCGTGGTGGTCGACTCCTACAGCAGCCGCTTCGATCGGCCCGCGGCCATCCGCCTGATCCGGCAAGCCGTGGACGAGGGCGTGAGCTTCATCGACACGGCCGAAGCGTATGGGCCCTTCCTCTCGGAAGAGATCGTCGGTGAAGCCCTGCAGGGCATCCGACACAAGGTGGTGCTGGAGACCAAGTTCGGCTTCGACATCGACCCGGTCACAGGGCAACGCCTGACGGGGGGGCGCAACAGCCAACCTGCACACATCCGGCAGGTGGTGGAGGCGCAGTTGCGCCGCCTCCGCACCGACCACATCGATGTGCTGCTGCAGCACCGCGTGGACCCGAACGTGCCCATCGAGGACGTGGCCGGCACGGTGAAGGACCTGATCGACGCCGGCAAGGTGCGGCATTTCGGCCTCTCCGAGCCGGGGCTGCAGACGGTGCGCCGGGCACACGCCGTGTTGCCATTGGCCGTGATCCAGAACGAGTACTCGATGCTGTGGCGCGGCCCGGAAGCCGAGGTGCTGCCACTGTGCGAAGAACTCGGCATCGGCTTTGTGTGCTGGAGCCCGCTGGGCATGGGCTTCCTGGCGGGTGGCGTGAAGGCCGATTCGCGCTTTGCCATGGCGCCCGACCTGGACTTCCGCGCCATCTCGCCGCGTTTCGCACCCGAGGTGCTGCCCGCCAACATGGCCCTGGTCGCCCTCGTGCGCGAGTGGGCCCAGCGCAAGGGCGTCACGCCGGCCCAGCTTTCACTGGCCTGGCTGCTGGCACAAAAGCCCTGGATCGTGCCCATCCCGGGCACCACCAATGCGGCGCACATGCACGAAAACCTCGGCGCCGCTTCCGTCACCTTCCGCGCCGGCGAACTGCAGCAGCTCAACGCCGCGCTCGGTGCGCTGCACATCCAGGGCGACCGGCTGCCGCCGCCGGTCATGGCCTTGTCCGGCGTGGAAGCCGCGCCGCGCCGCTGAACCGAGCCGAGTCCCCCCATGCCATCCTGCCCCACACCATGACCCGACCCCACACACCTCAGCGCCTCCTGCGCACCCTCTCGGCATGGGCCTGTGCCACCGCCGTGTGCGCCAGCACGCTGCCCGCGCTGGCCGACACCGTCACCCCCGCCAAGGCACAGATCGCCCCCACCTCGGCAGCACGCCTGCCGCTCGAGGCCGCCCAACTCACCCCGGTGCATGTACCAGGCACGCAAGCCATGGGTGCCGCCGCCACCGACCTGGCCGCCCACGGCTACACCGAACAGGAGTTCTACGCCAACGGCACCGCACAACGCTACCGAGGCGTGCTGCCCGGGGCGCAGGCCACCGCCCAGGTGATCGATGGTGGCTGGCCCTACCGCACCCGGGTGCTGGTTCGCGCCCCCCAGGCCGCCCGGTTCAACGGCACCCTGGTGGTCGAGTGGACCAACGTGACCGCAGGGCAAGACATCGACTTCGCCTTCGCCGAATCGCACGCCTACCTGCTGCGCGAGGGCTATGCCGTGGCGGTGGTGTCGGTGCAGCGCCTGGGGGTGGACCGCCTCACAACCTGGAGCCCGCAGCGCTACGGCGACCTCAGCGTGACCGCCGACAGCACCGACCCGCAAACGGGCGCGCCGATCGACGCCTGCCCACCGGGCACCGCCTGCCCGGGCGACCCCCTGTCATGGGACATCATGACCCAGGTCTCGAAGGCATTGAAGGACAACGCCGCGCCGGCTCGCCCCTTGCCTGGCCTGACGGTGCGCAAGGTGGTGGCCTTGGGCGAATCCCAATCGGCCATGCGGCTTTCGCTGTACTACAACACCATCCAGCCGCTCTACCGGTTCTTTGATGGCTTCGTGTTCCTCGATCTGGCGCAGCAGATGCGCGCCGACCTGCCCACCCCGGCCATCAGCGTCAACAGCGAGGCGCTCTCAGGCTTCCAGCCCCCCGTGAGCACCTCGGCCTACACGCGAGTCTGGGAAGTGGCCGGCACGTCCCATGCGTCCTTCTATGCGGTGAACTACGTCGACCAGATGCTGCTGCGTGACCAGTCGGTGTCAGGGCCCCATGGACCCATGACCTTCACGCAGATGATGGGCGCGCAGGGGTGCAGGCTCAGCCCGCTGTTCAGCAAGGTCGACACGGGTCTGGTGCTGAACGCGGCCCTCCACAGCGTGCGCCGCTGGGCAGAAACCGGCCAGCCTGCGCCCGCCACCCTGCTGTTCCAGCGAGACGCCAAGGGCGCCGTGATGCGAGACGCGCAGGGCCAGGTGCTGGGTGGCGTGCGCCTGCCGCAGTTCACGGTGCCGACTTCCTACACGGCCCCCAACGGTGAGGCGCTGGGATGCCTGCTCGCAGGCCACCACCGGGACTTCAGCGAATCGGAGTTCCTGCAACGCCACGGGAGTCACGCCGCCTACGCCTTGAAAGCCAAGGCCGCCGCTCGCGCCGTGGCCGCACAGGGCTACCTTCTGCGATCTGACCTGCAGGCCGCCCAAGGCCTCCTCAGGTGAGCACGGTCTTCACCGTGCCACCACCATGCGCAGCCCCAGCGCCACAAACACCCCTCCCGCCAGGCGATCGAGCCAGGGCCCGACGCCCGGGCGGCGGTTCAGCCACGCGCCCACTCCGCCGGAAAACCAGCCCAGCACGCCAAACAACAGGGCGGCCTGCAAGGTGAACACCCCGCCCAGCAGGCCCAGTTGCAGCGGCACCGCGCCTTGCGCCGCCACCACGAACTGCGGCAGGAAGGACAGGAAAAAGAGCACGACCTTGGGGTTGATGGCATTGGCCACCAGGCCCTTGGCAAAGAGGCGCCACAGCGAGGTGGGCTGGCCGGCCTCCTGGCCCACACGCGCTGCGCCCGCGTGGCGCAAGGCCTGGGCGCCCAGCCAGATCAGGTAGGCGCCGCCCAGCATTTTCAGGAGGCTGAATGCCAGCGGCGAGGCGGCCACCAGGGCGCTGACGCCCACCACGGCCAGCAGGGTGTGGCTCAGGCACCCCAGCGCGCAGCCCAGGCCAAAGGCCATGCCCGCGCGCCGCCCCTGCGACATCCCCACGCCCAGCACCATGAGGTTGTCGGGCCCCGGCGTGGCGGTGAGCAGCAGGGCGGCCAGAAGGAAGGGCAGGAGCTGGGCAAGGGTGAGCATGCGCCCATGTTAAGGGGCGCCCCTGCGATGCCACTGGGCGATGGCCGCGATGGCATCCGGGTTTGCGAGTACGTACTCCCACAGAGCCCCCCTGCGCAGTGCGACGGATGCGCCGCACCCCGGGTTTCAGGACACTGCTCCCACACCCTGGCCACCGGCACGCACCGCGTGGCCGCCCTCCCGAGGAGACATCCATGTTCGACAAGCTCAAGCGCCACCTGGGGTGGCTGCTCGTTTCACTGCTGGGCGCCTTCGCGCTCGCCACCATCGCCCTGGGGCGTGGTGAAACCATCAGCGCCCTGTGGGTGGTGGTGGCCGCGGTCTGCGTCTACCTGATCGCCTACCGCTACTACAGCCTCTTCATCGCGACCCGGGTGCTGCAGCTCGACGCCACCCGCCAGACGCCCGCCTGGGCGCACAACGACGGCCTCGACTACGTGCCCACCAACCAGTACGTGCTCTACGGCCACCACTTTGCCGCCATCGCCGGTGCCGGCCCCCTGGTGGGCCCGGTGCTGGCCGCGCAGATGGGCTGGTTGCCCGGCCTGCTGTGGCTGCTGGCCGGCGTGGTCTTCGCCGGCGCGGTGCAGGACTTCATCGTGCTCTTCATCTCCAGCCGCCGCGATGGCCGCTCCCTCGGTGACCTGGTCAAGCAGGAAATGGGCACCGTGCCCGGCATGGTCGCGCTGTTCGGCGCCTTCATGATCATGATCATCATCCTGGCGGTGCTGGCCCTCATCGTGGTCAAGGCCCTGGCCCACTCTCCCTGGGGCACCTTCACCGTGGGGGCCACCATCCCCGTGGCGCTGTTCATGGGCATCTATGTGCGCTACATCCGCCCGGGCCGCATCGGCGAGGTCTCTATCATCGGCTTCGTGCTGCTGATGCTGGCCATCGTGGGCGGTCAGTACGTGCACGAGCACCCCGCCCTGAATGCCGCCTTCACCTTCGATGGCAAGGCCCTCACCTGGATGCTGATCGGCTACGGCTTCGTCGCCGCCACCCTGCCCGTGTGGCTGCTGCTGGCCCCACGCGACTACCTCTCCACCTTCCTGAAGATCGGCACCATCGTGGCGCTGGCCATCGGCATCGTGATCGTGGCGCCCACCCTGCAGATGCCCGCGCTCACGCAGTTTGCCCAAGGCAACGGCCCGGTCTGGTCGGGTGACCTCTTCCCCTTCCTCTTCATCACCATCGCCTGCGGGGCCGTCTCGGGCTTCCACGCGCTGATCTCTTCGGGCACCACGCCCAAGATGCTGGAGAACGAGACCCACGCCCGCTTCATCGGCTACGGCGGCATGCTGGCCGAATCCTTCGTGGCCGTGATGGCCCTGGTCGCGGCATCGTGCATCCAGCCCGGCGTGTACTTCGCCATGAACAGCCCCGCGGCGCTCGTGGGCACCACGCCCGAAGCCGTGGCCGCCACCCTGTCGACCTGGGGCTTTGTGGTCACGCCCGATGTGCTGATCCAGACCGCCAAGGACGTGGGCGAAAACACCATCCTGGCCCGCGCCGGTGGGGCGCCCACCCTGGCCGTGGGCATGGCCCAGATCCTCCACCAGGTGATCGGTGGCGAAGGCATGATGGCCTTCTGGTACCACTTCGCCATCCTGTTCGAGGCGCTGTTCATCCTCACCGCGGTGGACGCCGGCACCCGCGCCGGCCGCTTCATGCTGCAGGACCTGCTGGGCAGCTTCGTGCCGGCACTGAAGCGCACCGACAGCCTGCCCGCCAACCTGCTGGCCACCGGCCTGTGCGTGGCCACCTGGGGCTACTTCCTCTACCAGGGCGTGGTCGATCCGCTGGGCGGCATCAACACCCTGTGGCCGCTGTTCGGCATCGCCAACCAGATGCTGGCCGCCGTGGCCCTGATGCTGGGCACCGTGGTGCTGTTCAAGATGAAGCGCGAGCGCCACGCCTGGGTCACCATCGTGCCCGCCACCTGGCTGCTGGCCTGCACCCTCACGGCCGGCTGGTTGAAGGTCTTCTCCGACAATGCCAAGGTGGGCTTTCTGGCCCATGCCGACAAGTACGCCGCGGCCCTGGCCGAAGGCAAGCTGCTGGCGCCCGCCAAGACCCCCGAGGCCATGGGCCGCGTGATCTTCAACGACCGGCTGGACGCCGCCCTGTGCGTGCTCTTCCTCTTCGTGGTGCTGACCGTGCTGGTCTACAGCGTCAAGACCTGCCGCGAGGCCCTGGCCAACCGCCGTGCCACCGCCAAGGAAACGGCTTACCAGAAGCTGCCGGCCAACGCCGTGTCCGCCTGACCTGGCCCGCGCCTGACCGCATCCCCCTTTCAAGGATCACCATGAGCGACACCACGCTGGCGACCGTTGACCCCAACGGACCCCAAGCCGTCGGCCCCCGCAGCGCAACAGGCTGGATGGGCACGCTCGGACAGGCTGGCCGCTACCTCGGCCAGAGCCTGCGGCTCATGGTGGGCCTGCCCGACTACGAGGCCTACCTCAACCACTTCGAGCGCACCCACCCCGAGCTTGAACCCATGAGCTACGAAGCCTTCTTCCGCGAGCGGCAGGAAGCACGGTACGGGGGGCGGGCGGGGAAGTGCTGTTGAGGCGGCGGCCACCGCTGTCACAAAACCTTCATGGAGATGGGCCTCAAGGGGCTTAGCCTGGGTTCCGATAGTGCAGCAGCACGCAAAGGGAGCCCGCATGAACACCGATGCCATCACCCGCCACGGCCTGACCGAAGCCCACCCGACCATCCCCACAGAGCAGGAGACCCGCCTGCTCACCGTGCAGGAAATCATGGCCTGCGGTCTGCTGCAGACCCATTTCCAGCCCATCGGCCGCCTGCGTGACGGCGAGGTGCTGGGCCACGAGGCCCTGGTGCGCGGCCCGCAAGGCCACCCCCTGGCCCAACCCGACCACCTCTTTGCCGCGGCCCAGGCCCAGGGCGTGACCTTCGAGCTGGAGGTCTACTGCGTCAAGCTCGCCCTGCAGGCGTGGACGGTGCAGGGCATGCCCGGCAAGCTCTTCGTCAACCTCAGCGCCAGCTCGCTGGCCCAGCTGGCCATGCACCCGGTGGGCCACGGCGTCTGGACCCTGGTCGACAAGCTGGGGGTGCGCACCCACCGCCTGGTGATCGAGGTGACCGAGCACGAACGCGTCGACCACATGCCCCGCCTGCTGCAGGCCATCCAGCTGCTCAAGCAGCGCAAGCTGCAGCTGGCCCTCGACGACTTTGGCGACGGCCGCTCCAGCCTGCGCCTGTGGGCCGAGCTCAAGCCCGACTACGTGAAGATCGACAAGTACTTCACCAAGGACATCGCCAGCCACCCTGACAAGGTGCAGACCGTGCGGGCGCTCAAGGCCATCGCCGAGACCTTTGGCACCCAGATGGTGGCCGAGGGCATCGAGACCGCCGACGAGTTGCGCGTGCTGCGAGACCTCTCCATCGAGTTCGGCCAGGGCTACTTCCTGGGCCGTCCCGGTGCCATGGCCGCACCGCAACTCCTGCCCGAGTCGGTCGACGTCATCGCCAGCCGCGAGATCGCGGTGCTGCCGCGCAAGGCCCGCAGTGGACGCGAGGACTTCAAGCTCGGCGAGATCAAGCAGCGCGTGCGCCCCCTGCAGGCTGGCGCAAGCCACAAAGAGGCCGCCGACCGCTTCCTGGGCGATGACACGCTCAAGGCCATGGCCGTGGTCAGCGAAGAGGGCCTGCCCATCGGCCTGGTCAACCGCCACACCTTCTTCTCGCACTACTCCAAGCCCTATTTCAAGGAGCTCTATGGCGACCGTCCCTGCCTGATGTTCGCCAACACCCAGCCCATGGTGCTGGAGGCCGGCATCGGCCTGGACGAGCTCACCGAGGTCCTCACTTCCGAAGACCAGCGCTACCTGACCGAAGGCTTCATCGTCACCCGCGACGGCCGCTATGCCGGCATGGGCTCGGGCGAGCGCCTGGTGCGTGCCGTGACCGAACTGCGCATCGAGGCCGCCCGCCACGCCAACCCGCTCACCTTCCTGCCAGGCAACATCCCGCTGACGCTGCACATCGGGCGGCTGCTGCAGAACAAGGCCGATTTCGTGGCCTGTTATGCCGACCTCAACCACTTCAAGCCCTACAACGACTACTACGGCTACTGGCGCGGCGACGAGATGATCCGCCTCATCGCCCGGACGCTGGTGGCGCACTGCGACGTTCGGCGCGACTTTGTCGGCCACGTGGGCGGCGACGACTTCGTGGTCCTCTTTCAGAGCGAAGACTGGCAGGCGCGCATCGAGGCCGCCGTGCGCAGCTTCAACGCCCAGGCCCAGTCGCTCTTCGACGAAGAGGCCACAGCCCATGGCGGCATCGAGGCAGAAGACCGCGATGGCGTGGTGCGCTTCTTCCCCATGACCACGGTCTCGGCCGGCCTGCTGCGCGTGAGGCCGGGTGCCTTCCAGCGCCCCGAGCACGTCGCCTCGGCCGCGGCGGTGGCCAAGCACAAGGCCAAGCAGATGGCGTCGGGCATCCACATCGAGCGCTGAGGAAGCGTGCGAGCGCGTACCTGCCGTCAGTGTCGATGCGGTACAGTGCACATGCACCCTTTCCCCCGCGACCGTGAGCAAACTCTCCTCTTTCTCTGCCCTGCAGCCCGGCGTCAAACTGGCCGAGCAAGTGGCCGACGCGCTGGAGGCAGAAATCAAGGCTCGGCGACTTGAAGCCGACGAAAAGCTGCCCTCCGAGGCCACCCTGGTCCAACAGTTCGCCGTGAGCCGGACCGTGATCCGCGAGGCCATCTCGCGCCTCAAGTCACGCAAAGTCGTCTACGCCCGACAGGGTGCCGGCGTGTTTGTGGCGGCCCAGTCCATCGAGCCCCTTGATTTTTCAGGCAGTTCGCCCGCCGCCTCACGTGAGGCCGTACTGCAGATCGTCGAGGTTCGCCGGGCGCTGGAAGCCGAGGTCGCCGAACTGGCTGCCCAGCGCCGCACCCCGGATGACATGCAGGCCATCGACGAGGCCCTGACTGCCATTGCCGTCGCGGTCGCCCAGGGCCAGGATGGCGCCGAAGAGGACGTCCGCTTCCATCGCGCCGTGGCCCGCGCCTCGCACAACCCCTACATGATCCGCACGCTGGAGTACCTCTCCCGCCTGCTGCAAGACGCCACCCGCGTGACCCGCGCCAACGAGGCACGTCGGGCCGACTTCGCCAAGGCCGTGAACCGCGAGCACCTGCAGATCGTCGAGGCCATCCGTGAGGCACAGCCAGCCGCTGCGCGCAAGGCCGCCACGCAGCACATGAAAAACGCCGCCCATCGCATCGAACAGGCCGACCCGGCCTTCTGGGCCGAAGACGGCGCCCGCCTCGCCAGCCCGCTGCTGCGCGACACCCTCTGACGCACCGCATCCGTGTTAACCCTCACCCCCTTCAGACCGGACAACTTGTACGATAAGCAGGCAACATGATTAAACGATAATAGGAGACACTCATGAGCACTTTGGGCCTTCTGGGCATTGGCGCGGGCAGCATTGGCCTGCTCTTGCTGCTGATCATTAAATGGGAGGTTCACGCCTTTGTGGCGATGATGCTCGTGAGCGTGCTGGTCGCGTTGGCCACGTCCATGCCGATCGGCGACATCGTCAGCACCCTGATCGCTGGCATGGGCGGCACGCTGGGCTCAGTGGCCATCCTCGTGGCGCTGGGCGCCATGCTGGGGCGCATGATCGAAGTCTCGGGTGGCGCGGCCAACCTGGCGCAACGCTTCACCGCACTGCTCGGCCCAACCCGCGTGCCCGCAGCCCTGACGGCCGCAGCCCTGGTGCTCGCCATCCCCGTGTTCTTCGATGTGGGCTTCATCATCCTGGTGCCCATCGTCTATGGTTTCTGCAAAGCCGCCGGCGTCAACCCGATCAAGTTCGGCCTGCCAGTCGCGGGCATCATGCTGGCCGTGCACGTGGTGGTGCCACCGCACCCAGGCATCGTGGGTGGCGCGGCCATACTGAAGGCCGATGTGGGCTGGATCACCATGCTGGGTCTGGCCATCTGCCTGCCCCTGGCACCGCTGTCGCAGTGGCTGTCCAAGCGCCTGAACTGCACCGAGTACCAGATGCTGCCAGCCACCGCTGCGCAGTTCGCAGCATTCGGCAGCGGGCAGACGGAAGCCTCCGCCAACACAGGCCGTCCGGCCCCCACACTGGGCGTGGTGCTCGCGCTCATCATCGTGCCCCTGGCGATGATCATGGTCGGCACAACCGGCGCCGCCATGCTGCCCAAGGGCGATGCCCTGCGCAACCTGCTGAGCTTCATTGGCGCGCCCATCATGGCCCTGATGGTGGCCGTGGGCATGGCCATGTGGTTCATCGGCAAAGGCCAGGCCTGGAGCCGTGAGCGCACCAACGCCGTGATGGAGTCCGCCCTGCCGCCCGCCGCCACCGTGATCCTGGTGACGGGCGCCGGTGGCGTGTTCGCCAAGGTGCTGACCGCCAGCGGCATTGGCGCAGCCCTCTCGCAGAGCCTGATCGACACCCACCTGCCGCTGATCCTGATGGCCTTCGTCATCTCCCTGGCCCTGCGCGCCGCCCAAGGCTCGGCCACGGTCGCCATCCTTACCACCTGCGGCTTGCTGGCCGAGGCCATCAACACCGGTGGCTACACCACGGTGCAAGTGGCCCTGTTGTGCGTGGCCATCGGCTTCGGCAGCCTGGGCCTGTCGCACGTGAACGATTCGGGCTTCTGGATCGTCACCCGCTACCTCGGCCTCAGCGTGGGCGACGGCCTGCGAACCTGGACCGTGCTGACCACCGTGCTGGGCCTCACTGGATTCCTCCTCACCTGTGCGCTCTGGGCCTTCATGGCCTGACGCAAACCGGCCCCTGCACACGCCAGGGGCTTTTGCTTTGTCTCCCTCAGATTTGAAACGGACCTTCACATGACCACCTCCACCGTCGGCATCATCGGCCTGGGCGCCATGGGCGCGGGCATCGCCAAGACCCTGCGCGATCGCGGCCACAACGTGGCCGTCTGCGATGTGCGCCCCGGCGCCGCAGAAGCCTTCGCCGCACAAGGCGGCACCGCCTGCGCCAATCCGGCCGAAGTGGCCGCGATCAGCCAGGTGGTGGTGTCGGTGGTGGTGAACGCCGCCCAGACCGAGGCAGTGCTCTTTGGCGAACACGGTGCCGCAGCCACCATGCAGGCTGGCGCCACCTTCATCATGTGCTCCACGGTAGACCCCAACTGGTCGGTCGCCATGGAAGGCCGCCTCAACGCCCTAGGCCTGCACTACATCGATGCGCCAATCTCGGGCGGCGCCGCCAAGGCCGCATCCGGCCAGATGACCATGATGACCTCGGCCAAACCCGAAGCCTACGCTGCTGCAGGCAAGGTGCTCGACGACATGGCCGGCAAGGTTTACCGCCTGGGCGACTGCGCCGGCGCGGGAAGCAAGGTCAAGATCATCAACCAGCTGCTGGCCGGTGTGCACATCGCCGTGGCCGCCGAAGCCATGGCCCTGGGCCTGCGCGAAGGCGTCAAGGCCGATGCCCTGTACGACGTGATCACGAACAGCGCCGGCAACAGCTGGATGTTCGAAAACCGCATGGCCCACGTGCTCGCCGGTGACTACACGCCGCTGTCGGCCGTCGACATCTTCGTGAAGGACTTGGGCCTGGTGCTCGACACCGCACGCGCCACAAAGTTTCCGCTGCCCCTGGCCGCCACCGCGCACCAGATGTTCATGCAAGCCTCGACCGCTGGCTTTGCCAAGGAAGACGACAGCGCCGTGATCAAGATTTTCCCTGGCATCACCCTGCCCGAGGCCAAGGCATGAGCACGACCCGCCGCATCAAACTGGGCTGCATCGCCGACGACTTCACCGGCGCCACCGACCTGGCCAACAACCTCGTGCGCGCAGGCATGCGCGTGGTGCAGACCATCGGCGTGCCGCATGGCCCGCTGGATACGGATGCCGACGCTGTGGTCGTGGCGCTGAAATCGCGCACCATCCCGCCGGCCGAAGCCATCGACCAGTCCCTGGTGGCCCTGCAGTGGTTGCAAGAACAAGGCGCGCAGCAGATCTACTTCAAGTACTGCTCCACCTTCGACAGCACCGCCACCGGCAACATCGGCCCCGTGACCGAGGCCCTCATGGCCGCGCTGAACACACCCTTCACCATCGCCACGCCGGCCTTCCCGGACAACAAGCGCACGGTGTTCAAGGGCTACCTGTTTGCAGGCGAAGGCCTGCTCAACGAGAGCGGCATGCAGAACCACCCGCTCACCCCCATGACAGACCCCAACCTGGTCCGCGTGCTGCAAGCCCAAACGCGTGGAAAGGTTGGCCTGATCGACCATCAGGTCGTGGCGCAGGGCGAAGCCGCCATCCGCGCTCGCATCGAGACCCTGAAGGCCGAGGGCGTGGCCGTGGCCATCGTTGATGCCATCTCGAACGCCGACCTGCTGCGCATGGCCCCGGCCCTGAAAGACCTGCCCCTGCTGACCGCCGGCTCTGGCGTGGCCATCGGCCTACCCGCCAACTTTGGCCTGGCGCCCTCGTCTGAGGCCAGCAGCCTGCCTGTGGCCCGGGGCCTGCGTGCCATCGTTTCTGGCAGCTGCTCGGTGGCCACCAACCAGCAGGTGCTGGACTTCATCCAGCGCGGCGGCGAGGCCCTTGCCATCGATCCCCTGCGCATCGCATCGGGTGCCAACGTGGCGGCCGAAGCCCTCGCCTGGGCGGAAGCGCGCGTGAACCGGGGCCCGGTGCTGGTGTACTCCACGGCCGAGCCGTCGGCCGTGCGCGCCATCCAGGGCCAGCTTGGCGTGGAAGAGGCCGGCGCCATGGTCGAGCGCACCATCGCCACCATCGCGCACGGCCTGGTCGAGCGCGGCGTGCGCCAGCTCGTGGTGGCAGGTGGTGAGACCTCGGGCGCCTGCGTGCAGGCCCTGGGCATCGCCCAGATGCGCATCGGCCCACAGATCGACCCAGGCGTACCGTGGTGCCACGCCGTGGCAAAAGGCGCGCCAGAGGGCTTGCACATCACGCTCAAGTCGGGCAACTTCGGCACCGCCGACTTCTTCACCAAGGCCTTCGCCCAACTCGACACCCCCACCGCATGAGCACCCCTCTCGCTTTCATGGACGAAGCCCAGGCCCGCGACGAGATCTGCCGAGTGGGTCGATCCCTGTTCGAGCGGGGCTATGTGCACGCCACAGCTGGCAACATCAGCGTGCGCCTGGCCGACGGCTACCTGATCACACCGACCGATGCATGCCTGGGCGCCCTGCAGCCAGAGCGCCTGGCTCGCCTGGACGCCGATGGCCAGCAACTGAGCGGAGACCGCGGCAGCAAGACCATCGTGCTGCACCGCCGGATCTACGCCGCCAGCGAGGCCACGGCCGCACCGGCACGCTGCGTGATCCACACGCACAGCACTCACCTCGTCGCCTGCTCGCTGGCGGCGGCCTCCTCAGCCGGTGGCCAATGGACAGAGGGCGCCGATCTGCTGCCGCCCATCACACCCTACTTCGTGATGAAAGTGGGCCACGTTCCCCACATCGCCTACCACCGCCCGGGGGCACCCGAAGCCGCAGAAGCCGTGGCCCGCGCCATCGCCCGCCATGCGGCGGCCGGGCACCCGATACGCGCCGTGATGCTGGCCCGATTGGGCCCCAATGTGTGGCACGAAACGCCAGCCTCTGCCATGGCCACGCTGGAAGAGCTGGAAGAAACCGCCCGCCTGTGGCAGCTCAGCGGCCCCGGCATCACGCCCTTGAATGCAACCCAGCTTGCCGAGCTGCGCGCCACCTTTGGCGCCGCCTGGTGAGCCCCGACGACCGAAAGCCCCCCATGCCCCGTTTCGCCGCCAACCTGTCCATGCTCTACAACGACGTGGACTTCCTCGACCGCTTTGCCGCCGCCGCGCGCGATGGCTTCCAGGCCGTGGAGTACCTCTTCCCTTACGCCTTCCCCGCAGCCCAGCTGGCCGAGCTGCTTCAGGCTCACGGCCTGAGCCAGGTGCTGTTCAACGCCCCTCCGGGCAACTGGGATGGCGGTGAGCGCGGCCTGGCCTGCATCCCGGGGCGCGAGGCCGAGTTCGCCGAAGGCATCGACCAGGCCCTGGCCTATGCCGCCGTGCTGGGCTCGCCCCGCGTCCACGTGATGGCCGGCCTGCTGCCCGCGGGCGCAACGCGTGAAAGCGTGCATGCCACCTACGTGTCCAACCTGCGTGTGGCCGCAGGCAAGGCCGCGGCCGCCGGGGTCGACATCCTGATCGAGCCCATCAACACGCGCGACATGCCCGGCTTCTTCCTGAACCGCCAGGACCAGGCCCACGCGCTGGTGGCCGAGATCGGCGCGCCCAACGTCAAGGTGCAGATGGACCTCTACCACCTGCAGATCGTCGAGGGCGACGTGGCCATGAAGCTCAAGCAGTACCTGCCCACGGGCCGGGTCGGCCACATCCAGATCGCCGGGGTGCCCGAGCGCCACGAGCCCGATGTGGGCGAACTGAACCACGCCTACCTGTTCAAGGTGATCGATGCCCTGGGCTTCGATGGCTGGATCGGCTGCGAATACCGCCCCGCACGCGGCAACACGCCGGGCGCCACCTCGGCCGGCCTGGGCTGGATGACAGCGGCAGGACAGGCCACCCCGACCTGATCCCATCCCTCACCCGGCGGCATGCCGGGTCAGGGTGAGGCCGCCTCGTCCAGGCCTTGGCCTTCCAGCACCACCCGGTTGCGGCCCAGGGCCTTGGCGCGGTAGAGCGCCGCATCGGCCCGGGCCAGCCAGCCGTTGAGGGTCAACTCACGCGGGTCGAACTGCGCCACGCCGATGCTGACCGTGAAGTGCAACGGCCTGCCGTCCACCTGCAGGTGGCTGTTGGCAAAGGCCAGCCGGATGCGCTCGGCCAGCGCGGTCGACTGCTCGGCCGTGATGTTGGGCAGCAGCACCACGAACTCTTCGCCACCCAGGCGAGCGACCAGGTCGACCTTGCGCACCTGCTGCACCACGGTCTGCGCAAAGCTCACCAGCACGGCATCGCCCGTGACGTGGCCGTGGGTGTCGTTCACGGCCTTGAAATGGTCCAGATCCATCATCAGCAGCGACAGCTCGGTGCGGTAGCGCAGGGCGCGCTGCATCTCGGCCTCGGCCGCTTCCGAGAAGGCCCGGCGGCTGGCCACACCGGTCAGGGCGTCGGTGCGGGCGGCCTGCTCGGCGGCGTCCTTCTGAGCACGCAGCTCCTGCGTGGCCTGGTCGATCTGCTGCTGCAGCTCTTCCTGCGTCACGGCAATGCGGGCGATCATGGCGTTGATGCCCTGGGCCAGCGGGCCCAGGATGCCGCTGGCATTGACGTCGGCGCGCGCGCCCAGCTGGCCCTGCCCCACACGCTCGACCACGCGGTTGATGCGCGCGATCTGCGAGGTGATCATGGCCGCGATCAGCGAGGCCAGCAGGCCTGCCAGCAGCAGGCCACCGGCGGCGGTCCACAGCGTCCAGACCAGCAGGTCATGGCGCTGCTGGGCCAGGGCGTCGAGCGACATCTCCAGCACCGCGTAGCCCAGCAGGCGGCCACGCTGGCCGTGGGGCTGCTCATCGATGGCCGGCGCCTGGGGGCCGTAGGGGTCTTCAATCGGCACGGCACTCGGGTACAGCGGCTGCACCACCACCAGGCGGTCGTGCATCAGCACCTGCAGGGTGCCATCGAAAACGGGCAGCCGGTCTTTCACCTGGCCGGCAGAAGCGCGCACCTGGCCCTGGGCGTTGTAGACCCGCACGCCGCGCAGCTGGGCGTCGCTGCGCATGGCGGACTCGGCCAGGCGCACCAGGCCCTCGTGGTCGCCCGCGAACACCATGAACTCGGCCGCGCTGCCCAGCTGACGGGCCGAAGCGATGCCACGGTCACGCAGGGCCCCGGCCATGCGGTCGCCGTACATCGAAGCCACCCCGATCACCAACAAGGCGATCACGACCATGGCCGGCAAGGCCGTGGCCAGCCACAAGCGCATTCGGATACCGCCCAACTGCAGCGTCATCTCAAGCCTTCCTGACGCCGCAGGGCCTCAGTCAATTCGGTTACATCGGGAACGTCCAGCCCCAGGGATCGGGAGACCTGCTCGTTGACCACGACGGTGAAGCCCTCGGCAGGCCGCGAGGCGGGCCAGTTGCTCGCCGCGATCGGGGGCTTGAGCATGGCCGCCAGCTGCCGCCCGACCTGGGCCGGGCTGGCGTACAGGCCCAGGGTGGCGCCGGACTTCACCAGGGCCGGCGAGTAGCCCACCACCGGCACGCGCTGGCGGTAGGCCGTGATCAGCGTGTTCTGCAAGGCGGTGGGGTCGCCCACGGTGCGGTCCGGCAGGACCAGCAGCACCTCGGCATCGGCCAGCACGGCGCGCAGGCTGGGGTACATCTCGTCGGCCTGGTTGACGCTGCCCACCACCAGCTGCAGGCCGCGGTCGGCGGCGGCCTTGGCCAGGGCGGGGCGCAGGCCCTGGGTGGCCGGGCCCAGCAGCACGCCCACGCGGTTCAGGCGGGGCAGGGCACGGCGGATCAGTTCCAGGTAGCGCTCAAAGGGCTGGTCCAGCCAGGCGGCCGACACCCAGGCTGGCGGGCGCTTCCAGATCGCGTTGAAGCCATCGCGTGGCAGCAGGCCGGCCAGCATGGGCACGCGGGCCCATTCCGGGCTGGCCTCGGCGCGGGCCATGGCCAGCTGGGTTGCGGCACTGCCCAGGGTGATCAGGGCCGATGGCAGGGGGCTGGCAGGCAGATCTCGGGCGCTCAGCACCACCAGCTCCCGGCCGCGGAGGGCAGGTCGCCACTCGGCCTGCAGGGCCGAAACCACCTCGTTGTAGGTGGGCGACTGGTCCGACAGCAGCACCCAGACGGGCGCCTCACCCGCCGCCCACGCGCCACGCCCCGTCACCGCCAGGCCCAGGCCCAGCAGGTGGTTCAGAGTGTGGCGACGCGTGAGCAGTTCAGATCTCCAGCCTGAGGGTCAGGAAGCTGCGGCGTCCTTCTTCGAAACCCTTGCGTGGCAGGAAGAAGGGGCGTGCGCCCTCGACCGACTGCACGGTGAACGCCGCTTCGGCGCGACTGGCACCGAGGCGGAAAGGATAAGCCAGGCGCACGTCGGTTCGGTGCTGAACCGGCAACAGGTCGCGCTGGTCGCGCCAGGTCATGCTGCCGGTCATCTGGTAGATGGCGCTGAACTGCCACTGGCAAGGCAGCTGCTGGAACAGCGCCACCGTGGTGACGTGCTCGGGCGGCTGGCGCTCCAGGCGCTTGGCGAACACGCTGTAGTGCCACTTGTAGCGGGTGCTGTTCTGGTTGAGCCAGATCTCGGTGGTCGACATCGGCTTCCAGCGCAGCTGGTACTCGACGCCGCGCAGGTCCACGCCCGGCACGTTGCGGTAGTCGTCGTAGCCGACCCGGGTGTAGTCGCGGCCCCAGATGGCGGTGTCCATGCGCTCGTTGAAGGCGCGCACGTCCAGCGTCAGGCGGGCATCGAGGAAACGGCCGAAGTAACCCAGCTCCTGGCTGCGCAGCTTTTCGGGGCGCGCGTCGCCACTGGCCAGCACCTCGCGGCCATCGAAGACGCCGTTGACGTAACGCTGGATGTCGCCCTTGGACTCGAACAGCGTGGGCGGGCGCACCGAATCGGTCACACCGGCACGGAAGGTGTGCTCCGGCGTGGCCAGCCAGTTCACCATCAGGCGCGGCGCGGTGTAGGTGCCGACCACGCTCTGCTGGCCCACGAAGAGGCCGGCGTTGAACAGCCACTCGGGCGTGGCACGCCATTCCACCGTGCCAAAGAGGCGCTCTTCGTGGAAGGACACCCAGTTCATCGTGGCGTACAGCGCCTGGGACTGGGCCCGTTCGTACTTGTAGCCCACACCGACCACCGCACGCACGTCGGCACCCAGGCCCAGCTTGCGCTGGACCTCGAGGTTGCTGCGCTGCCCCACGCCGCCGTAGTCCAGCCAGAGATCGGGGTTGTTGAGGGCGGCCACGTTGTCGTGCTTCCAGTCCTCCATGTAGTCGGCCGAGACCTGCAGCTCGTCGGTGGCGCTCAGCTGCCTGCGCCACACGGCGTTGAGGTAGCTGTCACGCGTGTCGATGGTGTGCAGCGGGTTGTAGGTGTCGGTCAGGAAACCTTCACCGGCCGACAGGTAGGACAGGCCGGCCGTGACCATCACGTCGTCGAGCGCGTTGGGCTTGAAGTCGATGCGGCCGTGGACCTGGCTGAGGTGCTTGTCGTCGTAGGCGTTGAGATAGCCGGTGTCGCGCTGCTCGCCGCCCGAGAGGCGCCAGCTGAAGTTTTCATCGCCCCCACCGATGCGCAGGCGCTTGTCGCGCACACCGTCGTTGCCGCTGGTCAGCGAGACCTCGGCCCCCACGGTGTCGGCACTGTGGCGCGTGATGATGTTGATGACACCGAACATGGCGTTGGCGCCATAGGCCGCCGAGTTGGCGCCCCGCAGCACCTCGATGCGCTCGATGTCTTCCAGCATCACGTCGAGCATGCCGCGCGAGGTGTCGCCCAGGTAGGCCGAGGAATAGACCGAGCGGCCATCGATCAGCACGAGGTTGCGCGTGCCGTAGTCGTCCATCGGGATGTGGTACGCCGCACCCGGGTTCGCGCCATTGCGCCCCCCCGAGAGGTAGCCGGGCACCAGGCGCAGCACCTCCACCACCGTGCGCGCACCCGACAGGCGGATGGTCTGCCGGTCGATGACGGTGAGCGAGCCGGGGGCTTCGTTGAGCGGCTGCTCGAGGCGGCTGGCGGTCAGCACCACAGGCAGGTTGGCGAAGTAGTCCTCTTCGGACGCGATGCGTTCGGCCGCCGCCGCAGGGCCCTGCGCCACATGGGCCAAGACCAGGCCGGTGGCCATCAGCCTGCAAATGATCCTGAAACGTCCCATAGACAACAGCAACATTGGTTAACGATCAGACAAGGCGCCTGATTATCACCGCGTGTGCCACTGCGCAGTGTGAAACGCACAGAGAAAAATGGAGGGCGGGGCGCCACCCCGCGTTGTGCTCAGGCCGGGAAGGCCTCGGTGTCGACTTCCTGCTGCGTGGCGGCGTTGTAGCGCGCACCCTGCACATTGCCAGCGTGGATCAGCGCACCCGCCTGGGCGAGCACCGCCTCGGGCAGCACCAGATCGGCCGCGGCCAGGTCCTCTTCCAGGTGCGCCAGGCTGGTTGTGCCGGGGATGGGAACGATGTGCTCCCCCTGCGCCAGCAACCAGGCCAGGGACAGCTGGGCCGGCGTGCAGCCTGCGTCGCGCGCCAGGGCCTCGAACGCCCCCATCAGCTGCAGGTTGGCCGGGTAGAGCGTGGGCGAAAACCGGGGCATGGCGCGGCGGATGTCCTTCGCATCCAGCGAGGCCACCTCGCGCAGCGCCCCCGTCAGGAATCCCCGCCCCACCGGGCTGAAGGCCACAAAGGCCGTGCCCAGTTCGCGACAGGTGTCGAGCACACCGAGTTCAGGGTTGCGGGTCCACAGCGAATACTCGGTCTGCAGGGCGGCAATGGGGTGCACGGCATGGGCGCGGCGCAAGGTCTGCGCCGAGACCTCGCTCAGGCCGATGCTGCGCACCTTGCCTTCGCGCACCAGATCGGCCAGCGCCCCGACCGAGTCCTCGATGGGCACGGTCTTGTCCCAGCGGTGGAGGTAGTAGAGGTCGATGACATCGGTGCGCAGGCGGCGCAGGCTGTCTTCGCAGGTCGCCTTGATCGTGTCGGGGCGACCATCGATGACGCGTTTGACGCCATCGTCGAAGCGCACACCCTGCATGCCGCATTTGCTCGTCAAGGTGATGCGGTGGCGATGGGGCGCCAGCACCTGGCCCACCAGCGTTTCATTGGCCCCGAAGCCGTAGAGCGCGGCCGTGTCGAACAGGGTGCAACCCAGGTCGAGCGCGCGCAGCAAGACCGCCGCGCCCTGCTCGGGCGAAGGCGGCACGCCATAGGCGTGGCTGAGGTTCATGCAGCCCAGGCCGATGGCACTGACGCGGAAGGGGCCGAGCTGGCGGGTGTGGCGCATCACAGGCTCAGTCCTTGAGCTGCTGTTCCAGCTCGTGCAGCACGCGGTAGCAAGGCAGCACGCTGGCCACGCTGGCATTGGGCTGGCGGCCTTCTCGGATGGCCGCGAAGAACTCGCGGTCCTGCAGCTCGATGCCGTTCATCGAGACATCGACCTTCGACACATCGATCTGCTCTTCCTTGCCGTTGAACAGGTCGTCGTAACGGGCGATGTAGGTGGCCGTGTCGCCGATGTAGCGGAAGAAGGTGCCCAGCGGGCCATCGTTGTTGAAGCTCAGCGAGAGCGTGCAGATGGCGCCATTGGCGGCCTTGAGCTGGATGCTCATGTCCATGGCGATGCCCAGCGTGGGATGGATCGGGCCCTGGATCGCATGGGCCTTCACCACGGGGCTGCCGCACTGGTAGGCGAAGAGGTCGACCGTGTGGGCTGCGTGGTGCCACAGCAGGTGGTCCGTCCAGCTGCGCGGCTGGCCCAGCGCGTTCATGTTGCTGCGGCGGAAGAAGTAGGTCTGCACGTCCATCTGCTGGACGTTGAACTCGCCGGCCTGGATCTTCTGGTGCACGTACTGGTGGCTGGGGTTGAAGCGGCGGGTGTGGCCGCACATGGCGACCAGGCCGGTGGCCTCGGCCACGCTGACCACTTCTTCGCCATCGGCCAGCAGGTCGCACAGCGGGATCTCCACCTGCACGTGCTTGCCGGCCTTCAGGCAGGCCAGGGCTTGCGAGGCGTGCATCTGGGTGGGCGTGCACAGGATGACGGCGTCGACCTCGGGCAAGGCCAGGGCCTCGCTCAGTTCGGTGGTGACGTGGCCGATGCCGTACTTGGCGGCGACGGCCTGGGTGGCCGCCAGGTCACGGCTGATCAGGGAAACGACTTCGACACCATCGATCTTCTGGATGCCGTCCAGGTGCTTGATGCCAAAGGCGCCGGCGCCGGCCAGGGCCACTTTGATGGTTTTGTTCACGGGGCTCATGGGTGTGTCCTCTCTCAAACTTCTTCGGGCCAGTACAGGCGCATCGGGTTGTCGACCAGCAGTTTGCGCTGGCCTTCGGCCGTGGGGGCAATGTGCGGGATGAAGTCGACCAGCAGGCCGTCGTCGGGCATGTGGTCCTTCAGGTTGGGATGGGGCCAGTCGGTGCCCCAGAGCACGCGCTCGGGGAACTCGGCCACCACGCGGCGGGCAAAGGGCACGACGTCGGCATAGGCGTTCTGTTCGCCTTGCAGGGCCTTGGGGCCGGTCACGCTCAGGCGCTCGGGGCAGCTCACCTTGCTCCACACATTGGGGTGCTGGCGCATGAACTTCAGGAACAGCTCGAACTCGGGGCCATCGATGGGCTTGCTCACGTCCGGGCGGCCCATGTGGTCCACCACCACGGTGGTGGGCAGGGCGGTGAAGAAGTCCCAGAGCTCGGGCAGGTCGACGGCCTCGAAGTAGATCACCACATGCCAACCCCATTTGGCGATGCGGCTGGCGATCTCCATCAGCTCGTCCTTGGGCGTGAAGTCGACCAGGCGCTTGACGAAGTTGAAGCGCACGCCGCGCACACCGGCGGCATGCAGGGCCTGGATCTCGTCGTCGGTGATGCCGCGCTTGACGGTGGCCACGCCGCGCGCCTTGCCCTCGCTGTGCAGCAGGGCATCGACCAGGGCGCGGTTGTCGGCACCGTGGCAGGTGGCCTGCACGATGACGTTGCGGGCAAAGCCGAGCTGGTCGCGCAGGGCGAAGAGCTGGGCCTTGCTGGCG
This sequence comes from Aquabacterium sp., assembly GCF_021768455.1. GTDB lineage: Bacteria > Pseudomonadota > Gammaproteobacteria > Burkholderiales > Burkholderiaceae_C > Aquabacterium. Next base: position 9,021 of record NZ_JAIZVX010000027.1, on the reverse strand, counting down.
TCACAGGGGGTGTACTTGCGCTCGGGCGCGTAAGGGAACTCGGCGCCGGGCCCAAACACATGGCAGTGGGCGTCCACCGCCCCGGCGGGCAGCTGGAAACGGGGCTTGGCGGGGCCTTCGTACCAATCGAGCCAGCCTGGGGTCTTGGCGAAGGGGCCTGTGGTGGGTTTGCTCATGGGTCTGCCTTGTGTCGGGGGATTGTGCGGCGGCTTGATGCCTCGGTGCCTCAGTCGATGTACTTCAGGCCGGCGGCGGCCAGGGGCTCGCGCATCTTGTACATGTCCAGGCCCAGCACGCCGTCGGCCAGCTTGGCGCGCTTTTCGCCTTCGAAGCTCTCGCGCTTGGCGGCGGCCTCGGCCACCTTGGCGGCGTTGGCGGCGGGCACGCAGACCACGCCATCGTCGTCGGCCACGATCACGTCACCAGGGTTGACCAGCATGCCGGCGCAGACCACGGGGATGTTGACCGAGCCCAGCGTGGCCTTGATGGTGCCCTTGCTGCTGATGGCCTTGCTCCACACGGGGAAGCCCATCTTCTGCAGTTCCTTCACGTCGCGCACACCGGCATCGATGATGAGGGCGCGGGCACCGCGGGCCATGAAGCTGGTGGCCAGCAGGTCGCCAAAGTAGCCATCGGTGCACTCGGCGGTGATGGCGGCCACGACGATGTCGCCGGGCTGGATCTGCTCTGCGGCCACGTGCATCATCCAGTTGTCACCGGGGTGCAGCAGCACGGTCACGGCGGTGCCGGAGACCTGGGTGCCCGGGTAGATGGGGCGCATGTAGGGCTTGAGCAGGCCGACACGGCCTTGCGCTTCGTGCACGGTGGCGGAACCCAGGGCGGCCATCTGGTCGGTGGCTTCGCGGTTGGCGCGGGTGATGTGGCGGTAAACAACGCCGAGTTCGTACATGGTCTTCTCCAGAAAGCAGGGTGGGATCAAAGGCCTTTGGCCTTGAGCTGGGCATCCAGGCGCGAGAACACGCGGCGGGCGTTGCCCTCGAAGACCAGGAAGCGCTCTTCGTCCGTCAGGTTGTCGGTGGCGTTGACGTAGCGCTTGGTGTCGTCGTAGTAGTAGCCGGTACGGGGGTCGATGCCGCGCACGGCGCCAATCATTTCCGAGGCGAAGAGGATGTTCTTCACCGGGATCACTTCGGTCAGCAGGTTGATGCCGGGCTGGTGGTAGACGCAGGTGTCGAAGAAGATGTTGTTGAGCAGGTGCTCTTCCAGGATCGGCTTCTTCATTTCTTGGGCCAGGCCACGGAAGCGCCCCCAGTGGTAGGGCACGGCGCCGCCGCCATGGGGGATCAGGAACTTCAGGGTGGGGAAGTCCTTGAACAGGTCGGAGGTCAGGCACTGCATGAAGGCCGTGGTATCGGCATTCAGGTAGTGCGAACCGGTGGTGTGGAAGCAGGCGTTGCAGCTGGTGCTGACGTGGATCATCGCGGGGATGTCGTACTCGACCATCTTTTCGTAGATGGGGTACCAGGACTTGTCGCTCAGCGGGGGCGAGGTCCAGTGGCCGCCCGAAGGATCGGGGTTGAGGTTGAGGCCGACGTTGCCGTATTGCTCGACGCACTTGACCAGCTCGGGGATGCAGGTGGCCGGGTCCACGCCGGGCGACTGCGGCAGCATCGCGGCGGGCACGAAGTGATCGGGGAAGAGCTGGGACACGCGGTAGCACAGCTCGTTGCAGATGGCCGCCCAGGTGGCCGAGGTGTTGAAGTCACCGATGTGGTGGGCCATGAAGCTGGCGCGCGGGCTGAAGATGGTCAGGTCGCTGCCACGCTCTTTCATGAGCTTGAGCTGGTTGGTCTCGATGGACTCGCGGATCTCGTCGTCGCTGATCTTGAGGTCGCTGGCCTTGGGGGCCTTGCCGGGGTCCTTCAGGCCGGCGATCTGGAGGTCGCGCCAGAGGCCCAGGGCCGCCGGGGCGGTGGTGTAGTGGCCGTGTACGTCAATGATCATGAGAGGTCTCCAAGAGGGTTCGGTGAGAGAGGGGAAGAAGGCGAACGGACAGGGTCAGACCGGGGCCATGCCCTGGCGGCACTTGGCCTCGGCGGCATCGGGCGAGGCCAGATAGGCCAGGAAGGCGCGCACGGCCTCGGGTTGGGTGCTGGTGGCGCACACGCCGGCCGAGAAGGTGGTGGTGATCTGGATGTCGGCGGGCAGGGGGCCGACGATGTCGATGCCGTCGAGGTGGATGAGCTCGCTGAGCTGCTGGAAGCCCAGGGCCACCTCGCCACGGGCCACGAGCGAGCCCACGGGCACGCCGGGGGGCGCCTGCACGATCCGCGGCGCGATGGTCTCGGCAATGCCCCAGCGTTCGAACAGCCTGGCCAGGGCCACGCCCGAAGGACCGGTGGAATAGCTCAGGCTGGGCGCGGCCAGCACGGCGGCGCGCACGGCGGCTTCGTTGTCGAGCGCGGGGCGAGGGGCGCCGGCCTTCACGGCCACGGCCACGCCGGAATGCACCAGATCGACGCGGCTGCCGGCAAGCACCTGGCCGCTGGCGATGAGCTTGTCGATGGCGTCCGAGGCCAGCACGACCAGGTCGAAGGGCTCGCCCGAAGCCACGCGTTTGGCCGCGTCCACGCCGCCCACCGACTCGATGGCAACGGCCTGGCCGGTGCGCTGGGCAAAGGCGCCCACGAGATCCGCCAGGAGCTGGCGGGTGGCCATCGAAGAAATGCCGGAGAGGGAGGTGGTCATGGCGTCGGAAGGGGTCAAGCGCTGAGGTGGCCTGATTCTTCCGACACGGGGGGTTCTCGGCTACGGCTGGCGCCGTAAAGCAGTTATCTCAAAACGGCATGGCCGCATGGGCCATGGGTGCGTCAAACGCGGATCTGTCGCGAGAAAAGGCGGCGCATGGCCCCAGAAGCCTCAAGAATCCCACGCCCTGCTCGATAAGAGGGGCAATGGCCCCCCTCCAGGGCCATGCGAAGGTGGACGCAACGTGGGTGCAGGCTGGCGGCTTCTGAATCGAATCCGGCAAACATGGCTGGGCGCAGCTGCTGCATGGCGAACGCAGGCCTCGCGGCCCGCCACGAGCAGACAGGCTCGCGACCTCAGCGAGGTGCTGGAGCACAGTGCCGACGCGGTCGTGCAGACCAGCACACTCGGAGCTTTGGACTACCTGAACCCCGCGGCCAGGTTGCTGATGTCGCTCGCACCCGAGGCGCCGGTGAGCACACTGCATGTGCGGCAATTTGCTGCCGCAGGCACCCTGCGGCAACTGGTGCACAGTGTGTTGCCCGCGCTGCAGGGCCGCGGCGTGTGGCTGGGCGAGTTGACCCTGCGCCTGGGCGGAAAGGGGCACGTGCCCTTCAGCGTGATGGCCCTGGCACACCGCGACGCGGCTGGCCGCATTCAGCGCTACTCGGCGGTGTTGCGCGACATTTCAGCCGATGTGCAAGCGCGCCAGCAAATCAAGCGGCAAAACGACATCCTCGGGGCGATCACCGAAGCCTTGCCCGCCACCGTGGTGATCGTGGACTCGCAAGGGCGCTACCGTTTCGTCAACAGCGCCTTCGAGCGCCAGGCGCGGCGCAGCGCCGATCAGATCCTGGGGCGCACCGCGGTGGAGGTGCTGGGCGCAGAGGAAGTGGCCCGGCGCAAGCCCTTCATGATGAAGGCCTTCGCTGGCGAGCCCGTCGACTTCATGCTCGACTACCCCGGCGAGCAAGGCCCCACCTGGCTGGCGCTGCACTGCATCCCCCTGAAACTGGACGGGGTGGTCGACGGCTTTGTGGGCATCAGCCAGGACATCACCACCCATCGGCGCGAGCAAGAGCGGTTGCGCCACCTCGCGGAGCGCGATCCCTTGACGGGCCTGCTCAACCGAGCCGGGTTTGAGCAGGCCGTGGCACGGGAGCGCTGGCGCGAGGGCGACAACCAGCTCGCCTTGCTCTGCATCGATCTGGACCACTTCAAGCCCGTGAACGACGAGCACGGCCACCTCATGGGTGACCGCCTGCTGCAGCGTTTTGCCGAGCGCCTGGCCGCCACGGTGCGCAGCAGCGATCTGGTGACCCGACTGGGTGGCGACGAGTTTGCCATCGTGCTGACGGGGGTACATGACCTGGCCACCGCCGAAGCCGTGGCCGACAAGGTGCTGGCCGCAGCCAGCCGCCCCTTCGACATCGAGGGCCAACGCCTGCGCGTGAGCGCCAGCATTGGCGTGGCGCTGATGGCGCCAGATGACCAGACCCTGGAAGCGGTGATGCTGCGTGCCGACCGTTTGCTCTACCGCGCCAAGGCGGCGGGACGGGGGCGAAAGGTCTCGGGCGCGCCACAGGCGGGCGAGCCCGCCCACGAACACGTGTTCAATTGAAGAAGAAAGCGCCTCAGCCTGAAGGCTGTGCCTGGCGGCCACCTTCATGCGTGGTCCGAATGGCCCACGGTTAGAGTGCGGCATGACCTCCGATGTCCTGCTCGCCTTCCTCCTGTTCGCCTTCGTGTCGTCGATCACGCCGGGGCCCAACAACCTGATGATGCTGTCCTCAGGGCTGCGCTTTGGTTTCAGGGCCTCGCTGCCGCACCTGCTTGGCGTGAGCCTGGGCCATGCCTTCCTGGTGTTCTGCGTGGCGCAAGGCCTGAGCCAGGCGTTCGAGCACCTGCCATGGCTGCAATGGGTGCTCAAGGCACTGGGCGGGGCCTACCTGCTGTACCTGGCCTGGAAGATCGCCATCTCCCCCCCACCCGATGCCGGCGGCGAGGCCCGCGACACGCCCCTGGGCTTCCTGGGGGCGGCGCTCTTTCAGTGGGTCAATCCCAAGGGCTGGATGATGGCGCTGGGCGCCGTCGCGGCCTACCTGCCGCACCACAACAGCGTGCTCGGCACGCTGGGCTTTGCCTCGGTGTTTGCGGTCGTGAACCTGCCTTGTGTGGCCGTGTGGGTGCTGTTCGGGACACGGCTGCGTCAATGGCTGAGCGACCCACTTCGCCTGCGCCTGTTCAACGGGGCGATGGCGGCCGGGCTGGTGCTCTCGCTGTGGCCCATGCTGAAAGGCTGACGCGCCACCCGCGCGGGCACCCTGACCGCGTCCCCTTACCTGGCCTGAGGCAAGCCTGCCACCAGCGCGCGCAGCATCGCCTCCACATGGCGCGTGAGCGCAGTGGGCCGGCGGTTGGAAGGCTGGGCCAGGCAGAGCACGGTCTGCAGCGTGGGGCTGCAGATCGGCCGGGTGCGCAACTCGGCCGCACGCCCCGAGGCCGCCACCGCGCTGGCCGGCAGCACGGCGTAGCCATAGCCGGCGCACACCAGATCGATGATGGCCGGGACGCTGGAAACCTCCCAGGCGATGTCCAGCGTCAGGCCCGCCAAGGTGGCCTGGCCTTCGAGCTGGCGGCGGATCATGTGGGCGCGCTGCGGCAGGATCAGCGGGTAGGCCACCAGCCCGCTCAGCGGGAGGTCACCCGCGGGTGTGCCTCGGCTCGCTTTCGCCCCGGCCGGCGTCGCCTTCACGGGCTCGACCAGACACAGTGGCTCGCTCATCAGCGGCGCCAGCTCCAGCCCGGGCTGGGGTTCGGGGTTGTGCAGCAGGCCCAGGTCGACCCGGCCCGAGGTGAGCCATTCGGCCACGTGGGTCGAGAGGCCCTCCACGATGGCCAGGCGCGCCTTGGGCAGGCTGCGTCGGAAACCGTCGATCAGCGGCACCGTGAGCTGGCGCCCGATGCTGGGCGGCAGGCCCAGGGTGATGTGGCCCACGGGCTCGTCGCGCATGGCGCCCATCTCGGCGCGGGCCTGGGCCAGGTGCTGCAGGATGACGACGCTGTGGTCAAACAGGCGCTGGCCGGCATCGGTCAGGGTCACGCCCCGGCCCGTGCGGGTCAGCAGGGTTTCGCGCAGGCCCACCTCGAGTGTGCGCACCTGCCGGCTCAGGGCCGACTGCGCCACGCCCAGCGAGACCGAAGCCCGGCTGAAGCTGCCGTGCTCGGCCACGCTGACGAAGTATTCGAGCTGCTTGATGTCCATGCCCGGAGTGTGCCGCAGCGCGGCCTCACCGCCTGCGTCCACCCCGGCATGGGCCTGCGGCATGGCGTCAACCGGGCTCAGCGGGGCTCCAGCACCATCAGGCCGGCGGCCGTGTTCGAGATGGGGATGTGGTAGTTGGCGTGCACCTGCTTGACCTGCTCGCCCAGCGCAGCGCGGGTCGCCAGCCACATCAGCAACTCGACACCCTGGGTGCCGGTTTTTTCAACCAGCTCGTTGATGCTGAACTGGGTGGCCCAGTCGGGCTTCTGGCTGACCAGGCTTTCCATGAAGGCCAGGTCAAAGTCCTTGTTGATGAAGCCGGCGCGCTCGCCATCGAGCTGGTGCGACAGGCCACCCGTGCCCATCACCATCACGCGGGCATCCGAGTCCCAGGCGCGGATGGCCTTGCCCACCTCTTCGCCCAGGCGCCAGCAGCGCTTGGCCGTGGGCAGCGGGAACTGCACGGTGTTGAAGCAAATGGGCACCACCTTGACCGGCCACTTCTGGTCGGGCCAGCACAGGGCGTGCGGCAGGGTGAAGGCGTGGTCCACCAGCATCTCCTGGCAGGTGGTGATGTCGAACTCGGCCTCGATCAGGTGGTTGACCAGGTGCCACGACAGGTCCTGCTCGCCCGTGAAGGGCGGCACCTCGGGGATGCCCCAGCCCTCGTCGGCATTGCGGTAGCTGGCGGCGGTGCCCACCGAGAACGTGGGCATCTTGTCGAGGAAGAAGTTCAGGCCATGGTCGTTGTAGAACACGACGACCACATCCGGGCGGGCTTCGGCCAGCCAGTTGTGAACCGGGGCGAAGCCGTCAAAGAAGGGCTTCCAGTAAGGGTCGTTCTGCAGGCCTTTGGCGATGGCGCGGCCAATGGCGGGGACGTGAGAGGTGGCGATGCCGCCGACGATGTGGGCCATGGTGTGGGTGCTCCGGAGCGGGGGGTCGGTGGCGAAATCAGTGGGCGTAGGCGGCGAGCATGGCGATGAACTCCGCCTTGGTCTTGCCGGTTTGCTGGGCGCCCAGGTCCTGCACGTCGAGGCCGAAGATGCCGGCGAACTTGGCCAGGTAGTAGACGTTGCCGCCGGCGGCGATCAACTGCAGCACGTTCTTGGCTTCCACGGCCGCGCGCTGCTCGGGGGTGAGCTGGTAGCGCTCGCAGTAGGCGGCCTCGTCGGCCTTGAAGGCGGCGCGGTTGGCCGCGTCGTTGAAGGAATAGCACATCTTGTTGAGCTGGTAGCCCTTGCGGGCCTGCTCGCCATCGAACAAGGTGGTGCCAGGGATGGCCGGCTGGGCGGCCTTTGCATGAATGACCATGATGGGTGTCTCCTCGGTGGGCGCGGCTTCTGTCACGCTGGGGCGGAGTATTCCGCCGGGCTTGCCATCAATCAACGCATCCACGATCATGTGATCCATGAACAAAACAGATGGATCAACGTGAACCGCGACCTGCACCTCGATCTGGACGGCCGCCTGCTCAGCCTGCTGGTGGCGGTGCACGACACGGGCTCGGTCACGGCCGCCGCGGGGCAACTGGGGCTGTCGCAATCGGCGGTGAGCCACGGGCTGGAGCGCCTGCGCGGCCTGCTGGGCGACGCCCTCTTCGTGAAAATGGGCCGCGGCATCGCGCCCACGGCCCGCGCCAAGGCCCTGACCGAACAGGCGCGCAGCCTGCTCGAACAGATGCGCCACTTCACCGCCAGCGACGAACTGCGTCTGGACCGCCTGGAAACGACCTGGACGGTGGCCGCCAACGACCTGCAATGCGAGCTGCTGCTGCCACGCTGGCTGCGCCGGGTGCAGGCGCGGGCGCCAGGCTTTCGGCTGCGGGTGATCCCTTCGACCGTGCCGACGCTGGAGTTGCTGCGCGACGCCCAGTGCCAGATGGTGATCTCACCCCGTCCGCCCGAGAGCGATGACATCGTGCAAAAGCGCCTCTTTGCCGACACCTACCGGGTGTTTTACGACCCCGCCGAGCGCGAAGCCCCGGGTGATCTGGCCAGCTACCAGGGCGCGGGCCACGTGACGGTGCAGTACGTGCCCTCGCAGCGCAGCCTGGGCATCGACCACTGGCTGAGCGACCACGGCGTGCAGCGCCGCATCGCGGTGACGGTGCCGGCCTTTGCCAACATCCGCGGTTTCATCGAGGGCAGTGCCCTGCTGGCGACCCTGCCCGGCCTGCTGGCGCGGGGGCCGCTCAAGGGCCTGGCGACGGCCGAGCTGCCGCTGGCCGGACCGGAGATGCCGATGTACGCCGTCTGGCACCTGCGCCACAACCAGGATTTGGTGCACCGCTGGCTGCGCCTGCAGCTCGAAGAGGTGGTGGCCGAGGTCATGGGACCTCAGGCGCCAGGCCCGGGCTGAACCCGGGCCGCGCTGGGGATCAGAAGGTTTCCCAGTCCAGCGATTCGCCCTGGCTCTGCGAGGCGCTGCTGGCGCGGGCCGGTGCCGGGGCGGGCGTGAAGGCCTGTGCGGCCGGGGCAGGGGCCGCAGCCGGGCGAGACGGGCTCACCGCAGGCTTGGCCACTGCGCCGCCCTTGAAGGCCGTGGGGCGGGGTGCCGCAGCGTGGTGGGCCTGGCTGTGGCCTGTTTCGCCCCCGCTCAGCTTGAACACGCTGACCATCTCGGCCATGGTGGCGGCCTGGTGGCGCAGGCTCTCGGCCGCCGCGGCGCTTTCCTCCACCAGGGCAGCGTTCTGCTGGGTCACCTGGTCGAGCTGGGTCACCGCATCGCCCACCTGGCCGATGCCGGTGGACTGCTCGGCGGTGGCGCTGGAAATCTCGCTGATCAGGTCGCTGACGCGCTTCACCTGGGTCACGATCTCGTTCATCGAGGCGCCGGCCTCGTCCACCTGGCGGGCACCCACGTCCACCTTTTCCACGCTGGCGTTGATCAGGGACTTGATCTCCTTGGCGGCCTCGGCCGAGCGGCTGGCCAGGGTGCGCACCTCGCCGGCCACCACGGCAAAGCCGCGGCCCTGTTCACCGGCACGGGCGGCTTCCACCGCGGCGTTCAGCGCCAGGATGTTGGTCTGGAAGGCGATGCCGTCG
>NZ_JAIZVX010000251.1 GCF_021768455.1 Aquabacterium sp. | reverse complement strand
GATATATGGAAAATATAAATTATGAAGAATATATGAAAAGCAATCCGGGAGTTCCTGACAGAATAAAGCAAATTGTTTATAAATATCAAAAACTTGCAAGCAGTGAGTTTTTTGTACTAGACACAGAAACAACAGGTTTACGCGGCGAAGTTGTTAGTTTTGCTTTAATTGACGAAAAAAACAATATATTGATTAACGAATTTTGCAAACCGACATACGAAAAAATTTGTTCAGAAGCTGAGTCTATTCATCATATTACAAACGAAATGATAAAGGATGCTAGAAATATAATTTCTATATATGAAGATTTTTCGAAAATAATAAATAGCGAAGAAAATAAAAACAAACCAATATTTATATATAATGAAGAGTTTGATATATCAACAATATATAGATCTTTAAATGTTGCGAAATACAAATATAAAGATAACGATAGTAAAGGAAATAATGATTTCGATAATTTCGAATTAAGATCTCATTGTGTTATGAAAGATTTTGCAAAATTTTATGGAGAATATAACGAATACAGAGGAGGTTATAAATGGCAAAAACTTGAATTCGCAGCTAATTATTTTGGTGTAGAAACTGCTAATTTAGAATTACATAATTCTGCAGTTGATTGTTATTTAACATTGGAAGTAATTAAAAATATGAGAGATTTTATATATGGGTAATTCAAAACGAAATATAAAAAAACTAAATGAAGATTTTAGGGAAAATATTTTAGAATATGCGATTTCGCATAATCTAAAATGCGCTAACGCACTTGTGGCATTATATGCCACAGGTTGCAGACCGGACGAGATCGAAACTGGCATTAAAGTTAATTTTGATAGTAAAAACAATAAGTTAAGTTTTAAAATCATCGGCTCAAAATTAAATTATCAACAAAAAAGAGGTATTAGAATTAGAGAGGTTACGGTAAAAATCACAGATAAAAATCTTCAATATTACAAATCTATAATAGATATTTTTGAGAAAAACCCTCAGGCATATGATTTAAAAATTAAAACTGAAAGTGCAAAAGCGTTTTCCGGATACATTACAAAAATAAGCAAAAAACTATGGCCCAGGAAAAAATATCACGCCTCGGCGTATTCTTTTAGACATGCAAAAGCAACAGAATTGAAAAATTCAGAGGGTTTTGATGCTGAAAAAATCGCTAAAATTATGGGGCATGCTTCTGTCAGATCACAACAAAGCTACGGTAGAAAGAGCAAAAGAAGCGCAGGTGGATTTGACGACATTACAGATGTTGAAACAAGCTCTAAGCCCCGTGGGGGCGATAGATTGCTGAGATTTAAGATTAAGAACAAAAATGAAGCAGCAAAGAAAATTAAAGCAGCTTCTACCCCTACGGATACAGTAAGTCCACCTCCAGTTCGTTCTCTAAAACGCTGAGAAGCTACACAGCTTGCTGTGTGGCTTTGAAGGGTTGACCTGTCCGGTAGGACGGTTTTATAGCAAAATCCTCCATATTGCGAAGCAGGGCCCCGGAACGGGTAACTGGGATGGTTTTCCAGATGGGTTTTGGGGTTGGATCTATCGAATGGCACAGCCTGGATTGTTTTCCTTTCTTATGTTCTTATTAATTCTTACTTCTTAACATACTATCAAGACATTGTTATATATAGTTTTTTTCAAAAAAAAGTTATGTAAACTCATAACTCCAGTTATGTAATCTTATAACTCGAAGTTATGTAAACTCATAACTCCAGTTATGAGATCTCATAACTACAGGATTGGACTATAGTCCAAAGACATATAACAAAGTTTAATTTTTTTTTACTTTGTTATTGACTAGTACACAAAATATATTATAAAAGAGCTGAGTTTATACAATTTAAAAGGAGTAAAAAAATTATGGGGTTAGCACAAGTTAAAGCACTTGATAATATTCAAGAATTTGAATTTGATGATGAAGTAGCGGAGCAAGTAGAAAATTTACAAGAAAAAGGAAATGTAAAAGTCACTGCTATTATTCAACAAGAAAAGAAAAGTTCGCTTAAAAGCGAATTTGTTATGGCTTTTACAAGTAATTTAAGAGCTTTAGCAGAATTAAATATAAGTCAAAGCGAGTTAAAAGTAATTACATACATTCTCGAAATTATGGAATACGGCAATTTAATTAGTCTAAATCAATCGCAAATCGCGAGAGATTTAGATATGAAAAAATCTAATATGTCTGTTATTTTTAAAAAACTCACTGAGAAGGGAGTTTTAATAAAAGAAAAAGGACATTTGTTTATGAATTCTAATCTATTTGCTAAGGGTTTAAATCATAAATTAAATACAGAACGAAGAGAGAATTTAAAAACTGCACAATTTGAAAACGATAAATTTACAAGATCATTTTAAAACCGTCCTCGCCGGACGGGCCAAATCCCTTAAAAAATAGAAAAAAATTCTATTTTCTAAGGGATTTTTTTTATTCGCAATTTCTCCATATTTGACATATTGACATTAATTTCCACCAGGTTATATCTATATTATCTTTTGTTGTTTCTACCCCGATTTTGGGGTGGAACAACAAGGCATTATGAAGGGTAAGTTTTTTATTACCCGAAATTATGCCACCCCCAACCGGGGGTCATTGTTTGAATTTTGAAGCAACGCGAAAAATTTAAATAATGGGGGGATGGTTTGGGTTTTACGGTATTTCAAATTTGAGCAAAGCGAATTTTTGAAATCTCCGGATTTTGATGTTAACAATGGTAAAAACAATAATTAAGGTGGATATATGG
>NZ_JAIZVX010000250.1 GCF_021768455.1 Aquabacterium sp. | reverse complement strand
GAGTAGCCAGGCGGCAGTTTGACCTTGGCCGCGACAGCCTTTTGCATGTCCTGCACCGCTGAGCGCAGGTCTCGCCCCCGGATGTCCACATACACCCAGCCAGACAGGCGGGCGTTCTCGCTGCGCAGCATGGGTGGGCCATCGGTTACGCGGATGTCGGCCACGTCGGACAAGACCAGGCGCTGCCCGCGCTCGTTCACGATGGGCAAGGTGCGCAGTTTCTCCAGCGAATCACGTGTTTCGCGTGGGTAGCGCAGGTTGATCGGGAAGCGCTGCAAACCTTCCACCGTCTCGCCGATGTTCTCGCCGCCCACTGCCGAGCTGATAACCGACTGCACATCGGCGATGTTCATGCCAAAGCGCGCGGCGGCATCGCGGCGGATGTTGACGTCCACATACCGGCCACCTGTCAGGCGTTCGGCCAAGGCGCTGCTGACACCGGGCACATCCTTGAGCGCCCGCTCGATCTCACCCGTGAGTCGGTCGATGGTGGCCAGGTCGGTGCCCGCCACCTTGACGCCCACGGGGCTCTTGATGCCGGTGGCCAGCATGTCGATGCGGTTGCGGATGGGGGGCACCCAGATGTTGGCCAGGCCGGGCACCTTGACAATGCGGTCCAGCTCTTCAACCAGCCTGTCTTGCGTCATGCCCGGGCGCCATTGGTCTTTGGGTTTGAATTGGATGGTGGTCTCGAACATCTCCATGGGTGCCGGGTCGGTCGCGGTTTCGGCGCGGCCTGCCTTGCCGTAGACGCTGGCCACCTCGGGCACGGTCTTGATCAAACGGTCGGTCTGCTGAAGCAGCTCGGCGGCCTTGCCTGCGGACAAGCCCGGCAGGGCTGTAGGCATGTAGAGCAGGTCGCCCTCGTCCAGCTTGGGCATGAACTCACCGCCAATGTGCTGCAAGGGCCACAAGCTGAGCAACAGCAACACGGCGGCCACCGCCAGCGTGCGCTTGGGGCCTTGCAAGACTGCATTGAGCAGTGGGCGGTAGATGGCAATCAGGAGTCGGTTGAGCGGGTTGCTCTGCTCGCTGGGGATGCGGCCACGGATCAGGTAGCCCATCAGCACGGGGATCAGCGTGACCGACAAGCCCGCTGCCGCCGCCATGGCATAGGTTTTGGTGAAGGCCAGCGGCGAGAACAGCCGCCCCTCTTGCGCCTCCAGCGTGAACACTGGCACAAAAGACAGCGTGATGATCAACAGTGAGAAAAACAGCGCGGGCCCGACCTCGGCCGCCGAGTCGCCAATGACCTTCCAGCGCTCGGCACCTTCCAGCGTTTGATCGGGGTGGGCCTGCTCCCAATGTTCCAGGTGCTTGTGTGCGTTCTCGATCATCACCACGGCTGCGTCCACCATGGCACCAATGGCAATGGCGATGCCGCCCAGCGACATGATGTTGGCGTTCACCCCTTGGTGGTGCATGACGATGAAAGCCGCCAGGATGCCCAGTGGCAGCGAGATGATGGCCACCAGGGCCGAGCGCAGGTGAAACAAAAAGACAAAGCACACCACGGCCACCACGGCGAACTCTTCGAGCAGCTTGTGTGACAGGTTCTCCACCGCGCGCTCGATGAGGGTGGATCGGTCGTACACCGGCACGATCTCCACCCCTTTGGGCAAGCTGGCTTGCAGGGTCTTGAGCTTGGCCTTCACAGCAGCAATCGTCTCCAATGCGTTTTTGCCTGAGCGCATCACGATCACGCCGCCAGTGGCCTCCCCCTCACCGTCCAACTCGCCAATGCCCCGACGCATCTCGGGTCCCATCTGGATGCGGGCCACATCCCCCAGGCGCACTGATACGCCTGCGTCGGTGGTAACCAAGGGCACTTGTCGGAAATCGTCCAGCGATTGCAGGTAGCCAGAGGCGCGCACCATGTACTCGGCTTCGCCCAACTCCAGCACCGAACCGCCCGCCTCCTGGTTGGCCTTCTGGATGGCCTCGACCACCTGGGTGTGCGGGATGCCGTAGGTGGCCAGTTTGTCGGGGTCCAGCACCACTTGGTACTGGCGCACCATGCCGCCTACAGAGGCCACTTCCGCCACATTGGGCACGGTCTTGAGTTCGTACTTCAAGAACCAGTCCTGCAAGGCACGCAACTGACCCGCATCCTGTGTGCCTCCACGGTCCACCAGGGCGTATTGGTAAATCCAGCCCACACCCGTGGCGTCGGGCCCCAGCGACGCCTTGGCGCTGGCAGGCAAACGCGACTGAACCTGGTTCAGGTACTCCAGCACACGTGAGCGGGCCCAGTACAGATCGGTGCCGTCCTCGAACAGCACGTAGACATAAGAGTCGCCGAAGAAGGAGTACCCCCGCACCGTCTTGGCGCCAGGCACCGACAGCATGGTCGTGGTCAGCGGGTAGGTGACCTGGTTCTCCACAATGCGCGGCGCCTGGCCTGGGTAGGTCGTGCGGATGATGACTTGCACATCAGACAGGTCGGGCAAGGCGTCCAGCGGCGTTCTCGCAACCGAATACACCCCCCATGCACTGAGCATCAAGGTGGCCAGCAGCACCAGGAAGCGGTTGGTGATGGACCAACGGATCAGGCGGGCGATCATGGCTTGCTCCCTTGCTTGGCTGTCCCATGGGCTTGATGGGGCGCCTCGGACGCAGGCTGGGGCTCAGGTGCCAGGTGCGACAGTCGGGTCAACTGCGGCATGCCATCGGCATCCATGTAGAACTCAAAGCTCACCGGGTCCCCCACTTCCAGATGGCGGGGCAGTCCGCCCTTGAGCGGCACCTTGAAATCCATCGTCAT
>NZ_JAIZVX010000026.1 GCF_021768455.1 Aquabacterium sp. | reverse complement strand
CCGCAGGCGCTGGCACGCCTGTCGCGAGCAGGTCGCCATGCACCCGATTCAGCAGGCCTTGCCAGGGGGAGGTCCGCTGCCGGGGGCGTGTGGCCCACAGCCACAGCACGCCGGCCAGGGCAAGGCTGACCACCACGATCAGGCACAGGCGCAGCAGGTCCATGCCGGAGGCAGCGGGCCAGCCCCACTGGCTCAACAGGTCGAGCTGGTTCTGGCGTGAGTAGGCGAGCACCCAGGTGTTCCAGCGGTGGTTGGCAGCGTCGAGGGCGGCGCGGCTGCGCAGCAGCCAGTCGGGTGCAAGGTGGGCCAGGCCACCGCTGGCCGAGTCGGCTCGGCGGTTCAGGGGGCGGGTGCGGTCGATCCGTTCCGGGGCCACGGCGGCCGTGGGGTCGGCCCGCACCCAGCCTTCGCCGGCTTGCCAGTACTCGGCCCAGGCGTGGGCATCGCTGTTGCGCACGACCAGCATGCCGTCAACGGGGTTGCGCTCGGCACCCTGGAAGCCGGTGACCACGCGAGCGGGCACGTCCATGGCACGCATCACGACCACGAAGGCGGTGGCGAAATGTTCGCAAAAGCCGCTGCGGCGATCCAGCCAGAAACGGTCGATGAGGTGGCGCTCTGGCTGGCCGTTGGCGCCCAGGGCGTCGTCGCCGGGGGCCAGTGTGTAGCGGTAATCGTGCTGCCGGATGTGCTGCATCACCGCGTTGGCCAGCGTGCGCGCGTCGGCACCCCTCAGGGTGGGCTGCCGGCTGAAGTCCAGAGCCCAGGCCAGGGTGCGAGGGTTGAAGCCGGCAGGCAGTTGCGTCCAGTTGCGCAGGATCGGGTCTGGTGCGGCGGGGCCACTGTGCCAGGCGCTCAGTGCGCGGGCCTGCAGCCGCAGGCGTTCGCGTGGCGGGCTGGGGGCTGTCCAGGCCAGGCCGACGCGCTGCCAGCCCTGCACATCAGCCTGCTCGGCCCGGACCTCGACCGTGCCTTCCAGCAGGGCCTGCTGCCGCAGTCCACTGGGCTCCAGGGTGACTTCGTGGTCGATCCAGGGGCCGCGGAGGGTGTCGGCCCGCAAGGCGTCCATGCGGTCGGTGTCGGGGTGGGGTGGGCGAGCCGTCCAGCGCTGACCATCGAAATCGTCCAGGACCGGACCTCGGAAGTACAGGGCTTGCGGCGGCGGTGTCGCGCCTTCGAACCTCAGGCGCATGACGATGCCGTCGTCCAGGGCGAGTTCGGCCACACGCCCGAGGGTGAGCTGGTCAGACAGCCCGGTGCGAGCCCCGGCATCGGACGGCAAGGCCCACAGCGGCCCGATGCGAGGAAACAGCAGGTAGAGCGCCAGCATCAGTGGCAGCCCCCAGGCCACGGCCCGGCCGGCGTCCTTCAAGGCCGAGGCGATGCTTGGGCGACCCAGGGGGCGCTGGGCCAAGACCAGGGC
Source organism: Aquabacterium sp. (assembly GCF_021768455.1). Lineage (GTDB taxonomy): Bacteria > Pseudomonadota > Gammaproteobacteria > Burkholderiales > Burkholderiaceae_C > Aquabacterium. Next base: position 31,810 of record NZ_JAIZVX010000026.1, on the reverse strand, counting down.
GCTCAACAGGCCCAGAAAAGCGGCACTCATCAGCAGGGCCATGCCTGGCGTCTGGCTGTGCAGGAACTGGGTGAGGATCAGGAAAAAGCCCAGTGAGGTGATGACGAAGGCGTCGCGCCGGGCGCGCAACTCCAGCGTCTTCAGGCCGGCCAACAGGGTGACGAGGGTGACGCCGGCTTCTCGGCCCATCAGCGATCGGTAGGTGAGCAGGGTGAGTGCCACCGAGGCCAGCAGGCTCAGCAGCAGCACCCAGCGTGGGGGCAAGGCGGCGTCGCGCCAGGCCAGTTGCGCGCGCCAGGCCAGTGCCACCCCCGTGCCCGCAGCACACCACAGAGGCAGGCGCATGGCATGCGGCGCAATGCACAGGGCCAGCACGGTCAGCAGCCACAGGGTGTCGCGCCCCTCGCGGCTGATGGGCAGGGCGCGCGGGGCGCCTGGGCTGATGCGCGTGCTCATGAGGGCTGCCCCCAGCGGCCGAGTGCGTCCAGGCAGGTGCGCAGGTGATGGGGGCCCGCGCCGCAAGGGGTCTCCAGACCCGGCAGGCGCAGGCCGTACAGCGTGCCTTGGGCCAGTGCCTCCCGCTCGGCCTCGACCAGCCACGTGGCCAGACGGCTGAGCCGCGCTTCGGTGCCCAGGCTGAGCAGGCCCGGGCTGTGCTCGAAGTCCAGCCAGCGGTCGGGCGATCGGCGGGTGGCGGGCTCCCGGCTCACCAGGCCACCACCGGCCGCCAGGCTGTGGGCCGATTTGCGCCAGGCGACCTGTTTCAGCGGGTCCCCCCGCCGGTAGTCCCGCAGGCCTTCTGGGATCTCGCCCTGCGGGGTGGCGCTGTGTTCACCCTCGGCGCCTTGGGCGCGGGTCGGCAGGTCGGGCAAGGGCGGGGCCTGCCGGTCGAGCGCAGGCCAGATCAGCACGGTGCGGGCAGGGCGCCAGTGAGCCCAGGCGCGGAAGATGCCCAGGGGGTAGCGTGTCTCGATGCTCAGGCGGGGCAGCTGGAACCACCCTCGCTGGGGGGCGGGCACGTCCAGCTCGACCGGGGTCTCGCCGCCTGGCGGCAGTTCCGTGTCGACCGGGGCTGCGTCGCCCACCTTCACCGAGAGCCCCATGCGACCGCGCCCGGTGGGTGTCTGCGACAGCATCACCGTCACCCGCAGCACCTCGCCGGCGTGCACGCTCTGCAGCCCGCCCAGACGCAGGCGGATGCCCTGCAGGTTTCCGTGCGTCTGGTGCAGGGCGGCCAGGGCGGTGCCGCCCAGGGTGAAGCTCAGGGCATAGCCCAGGTTCACCTGTTCGTTGATCGAGGCCAGCAAGAGCACGATGGCCACGCCGGCCAGGCTCCAGCCTGCGCGTGTGGGCAGGATGTAGAGGTTGCGCTGGTGCAGGGTGAGGTCGTCCTGGCGAGGCAGGCGCTGGTCCCACCAGCGCGCCCAATGCGCACGCCAGCGCTGCCGCAGAGACAGGCGTTCGCCCCTCATGGCACCGGGGTGGCCTCCAGCAGGGCGCGGGCCTGGGCGGCCGCGCTGCGTCCCGACTGTGACAAGGTCCCGAGTCGATGGGCCGTGGCCACCACCCACAGCGCCTGGATGTCTTCTGGCGACACGTGCCCACGCCCCGACACCAGGGCCCGCGCCCGTGCCAGCTGCAGCAGCGAGAGGCCCGCCCGTGGGCTCAGGCCCAGGCTGAACCAGTGCCCATCGCGGGTGGCCGCGATCAGGGCCTGCAGGTAGTCGAGCAGGCTGTCGGCCACGTGCACCTGGCTCACCTGGTCCTGCAGGGCCTGCCATTGCGCCGGCGTCAGCACGGCAGGCAGGCGGGCCAGGGCCTCGCGCCGGTCTTCCCCCCTGAGCAGGGCGCGTTCGGCCTGGGGCGAGGGGTAGCCCAGGGACAGCCGCATCGCAAAGCGGTCGAGCTGGGATTCCGGCAGGGGATGGGTGCCCAGTTGCTCGGCCGGGTTCTGCGTGGCGATCACGAAAAACGGCGAGGGCAGGGCGCGCGTTTCGCCCTCGACCGACACCTGGCGCTCCTCCATGGCCTCGAGCAGCGCACTCTGGGTGCGGGGGCCCGCACGGTTGATCTCATCGGCCAGCAGCACCTGGGCGAACACTGGCCCGGGGTGAAAGACGAAGGACTCGCGCTGGCGCTCGTAAACGCTCACGCCGATCAGGTCCGAGGGCAACAGGTCGGCCGTGAACTGCACCCGCGAAAAGCTCAGCCCCAGCGAGCGCGCCAGGGCTTGTGACAAGGTGGTCTTGCCCACGCCAGGCACGTCTTCGATCAGCAGGTGGCCCGATGCCAACAGGCAGATCACCCCCAGGCTGACCTGCTCCCGTTTGCCCACGATGATCGTGCTAACCTGATCAATGAGCTGTTGGATGTGCGACACCATCGACGTCGAGGTGCTCACCAGATGCGGGGTCGGGTCGGGGGCGTTGCGCAGCATGACCAGACCTTAACCCAAACGCCTGCGCGCTGCAGACCGAGACAGACCCATGGCCACCGGCTACTTTTCCCATCCCGATTGCCTGGCCCATGACATGGGGCAGGGCCATCCGGAGTGCCCCCAGCGCCTGCACGCCATCGAAGACCAGCTCCGCGCCTCGGGCCTCGATGCCCTGCTGACCCGCCCCGACGTGCCCCTGGCCGCCAACGCCGACCTCGCCCTGGCCCACGACCTCCATTACGTGCTGACGCTGGACGACTTCCTCCAGCAGCTCGAGTCCACCGGCGACACCCGCGCCCTTGACCCTGACACCTGGGCCTCCCCCGGCACCCGCTCGGCCGCCTGGCGTGCAGCCGGTGCCGCCGTCGCCGCGACCGACGCGGTGCTCGACGGTCAACTCGACAACGCCTTCTGCGCCGTCCGCCCGCCGGGCCACCACGCCACCCATGACCACACCATGGGCTTTTGCTTCTTCAACAACGTGGCCGTGGCGGCCCGCCATGCGCTCGACGTCCGAGGCCTGCAGCGCGTGGCCATCGTCGATTTCGATGTGCACCACGGCAACGGCACGGAAGACATCATGGCCAACGACGACCGTGTGCTCATGGTCGGTCTCTTCCAGCACCCCCTCTACCCCTACAGCGGCGCCGACAGCAAGGCCTGCAACATGGTCAACGTCCCGGTGCCGGCCCGCAGCAGCGGCGCCGTGGTGCGGGATGTGGTCGAGTCCTACTGGCTGTACCGCCTCGAAGACTTCCGCCCCGAAATGATCTTCATCTCGGCCGGGTTTGACGGCCACCGCGAAGACGACATGGGCAACCTCGGCATGGTCGAGGCCGATTACGTCTGGATCACCGAAAAGGTGCTGGAGATCGCCAGGCGACATGCCAAGGGCCGGGTCGTGTCTTGCCTGGAGGGGGGCTACAACCTCAGTGCCCTCGGCCGCAGCGTGGTCGCCCACGTCCGCGCCCTGATCGAGGCCTGATCGGGGCCCGCACCGGCTGGATCCAGGGCATCATCGAGGGCTGTCAGCAGCCCGCCCTTGTCCGTGTTGTCCTTCTTGTCGATCCCCGCCTTGCCCACTGCCGTGACCCCCACCCACTCCAGCCAACCCCTGAGCGCCGAAGAGCTCCAGGCCCTGTGGGGCCAGTTGCACCAGCCGGCCGCCCTGACCGAAATCGCCGTGATCCTGGCGTGCCTGGGCATGTCGTGGTTGCTGGTGCGGGTCTGGCGCGGTCGCCAGGCCGATCCCGCCTCCATCTGGTTCGGCCAGAAGGTGGTCGATGGCGTGCTCTTCCCCTTGCTGGCGCTTTTGTTTGCCCTGGGCATGCGCCGCGTGCTGCTGGGCGAAGTGCCCCTCACCGTGTTCCGCGTGGCGGTGCCCGTGCTGGTGTCGCTGGCCGTCATCCGCCTCACCGTGAAGGTGCTGGGGGCGGCCTTTCCCACCTCGCGCACCGTGCGCATCGTCGAGCGCACCGTGTCCTGGCTGGCCTGGCTGGGCACCGTGCTCTGGGTCACCGGCGTCATGCCCCTCATCCTCGACGAGATGGAAGAGGTCACCTGGAAGGTGGGCGCCACCCAGGTCAGCTTGCGCAACCTGGTCGAAGGCGGCTTGAGCGCCGTGCTGGTGCTGATCCTGTCTCTGTCCATCTCCTCGGCCATCGAAACCCGCCTCTTGCGTGGCGCGACCGACAACCTCTCCGTGCGCAAGATCGCCGCCAACGCCATCCGCGCCGTGCTCATGACCTGCGGCGTGCTGATGGCCCTCTCGGCGGCGGGCATCGACCTCACCGCGCTGTCGGTGCTGGGTGGGGCCATTGGCGTGGGCCTGGGCTTCGGTCTGCAAAAGCTCGCCGCCAACTACGTCAGCGGCTTTGTGATCCTGGCCGAACGCAGCCTGCGCATTGGTGACCTGGTCAAGGTCGACAACTTCGAGGGCCGCATCACCGACATCAACACCCGCTACACCGTGCTGCGTTCGGCGGCGGGGCGAGAGTCCATCGTGCCCAACGAGTTGCTCATCACCCAGCGGGTCGAGAACGCCTCCCTGGCCGACACCAAAATGATGTTGAGCACCGTGCTGCAGGTGGCCTATGGCAGCGACCTGGACCGCACCCTGCCCGAGCTGGAGCGGGCCATCGCCGCCTTGCCCCGCGTGCTCGACAACCCGGGCCCGCAGGTCTTCCTCTCCGGCTTCCCCTCCGACGGTCTGGAACTGACCGTCGCCTTCTGGATCGCCGACCCCGAAAACGGCCAGCTCGCCGCCCGCTCCGACGTCAACCTCACCATCCTTGCGACCCTCAACCGCCTCGGCGTGCAGATCCCGTATCCCCAGCGCGTGGTCCACGCTGCGGTGCCTGCGCCCCAGGCTTGAGTTATCCTCAAGGCACCATGAATTTGTCGATGCCCTCCTGGGGACGCGCCCCCGGCGCCATGCCGGGCCTGTTTGTGGGTGCCCTCATGCTGGCCGCGCTGGCTGCGGGTGCCCACCTGGTTGCGGCCCTCGCCGGTCTGGCCCTGCTGGCCTGGCTGCCCATCTGGCGCGAGCGCCCGCGGGCCGTGCCGGCACAGGCAGGGGCCGTGCTTTCGCCTGCCGATGGCCGCATCGTCCGCATCGAAAAGGCCACCGACCCCTATGGCCAGCGCGAGGCCCTGCGCATCAGCGTCTTCATGAGCCTGTTCAGCCGCCATGGCAATCGTGCCTGCGTCGACGGCGTCGTGCGCCAGGTGCAGTATTTCCCGGGCAAGTGGCTGCAGGCCGAACTCGATGCCAACGCCGCCGGCAACGAACGCAATGCCTTGCTGATCGATGCCAACGGCCAGCTCATCACCCTGGTGCAGGTGGCCGGCCTCATGGCCCGTCGCATCCTGTGCCACGTCAAGGTGGGCGACACGCTCACCCGCGGCCAACGTTATGGCCTGATCCGTTTCGGGTCCCGCGTCGACATCTACCTGCCGCCGCATGCCGTGCCCAAGGTCGCTCCTGGCGACAAGGTCTCGGCCACCACGACCATCCTTGCCACCCTCTCCAAGGCCTGAGCGTGGCGCCCACCAGCTCCCCGCCGCCTGTTTCAGACACATCCTCCGTGCCAGACATCGACCCCACCGCCATCGACCACCTTGACGACGACGAGCCGCCTCGTCCCCGCCGCAAGGGCATCTACATCCTCCCCAACCTGTTCACGCTGGCGGCGCTGTTCGGGGGCTTCTACGCCATCGTGATGGCCATGAACGGGCAATTCGAGCAGGCTGCCGTGGGCGTCTTCTGCGCCATGGTGCTCGACAGCCTCGACGGCCGCGTCGCCCGCATGACCAACACGCAGAGTGCCTTCGGCGAGCAGATGGACAGCCTCTCCGACATGGTCTCCTTTGGCGCCGCCCCTGCGCTCATCGCCTACGAATGGGCGCTGAAGGACCTTGGCAAGCCAGGCTGGATCGCCGCCTTCGTCTACTGCTCGGGTGCCGCCTTGCGCCTGGCGCGCTTCAACACCAACATCGCCGTGGTCGACAAGCGCTTCTTCCAGGGCCTGCCCAGCCCCGCGGCTGCGGCCGTCGTCATGGGGCTGATCTGGGTGGTCACCGACCTGGGTGAAACCGCGCGCTCCATCCCGGGCATGGTCTGGCTGACCTTCGCCTTCACGCTGTACGCGGGCCTCACCATGGTCACCAACATCCCGTTCTACAGCTTCAAGGACGTGAATTTCCGCCGCACCGTGCCCTTCATTGCCATCGTGGCCATCGCCCTCGGCATCGCGGTCATCACCATCCACCCGCCCATCGTGCTGTTCGGCATCTTCGTGGCCTATGGCGTGTCGGGTTATGGCGTGTACGTGTGGAAGCGCATGAAGGGCAAACCGGTGAGCGTGATCTCCACCTCCACCGACGAACCCGATGAGCGCGGCCTACACCGCTGATCGTTTTTTTCTACTGGTTTTGCCCGGCTGCTGCCGGGGCCCCGCGTGCTATATTCAAACCCATGACGACCTTCAACACCTCGCTGCTGCTACCCCTAGGAGTGCCCCGGGCGCGTTGATCGCTGTCGTCTGTACACACGTACCACTTGCATCAATCACGGCCCGCCAAGCGCTTCTTGCGGGCCGTTTTGTTTGGCAAAGCTGATCTGAGATCCGACAGGAAGAAGGTCAAGCCGGCAGCCAGGCCCCAGGTGCCCAGCGCCGCACGGCCACCCTCCGCTGACCTTCCTCTGCCTCACGAAAGACCACCATGACCGACAAGCTCATCATTTTCGACACCACCTTGCGCGACGGCGAACAGTCGCCCGGCGCCTCGATGACGCGCGAAGAAAAGCTGCGCATCGCCCGCCAGCTCGAGCGCCTCAAGGTGGACGTGATCGAAGCCGGCTTTGCCGCATCGTCCAATGGGGATTTCGAGGCCATCAAGGCCATTGCCGACGCCATCAAGGACTCCACCGTCTGCTCGCTGGCCCGCGCCAACGACCGTGACATCGCCCGTGCGGCCGAGGCCCTGAAGGGCGCCAACGCCTGGCGCATCCACACCTTCATCGCCACCAGCCCGCTCCACATGGAGAAGAAGCTGCGCATGTCGCCCGACGAGGTGCTCACGCAAGCGATCAACTCCGTGCGTTTCGCCCGCAACCTCACGTCCGACGTCGAGTTCTCGGCCGAAGACGGCTACCGCTCCGACATCGACTATCTCGCCCGCGTGTGCGAGGCCGTGATCAAGGAAGGTGCCACCACCATCAACATCCCCGACACGGTGGGCTACGCCATCCCCGAGCTGTACGGCAATTTCATCAAGACCCTGCGCGAAAAGGTGCCCAACTCCGACAAGGCCATCTGGTCGGTCCACTGCCACAACGACCTGGGCATGGCCGTGGCCAACTCGCTGGCCGGTGTGAAGATCGGTGGCGCCCGCCAGGTGGAATGCACGATCAACGGCCTGGGTGAGCGCGCCGGAAACTGTGCGCTGGAAGAGGTCGTGATGGCCGTGCGCACCCGCCGCGATTACTTCGGCCTGGATGTGGGCATCGAGACCCAGCAGATCATGCCGGCTTCGCGTCTGGTCTCGCAGACCACGGGCTTCGTGGTTCAGCCGAACAAGGCTGTGGTGGGCGCCAACGCCTTTGCCCATGCCTCCGGCATCCACCAGGACGGCGTGCTCAAGGCCCGCGACACCTACGAAATCATGCGCGCAGAAGACGTGGGCTGGGCTGCCAACAAGATCGTGCTGGGCAAGCTCTCGGGTCGCAACGCCTTCAAGCAGCGCCTGCAGGACCTCGGCATCGAGCTCGAATCGGAAGCCGAAGTCAACGCCGCCTTCGCCAAGTTCAAGGAACTGGCCGACCGCAAGAGCGAGATTTTCGACGAGGACATCATTGCCCTCGTGGGCGACGAGAGCGTGACGGCCGAGCAGGAACACTACCGCCTCGTGGCCCTGTCGCAGAAGTCCGAAATGGGTGAGCGCCCGCAGGCCAGCGTGGTGTTTGCAGCGGGCTCCGAAGAGCACCGCAGCGAGAGCGGTGGCAACGGTCCCGTGGACGCCTCGGTCAAGGCCATCGAAGCCGTCGTGAAAAGTGGCGCGGAAATCGTCCTGTACTCCGTGAATGCCATCACGTCCGGCAGCACAGAATCACAAGGCGAGGTGACGGTGCGACTGCAACATGGCGGCCGTGTCGTCAACGGCGTCGGTGCGGACCCGGACATCGTCGTCGCGTCAGCCAAGGCCTATCTTTCTGCGTTGAACAAGCTCCACAGCAAGGCAGAAAGGGTGGCCGCCCAGGGTTGAGCCTCCCCGCGATGACCTGATCCGTCAGGTCACTTGATAAAAGACGCGTAAGTCTTTGATCTTGCGCGTTTTTTTATTACACTGGCGTGGAGTTGAAAGGGCTGTAGCCGTGATACGCATGATTTCCAAGAAAAACTGGCTGGCCTTGGCGGTGGCATCGCTGCTGTCGCTGGGTCTCGGCGCCCCTTCTGCGGTCTTGGCCAAGGCCGCGCCCGAGCGCGCGAGCAGCAAGGCCAAGCCGGCTGCAAAGCCTGCCAAGGTGGCGAAATCCGCGCCGGCCCAGTCCCAATCCCGGTCCTCACAGAAGACGGCTGCCGTCCGCGGCAAGCAGGCCCCGCGCTCGGCCAAGGTCCGCGAAGGCCGTGTGGCCCGCGTGTCCCGTGTCGAGGCCAAAGAGCCGATCCAGCCTGCGCGCGTGATGCCGGTGTCCGTCAAGGCCGCTGCCGTCACGACCGGTGCGGGCGCTGCCACCCTGGCCGCTGCGTCGGGCGCATCGGGCGCTTCCTTTGGGCAGCTTTACGGCTTGCACCAGACGCCGGATCCGCTGGATCTGAAGTCCAGCGTGGCCCTGGTCCTGGACCAGGACACCAACGAAGTGCTGTTTGCCAAGAACTCCGAGGCCGTGCTGCCGATTGCCTCGCTGACCAAGCTGATGACCGGCATGGTCATGGTCGAGTCCCGCTTGTCGATGGACGAGATGGTGACCGTCACCAGCGACGACGTCGACACCGAAAAGAACAGCAGCTCCCGCCTGGTGGTCGGTGCCACGCTGAGCCGTGGCGAGTTGCTGCACCTGGCGCTGATGTCGTCTGAAAACCGCGCTGCCCACGCCCTGGGTCGGACCTTCCCCGGAGGGCTGAATGCCTTCGTGACGGCCATGAATGCCAAGGCCCGTGCACTGGGCATGGGTGACACGCATTACGTCGACCCGACCGGCCTGAACAGCCGCAACCAGTCCAGCGCCCGCGATCTGGCGGTGCTGGTCAAGGCCGCCTACCAGCAGCCACTGATTCGCGAATTGTCGACCTCGCCCGAGTACGCCGTGCGCGTGGGTGCCCGCCAACTGCAGTTCCACAACACCAACAGCCTGGTGCGCAACCCCAGCTGGGACATCGGTCTGCAGAAGACGGGCTACATCGTGGAAGCCGGTCGCTGCCTGGTGATGCAGGCGCGCATGGCCGGTCGCAAGCTGATCATGGTCTTCCTGGATTCCGCCGGGAAGTATTCGCGCCAGGCCGATGCCGAACGCGTGCGCCGCTGGCTGGAAAAGGCCACCTCTGCACCCAAGGGTGCCGTGAGCGTGGCGCCGCCGGCGGTGAAGGCCACCTCCTGATCCAAAAAAAGCCTCCTTGCGGAGGCTTTTTTCATGGCGCGCCATGAAGGCGCTTGGTCGGAGATGGCGCCGGGTGTTCAGCGGTGCTGCCAGCCCAGGGCGGCAGAAATGCGCTGGGCGGCGTTGCGCAGGGCATCTTGCCACTCGGGCTGCAGGCGCGAGGCGGGCACGTTCAGCGAAAGGCTGGCGGCCACCTTGCCCATGTCGTCGAACACGGGTGCGGCGACCAGCTGTTGCAGCGGGTCGGGCGTGTCGGCCTCCAGGGCCAGTCCGTTCTGGCGGATGGCGTGCAGTTCGGCCTGCAGGGCGTCCAGGCGCAGTCCATGGGCCTGGGTGAGTGCCTGCAGCCCTGCGCCGCTGTCGTTCAGCAGCAGCACCTTGCCCACGGCGTGGCCCACCAGCGACAGGCGCAGGCCCATCACGCGGGTCACCTGCACGCCGCTGCGTTCGGCCACCGTGCGTTCGACGCACAGGGCCTCGTCATCCTGGCGCACAAACAGCGAGACGGAGTGCCCGGTCATGCGGTGCAGCTCCTGCATCGGGCGGCTGGCCAGGTCGCGCACGTTCAGGCGACCTTTGACCAGGTTGCCCAGTTCCAGCAGCCGCAGGCCGAGCCGGTAGCTGCCAGGGCCGGATCGCTCGACATAGCGGCCCGCGGCCAGGTCGTTGAGGATGCGGTGGGCGGTGGAGGGGTGCAGGCCAGTCTGTTCGCTGATGGCCTTCAGCGAGACCGAGTCGCCCGCTTGCGCCAGGGTGTCGAGCAGCGAGAACATGCGGCTCAGCACCTGGATCGAGGTGGCGCTGTGGGTGGGTTCGCTCATCGGGTTTTCCTCGGTGGAAGTTCATTTTGAAAGGCGGGATCCCTGCTCAATCGGCGAAATAAACTGTGGCTTGAGCGACTTTCCCGCTCCCCGAGGGGCTGAAATCGGTATTTCATGACGTTCATGCGCAAATCCGTTCTTTCCTCCCTCGCCCAAGGTGCCGCAAGCCTGGCCTTCGGGCATCTGTTGGCCCTGGTCTGCCTGGTGTCTGGCCTGGCGGTGACCTCGGCTGGACAGGCTCAGGAAGCCGTGCTGCCTGCCGCCTCATCGCCCGCGCCCGGGGTGGCCGCTTCGGCCCCTGCTTCACCTGCTCGCAAATGGATGCGCGTGCCCAGGGTCTATGGCCGTCTGGGCGTCAAGGACCTGGGGCTGGTGATCAACCTCGATGACCCCTATTCGGTCCAGGTGGGGGGGCATTACGCCAAGGCCCGGCAGATTCCAGAAGACCAGATCCTTCGTGTGCGGCTGCCGGTCAAGGGGGCGCTGACCCGTGGCGAATTCGAGGCCTTGCAGGCCCAGATCGAGGCCTTTTACGGGGACCGTGTGCAGGCCTTGGCCCTGGCCTGGCGCCTGCCGTATGCGGTGGCCTGCAACGGGCTCGCGGGCGCGCTGGCCATGGGCTTCGACGAGGGGCTCTGCGGTCACAGCTGCGCGGTGTCGAGGCGCAGCAGCTATTTCGGTTCGGCGGCCACCCGGCCGCTGGCCGAGCACCGCATGCGCCTGAGCATGCAGCTGGCGGCGCGAGACGTCGAGGGGGCCAAGGCCTTGATCGACCGCGGGGTGGCCTCCGATGGCACGCTGGGTCTGCGAGGCGGGCTGCCCGCCCAGGTGCACTTTGTCACGACGTCGGACGCGGTGCGCAGCGTCCGCCAGCAGCTGTTTCCGCCTGAAGGCAAGGTGGCGCAGGCGGGGCTGGACATCCACCTGGACCAGGCCGATGCGCTGCGGGGCGTGGACCGCGTCCTGATCTACATGACGGGCCGCGCCCAGGTCGAGGGCCTGTCGTCGGTGGGCTTCCTGCCCGGGGCCCTGGCCGACCACCTCACCTCATTTGGCGGGCGGCTGGACGATCCCTATGGCCAGATGAGCGTGCTGGCGTGGATCGAAGCCGGCGCCACGGCCAGCCATGGCACGGCCAGCGAGCCCTGTGCCCACCTGCAGAAGTTTCCTCATCCGCAGGCGCTGTTGCTCTTTTACGCGCAGGGTGCCACGGCCATCGAGGCCTACTGGAAAAGCGTGGCCTGGCCCCAGCAGGCCGTGTTTGTGGGGGAGCCGCTGGCGGCGCCTTTCGGGCGCTGAACCTTGCCCCCCCCACGGTCTGGGTCAACGCAGCAGGCCCCAGCGCACCTGTTGTGCGATCCACCATTTGCGCAGCGGGGTGAGGACGATGCGCTCGTGCAACAGCCGGTCGCTGCGTGCTTCGATGGCCACCATCTGGGCAAGCTGGATGTGGGCCAGTACGCACAAGGGCTGACAGGCGCGGCGCTCGGGTGAGGGCAGTGCCTCAACGGCGTGCAGCGCCCCTCGCAGGGTGTCACGTGCCTGGTGATGCAGGTGCTGCACCAGGCTGGCCAGCCCCGCTGGCGGGGTCTCGGCCGGTTTGCTCAATTCGTGCGCACGCACGCCATGGGTCTGCAGCACCGAGATGGCCGGATGCACCCAGCCCAGTCGGGCGTCCTGCCCCAGGCGTGCCAGCTGGTGCGCCTGGTGCAGGCCCAGCCCCAGTTCACGGGCGGCGTGGCGAGCCGCCTCGGAGCGGGCGCCAAGCAGCCAGGCCGCGCCCTCGCAGGCGGCACCCGTGCCTTGTCGGGCATGGCGCTGCACGCTGGCCTCGTCCATCCAGCGGGTTTGCTGGACCAGTTGCAGGGCGGCTTCGATCTGCGCGTGCCACAGGGGCGCATCCGGCCGAGCCGACGGGTCCTGTGCGTCCCCCGGCCAGTCGCGCAGCAGCGGGTGGTGGGCCTGGCCGCGGGCAGCGTCGGCCAACTCCTGCTGCCACCATCGCAATTTGGTTTCGGCCACGCCCGGGTCGCTCACGCCAAAGGGGATGCTGGCGACGTCGTGCCACCAGCGCAGCCATTGTCGCAGGGCAGGGCGCTGGGCCGCCGGGACGGTGGCGAGCGCGTGGTACAGGCTGCTGCCGGGCCGAGGAAACGGCGCGGGCGAGCCGGCTGGGGGGGCGGAAGCGGGGGGCGGCGCGATGGGCGAATTCATGGTGGCAGGCAAAACACGGAGCGCTATTGTCGCCATGGCCGAATTGACACGGCGCAAATTCCTTGACTACATTACTGACCCGCGAGTCAGTTAGCCAGGCTGACACCGTCTCGTGCCCCGACCGCCCGCGGTCGCCCCCTCTCGCGCCCGCGCTGGCGCACACCTGATCGGCCCGAACCCATGCTGCTTCACCGCCCGCTTCCGCGCCTTGCCCTTGTCGTCTCCGCAGTGTCGATGCTGACCCTGGCCGCCTGCAGCAAGGCGCCCCAGGCGGAGACGCCCGTTCGGGCCGTGCGCACCGTGGTGCTGAGCGACACCGGTGGGCAGCTCGAGCGAGAGTTCGCTGCCGACATCCGTGCCCGCACCGAGTCCCGCCTGGGTTTCCGGGTGCCCGGCAAGGTCAGCCAGCGCCTGGTGGAGCTGGGGCAGACCGTGCGCGCCGGCCAGGTGCTCGCCCAGCTGGACGGCCAGGACCTGCGCCTCCAGCAGGATGCAGCCCGCGCCGGCATGGTGGCCGCCGAAGCCACCCTGAGCCAGGCGAGCGCAGACCTCAAGCGCTTCACCGAATTGAAGGCCCAGGGTTTCATCTCCCAGGCCGAACTCGATCGCCACCTCACCAACCACAAGACCGCCGAAGCGGCCTTGCGTCAAGCTCGCGCCCAAAGTGGCGTGCAAGGCAACCAGGCCAGCTACGCCGCCCTCAGTGCGGACGCGGCGGGTGTCATCACCTCGGTCGAGCTGGAGCCCGGCCAGGTGGTGGCCGCTGGCACACCGGTGCTGACCCTCGCCCACGACGGCCCGCGCGATGTGGTGTTTGCCGTGCCGGAAGACCTCGTCCAGCGCGTGCGCCCGCTGGTGGGGAAATCGGGTGGCGTCAAGGTGCGCCGCTGGGGCAGCAGCGAGTGGCAGCCTGCCACCGTGCGCGAGGTGGCCGCCGCCACCGACCCCGTCACCCGCACCTACCAGGTCAAGGCCGATGTCGGCCGCGCCGGCTTCGAGCTCGGGCAGACCGCCACCGTGATGATGAACGCGCCGTTGCGCGCGCCCGAAGGCGTTCGCGTGCCGCTGACGGCGCTGGCCGAGCGTGAGGGCCGATCGGTGGTCTGGGTGCTGGACCCCAAGGCCATGACCGTCCAGCCCGTGCCTGTGGCCACGGCCGATGTGTCGGGCAACACCGTGCTGGTCGCCCGCGGCGTGACGCCCGGTCAGGAGCTGGTCACGGCCGGTGTGCACGTGCTCAGCCCAGGCCAGAAGGTCAAGCGCTACCAGGCTGCCGTCGCTGCGGCGTCCTCAGTGTCCCCTGCGTCACCCGCCTCGGTTGCTTCGGCCGCCAAGCCCTGATCCCCCAGGAGCCCGACGGTGAGCAACGCCCAACACGCCCCCCAAACCCCAGAGGCCAAGGCCTCGGCCTCCCAGCGCTTCAACGTTTCCCGCTGGGCCCTCGATCATCCCGCCCTCACGCGCTACCTCATGGTCGTGCTGATGCTGCTGGGCCTGGCGGCCTATTTCCAGCTGGGGCAGGACGAAGACCCGCCTTTTGCCTTCCGCATCATGGTCGTGCGCAGCTACTGGCCGGGCACCACGGCGCAGGAGATGGCCCAGCAGGTGACCGACAAGATCGAGCGCACCCTGCAGGAGGTGCCCTACGCCGACAAGATCCAGTCCTACACCAAGCCAGGCGAATCGCTCACGCTTTTCCAGGTCAAGGACTCCTCTCCTCCGAAGGAAATCCCCAACCTCTGGTACCAGGCGCGCAAGAAGATCGGCGACATGAAGGCCACGCTGCCGCAGGGCGTGATCGGCCCCTTCTTCAACGACGAGTTTGGTGACGTCTACGGTTCCATCTACGCCCTCTCGGCCGACGGGTTCAGCGAAGAAGAGCTGCGTCAGTTTGCCGACAAGACCCGCTCGCAACTGCTGCGTGTGCCGGGCGTGGCCAAGGTGGAGCTGTTTGGCGTGCAGGCCGAGAAGGTCTACATCGAGGTGCCTCAGCGTCGCATCGCTGAAATGCACATCGACATGCAGGCCCTGCTGGCCCAGCTCTCTGCGCAAAACGGCGTGGAAGGCGCCGGCGTCTACAACAGCGAGCAGGCCAACATCCAGATGCGCGTCAATGGCGCCTTCCGCTCGGTCGACGACCTGCGCACCATGCCGATCCGCGCCATCAACCCAGCCAATGGCCAGGCGCGCACGCTTCAGTTGGGCGACATCGCCACCATCCGCCGCGGTTACGAGAACCCGGCCAGCACCAAGGTGCGCCACCAGGGCAAGAGCGTGATCGCCCTGGGCATTTCCATGGCCAAGGGCGGCGACATCATCGAACTGGGCAAGCAGCTCACGGCTGCCACCGAACGCATCCAGGGCGAGCTGCCCGTGGGCATCGAGATGGCGCAGATCCAGAACCAGCCCAAGGCCGTGAGCACCTCGGTGGGCGAGTTCGTCAAGACGCTGATCGAGGCCGTGGTCGTGGTGCTGGTGGTCAGCTTCGTGAGCCTGGGCCTGCACATGAAACCGCTGCGCCTGGACATCTGGCCGGGCATGGTCGTGGCCATCACCATCCCGCTGGTGCTGGCCGTCACCTTCCTGGTCATGCACTTCTGGGGCGTGGGCCTGCACAAGATCTCGCTGGGCGCGCTCATCATCGCGCTCGGCCTGCTGGTCGACGACGCCATCATCGCCGTCGAAATGATGGTTCACAAGCTGGAAGAGGGCTATGACAAGGTGGCCGCGGCCACCGCCGCCTACGAGATCACCGCCATGCCCATGCTCACGGGCACGCTGATCACCGCCGCCGGCTTCCTGCCCATCGGCATGGCCAATTCTTCGGTGGGGGAATACACCTTCGCCATCTTCGCGGTCACGGCCGCCGCCCTGCTGATCAGCTGGGTGGTGTCCGTCTACTTCGTGCCCTATCTGGGGCAGTGGTTGCTGCGCACCCAGCCCAAGGTGGGCCGCGGACACGAGGGCGAGGTCGACCTGTAT
This sequence comes from Aquabacterium sp., assembly GCF_021768455.1. Taxonomy (GTDB): domain Bacteria; phylum Pseudomonadota; class Gammaproteobacteria; order Burkholderiales; family Burkholderiaceae_C; genus Aquabacterium. Next base: position 16,257 of record NZ_JAIZVX010000026.1, on the reverse strand, counting down.
GGCGGCGTCTTCTATGTGCGCTTCAAGGCCACGGTGAACTGGTGCGTGGCCCACCGCTGGATCACGATCGCGCTCACCCTCGGGGCCCTGTTCCTGGGCTTTGCCGGCATGGGCAAAGTACAGCAGCAGTTCTTCCCGGATTCCAGTCGCCCCGAGATCATCGTCGACCTCTGGCAGCCCGAAGGCAGCAGCTTCGAATCGACCGAGGCCATCGCCCGCCGCTTCGAGGCCCGCATGCTGAAGGAGCCCGGCGTCACCACGGTCAGCAGCTGGATCGGCACCGGCCTGCCGCGCTTTTACCTGCCCATGGACCAGATCTTCCCGCAGAGCAACGTCAGCCAGGTCGTGCTCGTGCCGCAGGACGCCGCCACCCGCGAGAGCCTGCGCAAAAAGTTGCCCGCCCTCATGGCCGAAGAGTTTCCCGAGGTGCGCGCCCGCGTCAAGCTGCTGCCCAACGGGCCGCCCGTGCCATACCCCGTGCAGTTCCGCATCGTGGGCGATGACGTCGCCACCCTGCGCAAGCTGGCGGAAGAGGCCAAGGCCCTCATGCGTGCCCACCCCGACATGCACGGCGTCAACGACAACTGGAACGAATCCGTCAAGGCCGTGCGCCTTTCGGTGGACCAGGACAAGGCCCGCGCCCTGGGCGTCACCACCCAGTCCATCGCCCAGGCCAGCCGCATCCTGACCTCGGGTGTGACCGTCGGCCAGTACCGCGAAGGCGACCGCCTGATCGACATCGACCTGCGCTCGCCCCAGTCCGAGCGCCTCACCCTCGAGGCGCTGGACAACGCCTACGTGCCCAGCGCCTCCGGCAAGATGATCCCGGTGCTGCAGGTCGCCAAGCCCCAGCTGGTCTGGGAGCCCGGTGTGCTGTGGCGAGAAGGGCGTCACTTCGCCGTCACCGTCCAGGGCGACGTGAGCGAGGGCGTGCAAGGCCCCACCGTCAGCGCCGCCCTGTGGCCACAGATGATGGCCCTGCAGGCGCGCATGCCCACCGGCTACCAGGTGCAGCTGGCCGGCACGGCCGAAGAAAGCAGCAAGGGGCAGGGCTCCATCTTTGCCAATGTGCCGGTGATGCTTTTCATCATCTTCACCCTGCTGATGCTGCAGCTGCAAAGCTTCTCGCGTGCCCTGCTGGTCTTCCTGACCGGCCCCATGGGCATCGCGGGCGTGGCCGCCTCGCTGCTGCTGCTCAACCGGCCCTTCGGGTTCGTGGCCCTGTTGGGCGTGATCGCCCTGATGGGCATGATCATGCGCAACTCCGTGATCCTGATCGACCAGATCGAGCAGGACCGCGCCCGCGGCGTCGAAGCCTGGGATGCCATCGTGGGGGCGGCCGTGCGCCGTTTCCGCCCCATCGTGCTGACGGCCGCTGCCGCCGTCCTGGCCATGATCCCGCTGACCCGCAGCGCCTTCTGGGGCCCGATGGCCGTGGCCATCATGGGGGGGCTCATCGTGGCCACGCTGCTGACGCTGCTGGCCCTGCCGGCCATGTACGCCGCCTGGTTCCGTGTCCGGCGACCGGCTGGCGCTGCCGCTTGAGCGGTCCACCCCGGATCCAGGCCTGAACCCGCGCTAGAATCGCGGGTTCTGACCAGATCAACCTGCCCGGGCGCTGCAAGGCGCGCGGGCGTCTCAGGTCGATGCGCGGGTGGCGAAATTGGTAGACGCACCAGGTTTAGGTCCTGACGCCAGCAATGGTGTGGGGGTTCGAGTCCCCCCCCGCGCACCAGACTTCCTTTTCATTCAACTCACCTACTGAGAGCTCACATCATGGCGATCACCGTGGAGACCCTCGACAAGCTGGAGCGCCGCATCACGCTGTCGCTGGCAGCAGACGTCCTCAAGAACGAAGTCGATGCCCGCCTGAAGAAGCTGGCCCGCACTGTCAAGGCCGATGGCTTCCGCCCCGGCAAAGTGCCCCTGAACGTCGTCACCCAGCGTTACGGCTACTCCGTCCAGTACGAAGTGGTCAACGACAAGGTCGGTGAGGCTTTCGCCCAAGCCGCTCAAGAAGCCCAGCTGCGCGTGGCTGGCCAACCCCGCATCGTCGAAAAAGAAGGCGATGCCGTGGAAGGTCAACTGCAGTTCGACGCCGTTTTCGAGGTCTACCCCGACGTCGCCATCGGTGACCTGGCGGCCGTCGAGCTCGAGCGCGTGAACGCCGAAGTCAACGACGCGGCCATCGACCGCACCGTCGACATCCTGCGCAAGCAGCGTCGCACCTTCGCCCAGCGTCCGGCTGCCGAGGGCGCCGCCGATGGCGACCGTGTCACCATCGACTTCGAAGGCAAGATCGACGGCGTGCCGTTCGACGGCGGCAGCGCCAAGGGCTACCAGTTCCTGGTCGGCGAAGGCCAGATGCTCGAAGCCTTCGAGAAGGCCGTGCGCGGCATGAAGGCTGGCGACTCCAAGACCTTCCCGCTGCCCTTCCCCGAGGACTACCACGGCAAGGACGTGGCCGGCAAGGAAGCCGACTTCCTGGTGACCGTGCAGAAGGTCGAAGCCCAGAACCTGCCTGAGCTGAACGAAGAGTTCATCAAGACCCTGGGTCTGGCCGACGGTTCGCTGGAGTCCCTGCGTGCCGACATCAAGAAGAACCTCGAGCGCGAAGTGAAGTTCCGCGTGGCCGCCCGCAACAAGGCCGCTGCCATGGAAGCCCTGCTCAAGGTCGTCGAATTCGATCTGCCCCAGTCCCTGGTGGCCGCCGAATCCGACCGCCTGGTGGCCGGTGCCCGCGAAGACCTGAAGAACCGTGGCATCAAGGACGCCGACAAGGCCCCGATCCCCGCCGAGATGTTCAAGCCCCAGGCCGAGCGTCGCGTGCGTCTGGGTCTGACCGTGGCCGAACTGGTCAAGGCCAACGACCTGGGTGCCAAGCCCGAGCAGCTGCAAGCCCACATCAACGAACTCGCCCAGAGCTACGAACAGCCCGCCCAAGTGGTGGCCTGGTACATGAGCGACCGCCAGCGCATGGCCGAGGTGGAAGCCGTGGTCATCGAAGGCAACGTGGCTGACTTCGTTTTGTCCAAGGCCAAGGTCACGGACAAGGCCCTGAGCTTCGAAGAGCTGATGGGCCAGCAAGCTGGCGCCTGATCGCCACTTGAAGCCTCACCCGGCGAGCCCACCTGAGGCTGGCTGGTGATGAAAGCACCTGCAATCCCCAGCGGAGGCAGGTGCTTTTTGTTTTGTGCGACCGTGGCTGTGCGCGCAAACAACGGAAAGACGACCAAGGCACTTGCTCGTTTTTTCCGGCGTTCAGCGAGGCCGGATGGCACGTCATAATCAATTCACACACTTATTTCGGCAGCCGCAACCGCGGTGCCCGTCACGAGGAAGCACATGAGCGCACTGGAAACGCAAAACCTGGGTCTCGTTCCCATGGTCATCGAGCAGTCGGGCCGCGGTGAGCGCGCCTACGACATCTACAGCCGCCTCCTGCGTGAGCGCGTCATTTTCCTGGTCGGCCCCGTCAACGACGCCTCGGCCAACCTGGTCGTGGCCCAGATGCTCTTTCTGGAGAGCGAAAACCCCGACAAGGACATCTCGTTCTACATCAACTCGCCGGGCGGCAGCGTCAGCGCCGGCATGTCGATTTTCGACACGATGAACTTCATCAAACCGCAGGTCTCTACCCTCTGCATGGGCATGGCCGCCTCCATGGGCGCCTTCCTGCTGGCCGCCGGTGAAAAGGGCAAGCGCTTCGCCCTGCCCAACAGCAAGATCATGATCCACCAGCCGCTGGGCGGCACGCAGGGCCAGGCCACCGACATCGAGATCCACGCCCGCGAGATCCTCAAGACCCGCGAACAACTCAACCGCATCCTCGCCGAACGTTCGGGTCAGCCTCTGGAAAAGATCCAGAACGACACCGAGCGCGACTACTACATGTCGGCCGCCGAGGCTGCCACCTACGGACTCATCGACAAGGTGCTCGACAAGCGTGCCTGAGGCCAGATGCCCGGCCTCCCGCTGGGCGCGCTGTTTTTGTGTGGTGAAAAACCGCACGAGGGCAGGGCAGTTCGGCGGGATGGGTCCTGTGGCAGATGCCTTATCATGCCTTTTCAATACCTTGCCGACCCCTTGACAGGCCCGCACCATGCCCGAGAAAAAAGGCTCCTCCAGCGAAAAGATCTTGTACTGCTCCTTCTGCGGAAAGAGCCAGCACGAGGTGAAGAAGCTCATCGCCGGCCCGTCCGTCTTCATTTGCGACGAGTGCATCGAACTGTGCAACGACATCATCCGTGATGAGGTTGCCGCAGAGGCCGAGCAGACCCGTCCCTCCAAGAGCGACCTGCCCACGCCCGCCGAGATCAAGGCGAGCCTCGACCAGTACGTGATTGGCCAGGACACCGCCAAGCGCACGCTGTCGGTGGCGGTGTACAACCACTACAAGCGCCTCAAGCACATGGGCGCCGACGGCAAGAAGTCCGAGATCGAACTCTCCAAGAGCAACATCCTGCTGATCGGCCCCACCGGCTCCGGCAAGACGCTGCTGGCCCAGACCCTGGCCCGCCTGCTGAACGTGCCTTTCGTGATCGCCGACGCCACCACGCTGACCGAAGCCGGTTACGTGGGCGAAGACGTCGAGAACATCATCCAGAAGCTGCTGCAGAACTGCAATTACGAGGTCGAGAAGGCCCAGCGCGGCATCGTCTACATCGACGAGATCGACAAGATCTCGCGCAAGTCCGACAACCCGTCCATCACCCGCGACGTGTCGGGCGAAGGCGTGCAGCAGGCCCTGCTCAAGCTGATCGAAGGCACGATGGCTTCGGTGCCCCCGCAAGGCGGCCGCAAGCACCCGAACCAGGACTTCCTGCAGATCGACACGACCAACATCCTGTTCATCTGCGGTGGCGCTTTCGACGGCCTGGAGAAGGTCATCCAGAACCGCTCGGTCAAGTCCGGCATCGGTTTTGGCGCCTCGGTGCAGAGCAAGGACGATCGCAAGGCCGGTGAGGTCTTCCGAGAGGTCGAACCCGAAGACATCATCAAGTTCGGTCTGATCCCCGAACTCGTGGGCCGCCTGCCGGTGGTCGCGACCCTGGGTGAACTCACCGAAGACGCGCTGGTGCGCATCCTCACCGAGCCCAAGAACGCGCTGCTCAAGCAATACCAGCACCTGCTCAACATGGACGGTGTCGAACTCGAAATCCGCCCGACCGCTCTGGCTGCCATCGCCCGCAAGGCCCTGGCCCGCAAGACCGGTGCGCGGGGTTTGCGCTCGATCCTTGAGCAGTCTCTGCTGGACACCATGTTCGAACTGCCCACACTGGAAGGAGTGCAAAAAGTCGTGCTGGATGAATCCACGATCGACGACAACGCCAAACCGCTGTTGGTTTACCGGGAACAGGCCAAGGCCAGTGCCTGAGCGATTGATCACGGGATCGCTCTGAATGGGCACCGCCGAGAACCTGCTCACGTTGGTTGTCGCGGTGCCCTTGTGTTTTGTCGATGAGGCCCCAAGTGGGCATCAGAGAAAGTGAGCCCTTATGTCTGGACACCCCATCCTCCCTTCCGATCCCATCACCCTGCCGCTGCTGCCGCTGCGCGACGTGGTGGTCTTCCCGCACATGGTGATCCCGCTCTTCGTGGGTCGCCCCAAGTCCATCAAGGCCCTCGAGGCCGCCATGGAAGCGGGCCGTCAGATCATGCTCGTGGCCCAGAAAGCCGCCGGCAAGGACGAGCCCAAGGCGGAAGACATGTTCGACGTGGGCTGCGTCTCCAGCATCCTGCAGATGCTGAAGCTGCCTGACGGCACCGTGAAGGTGCTGGTCGAAGGCGTGCAGCGCGCCAACACCGCCTCCATCAGCGATGAGGGTGAGTTCTTCACCGCCGAGGTGGTGCCCGTTCAGCCTGAGGGCGACATCACGCCCGAGGTCGAGGCCCTGCGCCGCGCCGTGACCCAGCAGTTTGACCAGTACGTCAAGCTCAACAAGAAGATCCCGCCCGAGATCCTCACCTCGATCTCCGGCATCGATGACGCCGGCCGACTGGCCGACACCATCGCCGCCCACCTTCCGCTCAAGCTCGAAGCCAAGCAGTCGGTGCTGGACCTGTTCTCTGTCTCGCAACGCCTGGAGAAGCTGCTGGAGCAGCTCGAGCACGAAGTCGACATCCTGCAGGTCGAAAAGCGCATCCGTGGCCGCGTCAAGCGCCAGATGGAGAAATCGCAGCGCGAGTACTACCTGAACGAACAGGTCAAGGCCATTCAGAAGGAACTGGGCGAGGGCGAAGACGGCGCCGACCTGGAAGAGCTGGCCAAGAAGGTCGAATCGGCGCGCATGCCCAAGGAAGCGCGCAAGAAGGCCGATGCGGAGCTGAAGAAGCTCAAGCTGATGTCACCCATGTCGGCCGAGGCCACGGTGGTGCGCAACTACATCGAGACGCTGGTCAACCTGCCCTGGAGCAAGAAGTCCAAGGTCAAGCACGATCTGGCCAACGCCGACCACGTGCTCAACGAAGAGCACTACGGTCTGGACAAGGTCAAGGAACGCATCCTCGAGTACCTCGCAGTCCAGCAACGTGTCGACAAGGTCAAGGCACCCATCCTCTGCCTGGTGGGTCCTCCGGGCGTGGGCAAGACCTCGCTGGGGCAGTCGATCGCTCGGGCGACCGGCCGCAAGTTCGTCCGCATGGCCCTGGGTGGTGTGCGTGACGAAGCCGAGATCCGTGGTCACCGCCGCACCTACATCGGCTCCATGCCGGGCAAGGTGCTGCAGAGCCTGAGCAAGGTCGGTGTGCGCAACCCGCTGTTCCTGCTGGACGAGATCGACAAGCTGGGCATGGACTTCCGTGGCGACCCGTCTTCGGCGCTGCTGGAAGTGCTCGATCCCGAGCAGAACCACACTTTTGGCGACCATTACATCGAGGTCGACTTCGACCTGTCTGACGTGATGTTCGTGGCCACCTCGAACTCGCTGAACATCCCGCCCGCCCTGCTGGACCGGATGGAAGTGATCCGCCTGGCCGGCTACACCGAAGACGAGAAGGTCCACATCGTTCAGACTTACCTGCTGCCCAAGCAGATCAAGAACAACGGTGTGAAGGAGGGCGAGCTGGAGGTTGCCGAAAGCGCCATCCGCGGCATCATCCGTTACTACACCCGTGAAGCCGGTGTGCGCTCGCTGGAACGCGAAGTCTCGAAGATCTGCCGCAAGGTGATCAAGGGTCTGGCGCTCAAGCAGTACGAAGGCAAGGTCCTGGTCACCGACGAGAACCTCAATGACTTCCTGGGTGTGCGCAAGTACAGCTACGGCGAAGCGACCAAGGACGACCAGATCGGTCAGGTCAACGGCCTGGCGTGGACGGAAGTCGGTGGTGACCTGCTGACCATCGAAGCCGCCGTGATGCCTGGCAAGGGCAACATCATCCGCACCGGTCAGCTGGGCGACGTGATGAAGGAATCGGTGGAAGCCGCCCGCACCGTGGTGCGCAGCCGTGCCCGCCGCCTGGGGATCAAGGACGAGCTCTTCGAGAAGCGCGACATCCACATCCACGTGCCGGATGGCGCCACGCCGAAGGACGGTCCGAGTGCGGGCGCCGCGATGACGCTGGCCTTCGTGTCGGCCCTGACCGGCATCCCGGTGCGCGCCGACGTGGCCATGACGGGTGAAATCACCCTGCGTGGCGAGGTGACGGCGATCGGTGGCCTCAAGGAGAAACTGCTGGCGGCCCACCGTGGTGGCATCAAGACGGTGCTGATCCCGGAGGAGAACGTCAAGGACCTGGCCGAGATCCCTGAGAACGTGAAGAGCCAGATCGAGATCGTGCCGGTGAAGTGGATCGACAAGGTGCTGGAAGTCTCGCTGGTGCGCCAGCCTGAGCCATTGCCTGACGAGGAAGCCAAGGTCGAGGCCAAGCCGGAAACGGCGGCGGCGCCTGCGGCCACCACGACCGATGTGCTGAAGCACTGAGCGATGGAGGTGGTTTGGCGGTGTCAAAAAAGTGCGACACCTTGATGGCAGCTGCCAAACCGATGTATACTTCAGTTCTTCGCTGATCACTGACGGCAACGACAGTGAATCGCAGCAAAGCAGGTTGAGTCGCAAGACAAGGCCAGAGCATCTGCGGCGCGAAGGCTTGCCACCGAAAGGTGGGCAATGCGGGATTAGCTCAGTTGGTAGAGCGATACCTTGCCAAGGTATAGGTCGAGAGTTCGAGTCTCTTATCCCGCTCCACATTCAAAAAGGGAAGCTTCCAAAAGGCTTCCCTTTTTACCAAGTGTCTGACTTGGAGGCTGCGTGAAGCGGCTTTTTGTTGGACACTGACAGACATGGCGCGATAGCAAATCGGTTATGCAACGGATTGCAAATCCGTCTAGCCCGGTTCGACTCCGGGTCGCGCCTCCAGGTACAGCCTGAACAACAAGCCTCTCCAGCCATGCTGGTGGGGCTTTTTGTTTTGTGGCGGCGATCGGTGTCTGCGCACGGATGACTGGTGCCCCGAGCCGGGGTCGAACCGGCACGCTGTCTTTCAACGAGCGGCGGATTTTAAGTCCGCTGTGTCTACCGATTTCACCATCGGGGCATGGGGCAGGAGTGTAAGGCTTGGCTGGCCTGGGGAGGTCGTCCTGGCCGTGGCAAAAAAGCCGTGCTGGATTGCGGAGGCTTGCATTTTGTTGAAAAACCGATGTATACTGAGAGCCTTCGCTGATTACAGCGCAAGACATGCGGGATTAGCTCAGTTGGTAGAGCGATACCTTGCCAAGGTATAGGTCGAGAGTTCGAGTCTCTTATCCCGCTCCACATGCGATGAAAAGGAAGCACTTCACGGTGCTTCCTTTTTTTTCGTCCGGACACGGCGGGCCGTGCTTGCACGCGAGAACAGAGGCCTGTTCGGCGTTCTTTTGACGGGGTGGTGGTGCGGCCGTCTTCTTAGTATCGAGGGGCGTCACTTTGCCTGGCGCTGGAGCACCCCTTGCAAGACGAACACGACCGGCCCCTGCACGAGCCCGAACTGGCCCCTGAGCCAGAGGGCGAGGTGTTGGCCGAAGGTGAACGTCAGGCGGACCCCCTGCTGGAAGCGGTGTTGTGGTTGTGCCGACACCACGGGGTGATGCGCTCGGAGCAGTCCCTGCTCGATGGCAAGGCCCTGACCGGTGCACTCACGCCCGACCAGGCGCTGCAGATCTTGCGAGACGCCGGCTTCAGCGCGACGCTGGTGAAGCGTTCGCCGGGCAAGATCCTGTCGCTGCTGATGCCCGTGGTGCTCTTGCTGCGCAATGGGGACGCCTGTGTGGTCACGCGGCGGATTCCGGGGCGGCGCAAGCAGGCGGGAGGTGACCGCTACGAGGTGATGATGCCCGGTGGTGGCGACGAGGTCTGCACGGCGACGGAGGCCGAGTTGATGGCCGAGTACGCGGGTTACACGCTGATTGCGGCGCTGAAGCCGGGTTCGCGCAGCAAACCGGTGGCCCACAGCGGCGAGGAAGAGGAAGAGCCCCGTCACTGGCTGTGGGGCACGCTGCGGCGTTTCTTCCCGTACTACCGTGCGGCCATGCTGGCGGCCTTGCTCAGCAACGTGCTGATGCTGTTCACGGGCTTGTTCACGTCGGTGGTGTACGACAGGGTGATCCCCAACAAGGCCTTTGTGACCTTGTGGTCCCTGGGGGCAGGGGTGCTGGTGGCGATTGCCTTCGACATGGCGGCGCGGCAGCTGCGCAGCTACCTGATCGATGTGGCGGGCAAGAAGGCCGACGTGGCCCTGGGCGCACAGATTTTCAGGCAGGCCATGGGCATCCGCCTGGAGCACCGCCCCGAGTCTGCCGGTGCTTTTGCGCACCGGCTGGCGCAGGTGGAGGTGGTGCGGGATTTTTCGACCTCGGCGACCATCGCGGCACTGACCGACCTGCCTTTCATCCTGCTGTTTGTGGGAGTGACCTGGGTGGTGGCGGGTGAACTGGTGCTGGTGTTGCTGCTGGCCATCCCGCTTCTGCTGGGGCTGACGCTGGCCACGCAGCGCGCGCTGCGGCGGCACACGCGGGCCAACATGGGGCGTCAGGCCGACCTGCAGGGGATCCTGATCGAGGCGCTGGAGGGCATGGAGGACGTGCGTGCGGCCGGCGCGCAGGGCCATTTCATCGGGCGTTACGACGAGGCCATGAGCTCGGCGGCGGTGTCGTCCTTGAAGGCTCGCTGGGCGGCGAGCTGGGTGAACAACACGACGATGGTGGCCCAGCAGCTGATCACGGTGGTGATGCTGTTGTGGGGCGTTCACCTGATCGATGCCGGGCAGCTCACGGGTGGGGCCCTGATTGCCGCGGTGATGTTCGCGGGGCGGGCGCTGGCGCCCCTGGGCGGCGTGGTGGCCCTGGCATCGCGCTACCAGGCAGCGAGTGCGGCCTTGAAGTCGCTGGATCAACTGATGAGCCTGCCAACCGAGCGGGATGCTTCGAAGCGTTACCTGTCTCGGCCCGAGATCAAGGGGCAGCTGGCCATGCACGAGGTCCGCTTTGCCTACCCGCAAGGGGCTCATGCACATGCGCCCACGGTGCTCAAGGGGGTGTCGATCCAGATTCAGCCCGGTGAGCGCGTGGCCTTGCTGGGGCGCATTGGCAGCGGCAAGTCGACCATCCTGCGTTTGCTGGGGGGGCTGTATCAGCCGGCCGATGGGTTTGTGGAGGTGGACGGCATCGACCTGCGCCAGATCGATCCGGCTGATTTCCGGGCCCATGTGGGTTTCGTGACGCAGGAGCCTCGCCTGTTTCAGGGCACGCTGCGAGACAACGTGCTGTTGGGGCGCAGCCATGCGGACGCGGCCCAGTTTGCCGAGGTGGCGCGCCTGACCGGGTTGGACCGCATCGCGGCCGCGCACCCGATGGGTTACGACCTGCCGGTGGGTGAGGCCGGGGGGCTGTTGTCGGGCGGGCAGCGGCAGCTGGTGGCCTTGGCGCGCTGCCTGGTGACACGCCCGCGGGTGGTGCTGATGGACGAGCCCACGAGTTCGATGGATGCGCAGTCGGAGGTGAGCTTCATTCGCCACCTGAAGCAGGCGGTGGAAGGGCGCACCCTGGTGGTGGTGACCCATCGCCCAGCGCTGCTGGACGTGGTCGACCGGGTCGTGGTGGTCGATGGTGGTCGCATCCTGGCGGATGGCCCCAAGGCCGAGGTGCTGGCCATGCTGGCCGGGCAGAAGCCCGGTGTGAGGCCTGCGCCGCCTGCGCAAGCCGCGGCGCCCGAGGCCATGGCACCGGCGCCGGTGCGCGCCGCGGCAGGAGGCTGAGGTGGGGCGACGTCGTGATGGGGTGAGCGGTCGGCTGTTCAAGGGCGATCGGGAGTTTCTGCAGGGGCTGCGCGATGCGGAGTGGGCCGAGTCGACCCCCCGGGCGACCTGGGCGCTGTACCTGATGTTGCTGGCGGTGGCGGTGGCCCTGATCTGGGCCAGTGTGGCGCGTGTGGACGAGGTGACAAGGGTGGACGCCAAGGTGGTGGCCGATGGCCGCGAGCAGGTGATCGCGAGCCTCGAAGGCGGCATCTTGCGCAGCCTGGCCGTGCGCGAGGGGGCGCTGGTGGAAAAAGGGCAGGCCTTGTTCCAGCTGGACCCGACCCGCATGGAGGCGCAGCAGAATGAAGGCGTGGCCAAGCGCCTGGCCTTGAAGGCCCAGCTGGCCCGCTTGGAGGCGGAGGCCACCGGGCGGACGCTGAAGTTCCCGCCAGACGTGTCGGTGATGACCGAGCTGGTGGAGGGCGAGACCGAGGCTTATCAGGCTCGGCGCCAGTCGCTGGAAGAGGCGGTGGGCGTGAGTCGGCGCAGCCTGGGGCTGTTGAACCGCGAACTGACGATGGCCGAGCGGATGTCGGACAAGGGGCTGATGTCGGAGGTGGAGGTGATGCGACTGCGGCGTCAGGTCAATGACCTGCAGTTGCAGGTGCAGGAGCGGGTCAACCGCTTCCGGCAGGAGGCCAGCACCGAGCTGATGCGTTTGCGCTCGGAATTGGCCCAGCTGGACGAGCAGATCGTGGTGAAGCAGGACGTGTTGCAGCGCTCGACGCTGTATTCGCCCGTGCGAGGCATGGTCAAGCACATCAAGCTGGGGACGCTGGGCGGCGTGGTGCCAGCAGGGGCCACGGTGATGGAGATCGTGCCGATTGGCCCGCGGGTGCTGGTGGAGGCCCGCATCCGACCGACCGACATCGGCTTTGTGCGCGTGGGCCTGCCCGCGGAGGTCAAGCTCAGTGCCTACGACTACTACACCTATGGCGGCCTGAAGGGGGTTGTGGAGTACATCAGCCCCGACGTGCTGGGTGATGACGCGAAAACTGGGGCCCAAGACAACAGCTATTACCGGGCTTTGATCCGCTCGGAAGTCTCTACCCTCAAGGCCAAGGGGGCGCCCCTGCAGGTGATCCCGGGCATGACGGCTTCGGTGGAGATCCGCACCGGGGAGCGTTCCGTGTTGCAGTTCTTGTTGAAACCGGTGCTCAAGAGCCAGGAAGCATTCCGGGAGAGGTGATGCACTTCATGACGATTCTTCCTTTGACCCGGCGCGTGATGGCTGGATTGGGTCTGGCGGCCTGGGCGCTGGCAGGTCATGCGGCCTGTGGCGATGAGCTCACGGGCCTGGTGGTGGACAAGGCGCAGGCGCGTGCCAAGGCCGGCGCCATGCCGGGCGGCAAGAGCCAGGAGCCCGGCACCGCCGACAACCTGCCGCCCGAGATGCAGTTGCAGCTGGTGGCGCGCGAGGCCGTGCGCCGCAGCGCGGGCGCCGGTGCCGCGGCCTTGCTGGCCGAGGCCGCCCGGTTTGACGAAGACCAGGCGCGCGCGGCCTTGGCCCCCTCGGTGACGTTGGGCGGCAGCCTGGGGCCGGCGCGCAGCACCTACGACGGCGCCACCTTGCGCTCAGGGCTGCAGATGCAGGGCACGGTGGCGGCCAGCGGCATCCTCTGGGATGGGGGGCGCACGCAGGCGGTGATCCGTTATCGGCAGGAGATGCGCGATGCGGCCCGCTTCAGCGCGCAGGCCACGCAGGAGCAGGTGGTGCTGGACGCGCTCTCGGCGGCGCTGGAGCGCAACCGCTACCGCAATCAGGCACGTGTCTACCAGCAGTACGCGCGCAAGATGGCCTGCCTGGTGGAGGCGCTGGACCAGATCGTGGCCGTGGACAAGGGGCGCGCCAGCGAGTTGCTGCAGGCACGCAAGACCCAGGCGCAGGCCGAGCTGGCCCGCGATGGTGCATTGGCCCTGAGCCGGCAGCTGGAGATCCGGCTGCAGCGCTATGTGGGCGACCAGGGCACGGTGGGCGAGGGGCTCTCGGGGCCGTTGGGGCAAACGATGGACACGGGCGAGATCATCCGCCTGATCGAGCGCAGCAGCGAGCTGCAGCTGGCGCGTGCGCAGGCGGACGGGGCGCGCAACCTGGCCGAGTCGGCCGATGCCTCGCTGCGCCCCCAGCTGAGCTGGACTGCCAACGCGACGCGGGGGGCGCAGGGCGGGGTGCCGAACAGCAGCATCCAGGCGGGCCTGTCGGTGTCGTACAACCTGTTCAACGGGGGCGCCGACCAGTCGGCGGCGGCTGCGGCGGCACGCCGGGCCGAGGCCGCACGCCGGCAGTACGACGAAACCCTGCAGACGCGCACGGCGCGTGCCTTCGAGGTGCAGGAACTGGCGACCAGCGCCTTTGACCGCGCACGGCGCTATGTCGACGTGCTCAAGGACAGTGAGCGGGTGCGCACGGCCACCTTCCAGCAGTGGTCCCAGTTGGGCAAGCGCTCCCTGTTTGACGTGATGGCGGCCGAGGGAGACCACTTCTCGCTGCGGGTGGCCTATGTCAATGCGCTGTACGACGGTTACCAGGCCAGCGCGCAGTTGCGCTCGATCGGTGGGGGCCTGCTGGGCTGGCTGAATGTGGGCGATGGCTCAGGGGGTGTGCGATGAGCGTGGTGAACTCCTACCGCCACGACGGCCTGTGGACGACCCAGCGCGGCAACGAACTGACCGAGCGGCTGCAGGCGGTGGCCCGCCAGGACAAGATCCGCTGGACCTGGGAGCCGACCGCCGCCACGGTGATGCTGAACTACTTTGCAGGCGACACCGATGAGGGCTTGCTGGCCGACCCAGGCCTGGTCCACGTGCCGGTGAACGAGGTGCGCGATTGGGATGGCATCGATGTGCTCATCCTCACGGCCCACGGTGGCGACATGGCCGAGCGCATCCTCAACTTCCGGGCGCGCAACCCTCGCATGCTGGTGATGCTGTGGATGTGGGACAACCACCTGGCGCAGGTGAACAACCTGAAGTCGGTGCTGGCCTGTGACCTGTATTTCCCTTCGCACTGGAGCGAGGCGACCTACCTGCAGAACATGGTGACGCCGTTGGGGATGCACGTGCCCCTGTGTTCGGCGCAGTGGACGTCTCAGGAGGCGAGGGCCCTGATGGCCGCGCTGGCCGGGCAACCCCGCTCGGATGCGCTGCTGCTGAACTACGTGGACTACAAGTTTGCGTGGCGCACCGAGGTGCTGGCGCGCCTGCGGGCGGAGCTGCCTTCGGTCTCGGCGCTGTTGATGCCGGCAGAAGACCGCGGGCGCTATTTCCTGAAAACCGGTGCCGAGCGCATGGCGGAATGGGCGGCCTACAAGTGCACGCTGATCCTGCCTGTGACGCGTGACCTCTCGACGCGTTTTTTCGACGCGATGCTGGCCGGGCTGGTGCCCATCGTGCCCAGGTCGATTGCCGACTTCGACCAGGTGGTCTCGCCTGATGAGCAGGCGCGCCTGGGCATCGTGCGGGTCGATGATCTGGAAACGGCCACGGTGCAGCGCGCGTTGGAGGAAGCAGTGGCGCGTTTCGATGCCATGGGCGACGCGGGTGTGGCCGAACGGTCGGCCTGGGTCATCGACGGCCACCTGATGCACCACCGGTTGCACGCCATGTTGCACAGCGTGCGCGCAGCCGGGGCGCCCGCACGGGCGGTGCGCCTGACCGCGGGGGAAGGGCATCCCCTGGCGATGCGCTTTGTGCAGGCCTGACCCTGCCCTGATGCCGGCAATGAAGCCGGCCGTGGTTCTTCAGCCTTGACCGATGCCTTGCGTGTACGTGGCCACGGCCTGTGCGGCAAGGCCTCGGTGGCGCTCGGTGGCCGATAGCACGTCGATGTAGTGGACGGTGCGGGTGGCCTGGCCCAGGTGCTGGCGCCAGACGTAATCAAGCAGCTGATGGACCTGGCTCGCCTGGGTGGCGTGCACGATGAGGTTGCCGTAGTTGTCGAACAGCCAGTGTTCGGTGTAGCCGCGGGCGGTGAGCCGGTCGATGCAGGCGTGGAAGTCGGCCTGCTGGCTGGCGTTGGCGACCAGGCACTCGAAATAGAGCAGTGGTGCGTGCTGGGCCATGAGGCCTGCTGCAGAGGCCAGCACGTCGTGGTCGTGGCCGTCGACATCGGATTTGATCAAGGCGAGGGGCAAGGCTGCCATCGGGCTGTGGGCGACGATGTCGTCCAGGCTGCACGTGTGCAGGGCCTCGCCCATGTCGGGCCCGATCTGGCCGAGCTCTTCTGGTCGCAGGGCGTGCTTGCTGCCACCACCGCCGGCCAGGTGCACCTGCTGCCCGGGTTGGCCCACCAGGGCACGCACCAGCTCGATCTGGGTGCCAGGTTGATGCCATTTCAGCCGCTGGGCATTGAGGCGCATGTAGGCGTGGAAGCCTTCGTCGGGCTCGATGCAGAGGTGGCGCAGGCCGGGCTGGGCCTGCGCCATGGCGTAAGCCTGGATGCCGTGGTGGACGCCGGTCTCTATATCGACGCCCATCTGGGCCGGGAAACCGCCTCACGGGTAGCCCGCGCCGTTCGTGCCAGGCGCCAGAGGGCTGTCCCCGTTTAAAGGGCCAGCCCTACCCTGTCCATAACAATAAAAGCCCGAAGGGCACTGGGAGAAACCTGTGAAGCAGCAACTCTACGAGGTGTGGGGTGACACGGTAGACAGCCGTCACCTGGGGTATTCGATCCTGATCGGGGCGGTGGTCAGCCTCGGCGCATTCTTCATCGCCCAGCATTTCCTGCTGAGTTGGGTAGCCTCCGCGCAAATGGCCCGGGCCTACGCCATGCTGGTGGGTATTCTGGGCTGCCTGGGCGCGGGAATGATCAGCGCCAGCTTGTTCAAGCCCAAGCGCATCGTGGTCGAGCATCAGGCCGATCCCGCCCAGCGCGCCCAGCTTCTGCAAACCGAAGTGGCCGAAAATCAGCAGCCAGTTCACGACGACGTTGTACAGCAAGCCGCACAGCGCGATGACCATGATCGGCTTGGTCTGGTTGATGCTGGT
>NZ_JAIZVX010000148.1 GCF_021768455.1 Aquabacterium sp. | reverse complement strand
CCGACAGCGCCCTGCGCGGCCAGACCGTTCTGATCGGCGTGACCGCACGCGGCCTGGCCGACGATTTCCTCACCCCCGTCTCCGGCCTCCATACCGGCATGGCGGGGGTGGAGGTCACAGCCCAGCTCTTCGCCGCCCTGCAACAAGGGCGCGGGCTCACCACCTTGCCGCGCCCTGCCCAAGCCCTCTTGTGCGGCCTGCTGGTGGGTGCCCTGGCCTGGTCCTTCCGTCGGGTCACGCCACGCCAGGCCCTGGCCAACGCCATCGGGCTGGCCGTGGCCTGCGTGATGCTGGCCTGGCTGCTGGTCGCGTTGGACATCTGGCTCCCCCCCTTCAGCGTGGTGCTGGCCGCCCTGCTGGCCTACCCGATCTGGAGCTGGCGCCGCCTGGAAGCCACGGCCCGCAGCCTGGAGGCCGAACTGGAGGCCCTGCAGGCCGCCACCGGCCCGATGGGCCGCGTGCCCACCCTCGTCACACCCACTCGCACGGACAACGACTTCATCGGCCAACGCACCGACGCGCTGCTCACCGCCACCGCGCAACTGCGCGAAGCCCGGCAGCTGCTGGCCGACACCCTGGCCGCCCTGCCGGATGCCGTTTTCGTGACCGACGCGGAGGGCCGCATCACACAGGCCAACCGCCAGGCCTTGCGGGTCTGCGGACGCGAGGGCCCTCACCCCGAGGTCCTGATCGGCTTGCCGCTGGATGCCGCGCTGGGCGGCCTGACCCCGGTCGAATCCCCCAGCTGGCAGGCCCTGTGGCGACAGGCGCAGACCACCCAGACCCTGGTGAGCACCGAGGCCAGCCAGGGCGACACGGCGCAGCACCTGGTGCAAATGGCCGCGGCCAGCGACCCCGCTGACCAGGCATCCGACACCGGCACGCCAGCGGCCCGACCCCATGGCGTCATCGTCTGCGTGAGCGACATGACCCTGTTGCGCCAGGCCGAGCTGCAGCGCCAGGAGCTGCTGGGTTTCATCGCGCACGACATCCGCTCGCCCCAGGCTTCGCTGCTGGCCCTGGTCGAGCTGCAGCGCATGGGCGATGGCCTCTCCAACGACGAGGCACTGGAGCACGTCGAAACCCTGGCGCGTGGCACCCTCGACCTGTGCGAGGAACTGCTGCAGGTGATGCGCGCCGAAACCCGGCCCGTGACCCTGGCCCGCACCGACCTCTACTCGCTGGCGGAAGAGGCCATGGCCGAGGTGCAGCTGCGGGCCAGTGCGCGGCACATCACCCTCTCCGGAAACTGGACGGGTGAAACCCGCTTGCCCGCGACGGTCGACGCCTACCTGCTGCACCGCGCCCTGGTCAACCTCCTGGGCAACGCGGTGAAGTTCAGCCCCGATGGCAGCGCCGTGCAGATCGAGGTGACGGCGGAGCCCGGCGGCTTCCGCATCGCCGTTCAGGACCAGGGTCCCGGCATCCCGGCTTCCGAGCTGGGTCGCCTGTTCCGGCGCTATGAACGCGTTGAACAGGGGCGCCCTTCTCAACTCGCAGCGGGCATCGGGCTGGGCCTGGTCTTCATCGAAACTGTGGCGCGGCGCCATGGCGGGCACGTCACGGTGCACAGCCTTGAGGGCCAGGGCTCGCGCTTCGAACTCAGCCTGCCCGAGGTCAACGCCCCCGCCGCAGCGCCGGAGGCCTGATCAGACCCGGGCGCTCAATGCGCCAGGGCCTGCTCCAGTTCGGCAAAACTGCGCGAATGCAGGTCGGGCTCGATCGCCGTCTGCATGGCCATCTCCAGCCGCCGCGCCGAGAACAGGCCTCTCAGCACGGTCTCGCCCTGCTTGCGCTGGGTCACCAGCAGGTAGCGCAGCCCGTGCTCGTGCAGGGTCGCGGCCACATCGCCCAGACGGGCATGTCGCACCTCGGTCATGTCGACCGTGTCCCATCGGGCCACCGGCACCATCACATCGGCCAGGGTCAGTTCATGGTGCGGCACATGGTGACGCGACGCGTGCAGCACCGGCCGCTCGCCCTGGATGTCTTCCGCCGTGGCCATGCCGACCAGGGCGCCATCGCTGCCGGCCACGAACACCATGCGCACGCCGGAGCGCATCATCAGGTGCAGGGTTTCGCTCAGGCCGTCGCGGTGGCTGGCGACCACGCAGGGGCCGTGGTGCAGGTCGGTGAGCAGGGACAAGGCCGGGTCGTTGGGGCTGGCGTGGCGCTGAGCCTGGGGCAGGCTGGGGGCTTGATGGACAGCGTGCAAAGGCAGCGGCTTGAAGCCGAATGCGGAGGGCATGACAAACTCCTTCATGAGGTTCGGATGGCGCCCTGGCGGCCCGGTGAAACACCTGGGCTCAGGGCGCCGCAACACATCCCGGAATCCACATTAAGCCCGAGCCCGACCGTGAAGTTGTGTGAGGCGCCATGCCCACGTCGCCAGAGGTGTGAAACCTTCACGCCCATGAAAAAAGCCGCTCGAAGCGGCTTCAGGGATGGTCCCGATGCGGGGCCTTTGGCCTCTTTAGGGGCCAGGTGGGCACGGGCTCAGGGGCTCAGGGGCTCAGATCCGAACCGGGATCCCGCGTTGCGCCATCAGGGCCTTGGCCTGCCCCACGGTGTACTCGCCGTAGTGGAAGATGCTGGCGGCCAGCACGGCATCGGCGCCGCCCTGCTGCACGCCATCGGCCAGGTGGTCCAGGTTGCCCACGCCACCGGAAGCGATCACGGGCACGCCCACGGCATCGCTCACCGCACGGGTGAGGGCCAGATCGAAGCCCGATTTCGTGCCGTCACGGTCCATGCTGGTCAGCAGGATTTCGCCGGCGCCATAGGCCGCCATCTGCGTGGCCCAGGCCACCGCATCCAGCCCCACGTTCTTGCGCCCACCATGGCTGTAGACGTCCCAGCCCGGACCGCGCGCAGCCAGGTCGTCGCCCTGGCGCTTCTTGGCATCGATCGCCACGACGATGCACTGCGAACCATAGCGGTCGGAGGCATCGCGGATGACCTGCGGGTTGGAGATGGCCGCCGAATTGAAGCTGACCTTGTCGGCCCCGGCATTGAGCAGGCGACGCACATCGGCCACCTCGCGCACGCCACCGCCCACCGTCAGCGGGATGAAAACCTGGCTGGCCACGGCCTCGATGATGTGCAGGATCAGGTCGCGGCCATCGCTGGTGGCGGTGATGTCGAGGAAGGTCAGCTCGTCGGCGCCCTGGTCGTTGTAGCGTGCGGCGATTTCGACCGGGTCACCGGCATCGCGCAGCTCGACGAAGTTGACACCCTTGACGACCCGGCCACCGGTGACGTCAAGACAGGGAATGATGCGTTTGGCGAGCATGAGCAGGGCGACGTGGAAAAAACAGCTTGGGAGGATCAGCCGCCGTTGAGCTCATCGGCACGCTTTTGGGCCGCCGCAAAATCAAGGTCGCCGCTGTAGATGGCGCGGCCGCAGATCACGCCTTCCACGCCTTCGCTCTCGACCGCACACAGCGCCTCGATGTTGGCGATGTTGGACAGGCCGCCCGAAGCGATCACCGGGATGGTCAGGGCCTGGGCCAGCTTGACCGTGGCCTCGATGTTCACGCCCGAGAGCATGCCATCGCGACCGATGTCGGTGTAGATCACGCCTTCGACGCCGTAGTCCTCGAACTTCTTGGCCAGGTCCACCACCTCGTGACCGGAGAGCTTGCTCCAGCCGTCGGTCGCGACCTTGCCATCCTTGGCGTCCAGGCCCACGATGATGTGGCCACCGAAAGCGCTGCAGGCGTCACGCAGGAAACCGGGGTTCTTCACCGCGGCCGTGCCGATGATGACGTAGCTCAGGCCGTCATCGAGGTAGCGCTCGATGGTGTCGAGGTCGCGGATGCCGCCACCCAGTTGCACCGGGATCTCGTCGCCCACCTCTTTGATGATGGCCTTGATCGCCGCTTCATTGACGGGCTTGCCGGCAAAGGCGCCGTTCAGGTCCACCAGGTGCAGACGACGGGCGCCTGCATCCAGCCATCGTCGGGCCATCGCGGCCGGATCCTCGCCGAAGGTGGTGGAGTCGTTCATGTCGCCTTGTTTGAGGCGCACGCATTTGCCGTCTTTCAGGTCAATCGCAGGAATCAGCAGCATGGCTGTGGTGCCGGAGGGTGGGTAAGAAAACGGTGGGATTGTGGCCTGAAAAACACCCGCCGGGCGGCGGGTGATTCATCAAGGCTGCCAAAGCAGGAAATTGCGGTACAGGGCCAGACCGTGGTCGGCGCTTTTTTCAGGGTGGAACTGCGTCGCAAAAATATTATCCCGGGCCACGGCGCAGGTAAAGCGCAGGCCATATTCGGTTTCGCCGGCGCTGTGCTGGGCGGTGTCGACCACGGCGTGGTAACTGTGGACGAAATAGAAATAGCTGTGATCGGGGATGCCGGCCCAGACGGGGTGAGGCTGTCCGCCCCAGACGCCTTCGTGGCGCGGCTGGCTCACACGGTTCCAGCCCATCTGCGGCACCTTGTAGCGGCTGCCATCGGCCTGCTTGAGGCCATCCAGGCGGAACTTGATCACCTTGCCGGGAATGAGACCCAGGCCGGGAGTGTCTTGCTCTTCGGAGTGGTCCAGCAGCATCTGCATGCCGACGCAGACGCCCATGAGCGGCTTGTTGGCTGCGGCATCCAGCACGGCACCGAGCAGTTCGCCGCCATGGGCTTCGCGCAGCTCGCGCATGCAGTCGCGCATGGCGCCCTGCCCTGGCAGCACCACGCGCTGGGCGGCACGCACCACGGCCGGGTCGTTGGTGACGACCACATCGAGGTTCAGGCCCTGGGCCGCGTGCTCCACCGCCTGCGACACTGAGCGCAGGTTGCCCATGCCGTAATCGATGACGGCGACGGTCGCGTTCTGGCTCACAGCGAACCCTTCGTCGAGGGGATCACACCGACCATGCGGGGGTCGCGCTCCAGCGCGGCACGCAGGGCGCGGGCAAAGGCCTTGAACACGGTCTCGCACTGGTGGTGCGCGTTGACGCCCTTGAGGTTGTCGATGTGCAGCGTCACGCCGGCGTGGTTCACGAAGCCCTGGAAGAACTCGTAGGTCAGCTGGGTGTCGAAGGCACCGATGGCGCCCGAGGTGAAGGGGATGTGCATCTCCAGGCCGGGGCGGCCCGAGAAGTCGATCACCACACGGGAGAGGGCCTCATCGAGCGGCACGTAGGCGTGGCCATAACGGCGGATGCCCTTCTTGTCGCCCACGGCCTTGGCAAAGGCCTGGCCCAGGGTGATGCCCACGTCTTCCACCGTGTGGTGGCCGTCGATGTGCAGGTCGCCTTGCGCCTGGATGTCGAGGTCGATCAGCCCATGGCGGGCGATCTGGTCGAGCATGTGGTCGAAAAAGCCGATGCCGGTGTGCAGCTTGGCAGCACCCGTGCCGTCGAGGTTGACGCGCACGGTGATCTGGGTTTCGGCGGTGTTCCGGGTGACCTCGGCCGTGCGGTCAGCGCAATCGGAGGTGGGCGCCAGTTGGGGAGCGTTCATGCAGAAAGGGCGTTGGTGACGTTCAGGGTGCGGTCAGCGGCTCGCGCAGGATCTCGGCCAGGGCCGCGATCAGCGCGTCATTCTCCGAAGGCAGGCCCACGGTCAGGCGGACACAGTTTGCCAGCAAACCGTGCAGACCCGCCACATTTTTGATCAGGATGCCACGGGCCTTGAGGGCCTGGAACACGGCCGCGGCGTCGTTCACGCGCACGAGGATCATGTTGGCCTGGCTCGGGTAGGCTCGGGCACCGGGCATGGTGGCCAGGGCGGCCTCGAGGCGGCTGCGCTCGGCCTTGATCTGGGCGGCCTGGGCGTCGAAATCTGCCGCATGCTCGAGAGCGAACAAGGCGGCTTCGGTGTTGAGCACGCTGATGTTGTAAGGCGGGCGCACCTTGTCGACCTGCTCGATGAGCTCGGCGCGGCCAAACATGTAGCCCAGGCGCACACCGGCCAGGCCGAATTTGCTCAGGGTGCGCATCAGCAAGACATGGGGATGCTGCCCCAGGCGCGGCAGGTAGGACTGGCTGGCGAAGGGCTGGTAGGCCTCGTCGATCACGACCAGACCAGGGTGCCCTTCGGCCACATTGGCCGCCACCGCCTGCACCACCTGCTCGATGGCCTCATCGGACCACAGGTTGGCCGTGGGGTTGTTCGGGTAGGCCAGGTAGGTGATGGCCGGGCGATGCTCGCGCACGGCGGCCAGCATCGCGGCCACATCGAGTTCGAAATCGGCCGTCAGCGGCACGCCCACAAAGCGCAGGCCAGCCAGTTTGGCCGAGTATTCGTACATCACGAAGCCGGGCAGCGGGGCCAGCACCGTGGCGCCCGGTTGCGCGCAGGCCACCGAAAGCAGGCTGATGAGCTCGTCAGAGCCGTTGCCCAGCACCAGGCCCATGTCGGCCGGCACCTGGGCGTGGGCACGCAGTGCGTCCTGCAGCGCGTGGATGCGCGGGCCAGGGTAGCGGTTCAGCGGCAAGGCACCCAGGCGTTCACCGAGCCGGGCCTGCAGCGCAGGCGACAGGGTGAAGGGGTTTTCCATCGCGTCGAGCTTGATGAAGCCCGTCGCATCCTGCACGTGGTAGGCGTGCATGGCGCGCACATCGGCGCGGAAGACGTCCAGCAGGGACATGGTCAGTCTGCCTTGTGAGGGTTGTGCGGGTGGCCGCGCAGGCGGAACTCGGCGGCCATGGCATGGGCCTGCAGGCCTTCGCCATAAGCCAGCACGGCGGCCGTTTTGCCCAGCACCTGGGCACCGGCCTCGCTCACCTCGATCAGGCTGGAGCGCTTCTGGAAGTCGTACACCCCCAGCGGCGACGAGAAACGCGCCGTGCCCGAGGTGGGCAGCACGTGGTTGGGGCCCGCGCAGTAGTCGCCCAGCGATTCGCTGGTGTAGGCCCCCAGGAAGATGGCGCCAGCGTGCTTGAGCAGCGGCTCCCACTTGCCCGGCTCGCTGCTGGAGACCTCGAGGTGCTCTGGCGCGATGCGGTTGCTGATGGCGCAGGCCTCTTCCATGCTGCGCGTGAGGATCAGGGCGCCACGGCCCTCCAGCGAAGCGCGGATGATGTCGGCGCGCGGCATGGCGGGCAGCAGGCGGTCGATGGCGGCCTGCACCTCGGCGATGTAGGCGGCATCGGGGCACAGCAGGATGCTCTGGGCCAGTTCGTCGTGCTCGGCCTGGCTGAAGAGGTCCATGGCCACCCACTCGGGCGGCGTGCTGCCGTCGGCCAGCACCAGGATCTCGCTGGGGCCGGCGATCATGTCGATGCCGACCTGCCCGAAGACGCGCTTCTTGGCGCTGGCCACATAGGCGTTGCCCGGGCCGGTGATCTTGTCCACCTTCGGGACGGTGGCGGTGCCATAGGCCAACGCCGCCACGGCCTGGGCACCACCGATGGTGAAGGCACGGCTCACGCCGGCCACGTAGGCGGCCGCCAGCACCAGGGGGTTCTTCTCGCCCTTGGGCGTGGGCACGACCATGATGATTTCGGGCACGCCGGCCACGTGTGCCGGGATGGCGTTCATCAGCACAGACGAGGGGTAAGCGGCCTTGCCACCGGGCACATAGATGCCGACACGGTCCAGCGGGGTGACCTTCTGGCCCAGCAGGGTGCCGTCTTCATCACGGTAGGACCAGCTCAGGCCACAGGCCTCCTTCTGGCGCTCGTGGTAGCTGCGCACGCGTGCCGCGGCCGATTCCAGCGCGGCGCGCTGTTCGGCGGGCAGGCCGTCGAACGCGGCCTTCAGCTCGCCCTGCCCCAGTTCCAGCGCTGCCATGGCATCGGCGTTGAGGCCGTCAAAGCGGGCGGTGTACTCGAGCACGGCGGCGTCACCCCGGCCCTGCACATCGGCCAGGATGGCGGCGACGCGGTCTTCGATGGCCGAATCGGTCTCGGCCGACCAGTGCAGCACGTTCTGGAAGGCGGCGTCGAAGTCGGGCTGAGTGGTGGCGAGGTGGCGAATCTGGACTGTCATGGCCAAGAGGATCTCAGAAATCAGGCGGCATGGAAGCCGGGCGGCGATTGGGACTTGCGAATGTCGCCATAGCCGCGCCAGGCCGGGCCCATCAGGACGATCGGGCCTGGCCGGTGGGCTCAGCGCGGGATGGCCGACTCGAAAGCCTGGATCAGGCTGCGGATGGCCTCACGCTTGAGCTTGAGCGCAGCCTGGTTGACCACGAGGCGCGAGCTGATGTTCATGATCTGCTCGACCTCGACGAGGTTGTTGGCCCGCAGCGTGCTGCCGGTGGAGACCAGGTCGACGATGGCATCGGCCAGGCCGGTCAGCGGGGCCAGTTCCATCGATCCGTAGAGCTTGATCAGGTCGACGTGCACACCCTTGTTGGCGAAGTGCTCGCGGGCGATGGTCGTGTACTTGGTGGCCACGCGGATGCGCGAGCCTTGCTTCACGGCACCGGCGTAGTCGAAATCGGCGCGCACGGCCACGCTCATGTGGCACTTGGCGATGTTCAGGTCCAGCGGCTGGTAAAGGTTCTCGCCGCCATGCTCGATCAGGATGTCCTTGCCGGCCACACCGATGTCGGCGCCGCCATGCTCCACATAGGTGGGCACGTCGGTGGCACGCACCAGCACCACGCGCACGTCAGGGCGGTTGGTGCCCAGGATGAGCTTGCGGGTCTTCTCGGGGTCTTCGCTGACCTCGATGCCGGCCGCGGCCAGCAGGGGCAGGGTCTCTTCGAAGATGCGGCCCTTCGACAGGGCCAGGGTGATCATGTTGCCGCTCATGCTCAGGCCTTCACGCGTTCGATGTCGGCGCCGATGCCGCGCAGCTTGGCTTCCATCTGGTCGTAGCCACGGTCCAGGTGGTAGATGCGGTCGACCAGGGTTTCGCCTTCGGCCACGAGGCCGGCGATCACCAGGCTGGCCGACGCCCGCAGGTCGGTGGCCATCACGGTGGCGCCCGACAGTTGCGGCACGCCCGTGACCACGGCGCTGTGGCCGTCGACCTCGATCTTCGCGCCCAGGCGGATCAGCTCGTTGACGTGCATGAAGCGATTTTCGAAGATGGTCTCGTGGATCACCGCGGTGCCGTCGGCCACGGCGTTGAGTGCCATGAACTGGGCCTGCATGTCGGTCGGGAAGGCGGGGTACTCGCGGGTGCGGAAACCCACGGCCTTGGGGCGCCCATGGCCCGTCACGCGGATCCAGTCGGCGCCGACCTCGATGCCGACACCGGCTTCGCGCAGCTTCTCGATCACGGCTTCCAGGTGCTCGGCGTTGGCCTTGCGCAGGGTCACGTCGCCACCGGCGGCGCCCACGGCACACAGGAAGGTGCCGGTCTCGATGCGGTCGGGGATGATCTGGTGGGCTTGCGCAGGCTTCAGGCCGTGCAGCTTGTCCACACCCTGGATGCGGATGCGGTGCGTGCCCTGGCCTTCGATCTTCGCGCCCATGGCGATGAGCAGGTTGGCCAGGTCGGTGATTTCGGGCTCTTGCGCAGCGTTCTCGAGGATGGTTTCACCCTCGGCCAGCGTGGCGGCCATCAGCAGGTTTTCCGTGCCGGTGACGGTGACCATGTCGGTCGTGATGCGGTTGCCCTTGAGGCGGGTGGGCTGGCCGTCGGCGCCCAGGGGCGTGCTGGCCTCGATGTAGCCGTGCGCCACCGTGATCTGGGCGCCCATGGCCTGCAGGCCCTTGATGTGCTGGTCGACCGGGCGCGAGCCGATGGCGCAGCCACCGGGCAGCGACACGCGGGCACGGCCGAAACGGGCCAGCAGCGGGCCCAGCACCAGGATGGAGGCGCGCATGGTCTTGACCAGCTCGTAGGGCGCCTCGGGGTTGTTGACCTGACGGGCGTCCAGCGTGACGAGGTTGGCGTCGTCGGCATGGCGCTCGGCGACCACACCCATGTTGGCCAGCAGCTTGAGCGTGGTCGAGACGTCCTGCAACTGGGGCACGTTGGCCAGCGTGACGGGCTCGGCGCTGAGCAGCGTCGCGCACAGGTCAGGCAGGGCGGCGTTCTTGGCGCCAGAGATGGTCACGTCGCCTTGCAGACGGCGTCCGCCGCGGATCAGGAGTTTGTCCATGAAACACAAAGGGCGCGATGCCTCCGCCGCAGCGGGGTCGCGCCTTCCAAAATAGGAGGTTGTAGGTGGCAGTGCCCGGTCGACGCGGGCCCGACCGCCGCCTGGGTCAGGAGGTGGCTTTGGCCTGGGTTGCCCACTCGGCCGGGGTCAGGGTCTTCATCGACAAAGCGTGGATCTGCGCCCGCATTCTATCGCCCAGGGCCTGGTAGACACGCTGGTGACGTGCCACGCGGCTCTTGCCGTCGAACTCGGCCGAGACGATGGTTGCGAAAAAGTGCTCACCGTCGCCTTCGACTTCCAGGTGCTCGCAGGGCAGGCCGGCCAGGATGTAC
>NZ_JAIZVX010000025.1 GCF_021768455.1 Aquabacterium sp. | reverse complement strand
GGCTCTCCAGAATCAAAAGCCTTACAACATGATCAGGAGAGCCCCATGCGCCACCTTGCGCCTTCACCACGCCACACCCTGCGCGCCCTGGCCTGCTGCGCCCTGTCCGCCCTCTGGGTGGCACCGGGCCACAGCTGGGCGGCCAACGACCCGGTGGTGGTTTCGGTCACCACCACGCTGAGCAACATCGGGTATCGCCTGGTCGATCTGGACACGACAGATGGCGTGACACCAACGATCAGCTTCCAGGGCTCCACCTTCCTGAACATCCGGGACCAAACCTGGGACGGCGAAAACGGCACCTATGTGCTCAACAGCCCGAGTTACCAGAATGGCCTCACGCCCAACACCACCATCGTGTACAGCAGCGGCCAGGCGACAGCAACCGCTTCGCCGGACAGCCTGACGGTGTCATCCAGCCTGCGACTTTCAGACCTGACAAGCCATGTCAGCGACAACGGGTTTGGCAATCTCTATGCCTTTCCGAATGAGGCCCAAAGCCTCACCCTGGCCACAAGCACCGACCCCGGCACCTTCGATCAGACCCGCTTCACCCTGTCGGCCAACACAGCCATCGAAATCACCGGCACGGCCACGGTGCAGGCTCGCATCGATGGCAGCAGCCTGAACGCCTGGCTTGCCAGCCGTGGCTACGACGGCGCGAACTGGAACTTGGATCCGCTCTGGAGTGACCAGCACATCTCTCTGGTCTTGACCAGTTACGGCACCCCCTCCGATGGGAGCTCTGAGAACCTGTCGACAGTGCAAGCCAGTCAGAGCCGGTTCGACCCTTACATTGCTGGAACCAGCGATGCAGTGCCCCTGCTGGAATTCAACGCATCCGCGCCCATCTCCCTGCAGTTTGTCAACATGGGCACCCAAGCACTGGATGGCGGCTACGACATCGAAGTCGCCGCCAATGCCAACGCCTATTTCTCGGCCCAGCTTCCCTACGTGGACACGACTGCGCCCATCCCCGAGCCTGCCACCTGGGCCCTGATGGGCCTGGGCCTGGCGGGCATCGGCGCGGCAAGCCGGCGGGCGCAGCCCCGCGCAGCCAGCGCCCACTGAGCCCCACCCGATCGCAGCGCCTTGGCCTGCCCGCTCAAGCCTGCGGGCGGGCCGGCCGATAAGGACAAACGCTTTGTCCTGTGTCACCTGCGCCATGCTTCCCTCCCCCGACCCGGCCCGGGTCACCCCCCACGATCCCGAACTGCACCGCCTGATCCAGGTGGAGCGGGTGCGCATGCTCTTCGGCCCGACGGTGCCGGTGGCCCTGGTCAGCGGTGTCTTTGCCGTGGCCCTGGCCCTGCTGATCGGCCAGCAGGCCGGGTGGGAGCGGGCCCTGCAGTGGGTGGCGGTGTGCCTGGGCGCCTCGGCCTTTCGCATTGCCCACATGCGCGCCTACCAGCGCGATCCGCAACGCGACAGCGCCGCCTGGCTGCGCAGCCTGTGCCTGGTCTGCGTGCTGCACGGCCTGACCTGGGGCCTGGCCGGCGGTTGGCTGATCCCGGCCGACGACCTCGTCACCACCGCGGTGGTCGTGGCCGTGCTCGTGGGGGGCTCGGCCATCAGCACGCTGACGACCCAGGCCCACATGGCGCCCAACCTGGCCATCAACCTGCCCATGCTGCTGCCCCCCGCCCTGGCCCTGGCCTGGCGGCAGGACACCTATGGCTGGTTCGGATTTTTCGGCCTGCTGGCCTTGCTGGGCATGATGCTGTTCGAGAGCCGCCGGGCCGAGCGCCGCATCACCGAACTGCTCTGGTTGCGCTTCACCACCGACCGCATCGCCCAGGAGCGTGCCCAGGCCCTGAAACTGGCCCAGCGCCACAGCGCGGTGAAGGACCAGTTCCTGGCCACCATGAGCCACGAGATGCGCACGCCCCTGCACGGCATGCTGGGCCTGGCCCGGCTGCTGCAACAGCGCCTGCCACGCAAGGCCGGATTGCTGAACGAGTCGCACCAGCAGCTCGAACTCATCGAGCACGCGGGCGAGCACCTGCTCACCCTGATCAACGACGTGCTGGATTTTTCAAGGATCGAGGCCGGCCACCTCCAGGTGGAGCACGCGCCCTTCGAGCTGGGCAGCGTGGTGCACGATGTACTGGGCCTGCTGCGGGTGACCGCGGCCGAAAAGGGCCTGGCCCTGGAAACCGACATCGCCCTGCCCTCGCCATGCTGGGTGATGGGCGACCCGGCCCGGGTGCGCCAGATGCTGCACAACCTGGTGGGCAATGCCATCAAGTTCACCGACGAGGGCTGGGTGGCGGTGAGCGTGCAGCGCCCCCTCCTCGACGGCCAGCCCGGCGAAGAGGTGCTCTTTCAGGTGCGCGACAGTGGCATCGGCATCCCGCCAGACCAGCTGCCCCGCGTGTTCGACGCCTTCCACCAGGTGGACGGCAGCTTTGGTCGTCGCCACAAGGGCACCGGCCTGGGCTTGACCATCACCCGCGAGATCGCCCGCGCCATGGGCGGTGACATCGCCTGCGACAGCATCGTGGGGCGAGGCTCGGTGTTCACCTTGCGCGCCCCCCTGCCCCTGACCGCCGCCATCAGCGTCGACCTGCCCCTGCCCTTGCAGGAGCGCGAGGCCCCTGCGGGCACCGACCCCGACACCCTGGCCACGGCCTTTGCCGACACCCTGCCAGCCACCTTGCCCGCGGCCGCGCCGCCGCACGTGCTGCTGGCCGAAGACAACGCGGTCAACGCCCTGGTGGCGGAAGCCTCGCTGGCCAACCTGGGAATGAGGGTCACTCGGGTGGAGAACGGACGCCTGGCCCTGGCCCAGCTGTGCCAGCCTGGCCGCACCTTCGACGTCGTGCTGATGGACTGCCAGATGCCCGAACTCGACGGCATCGAGGCCACGCGGGAACTGCGCACGTGGGAGCGCACCCATGGCTTGCCGGCGATCCCGGTGATCGCGCTGACGGCCAACGCCATGGGTGGCGATCGCCAGCGCTGCATCGACGCCGGCATGGACGACCACCTCGCCAAGCCCTTCAGGCAGGACGAGTTGCGTCAGACACTGGGTCGCCACCTGCGGGCGCAGGCAGCCGCCCCAGCGCTGATGTGAGGCCGCTGTGAAGCCGCTTACTGCTTGACGGCTTCGACCTGGATCAGCAGCTTGATGTCGTTGGGGATGAAGGGCAGGCCGTAACCCATGCCGTACTCGCTGCGCTGGATGGTGGTCTCGAAGTCGCCACCGCAGACTTCGCGCTGGATGCGGGCGTTCTCGTAGCAGCCGTAGCTGGTGGCCTTCAGGGTCACCGTCTGGGTCTTGCCCAGCAGGGTGAAGTTACCGACCACGGCCGTGACCTTGTCGCCTTCGAAGATGAACTTGTCGCTCACGAAGGTGGCGGTGGGGAAGGCTTCCGAGTTGAAGAAGTCCTTGCTCTTGAGGTGGCCGTCGAAGGCGCCGGTGCCGGTGTTGATGGAGCCGGTCTCGATGGTCAGCTCGACCTTGCCGGTCTTGGCGGCCTTGTCCAGCGTGATGGTGCCGGACTTCTTGTCAAAGCGACCGCGGTTGGTCGAGGTGCCGTAGTGCTTGGCCTCGAAGGTCACGAAGGTGTGGGTCGGGTCGATGGCGTAGGTGGCCGGGGCAGCCTGGGCGGCAGCGGTGGCAGCCAGGGTGGCAGCAGCAACGATGGAGGAAAGGGCGAAACGGCTCATGGAGAACTCCTGGGTTGAACGGTGCATCGTGCACCTGGGGGGACGAGGTGGGGGTGAATCAACAAGATGCGAGCAAGTGCTCACATCGCTGGGACGCCTTGCAGCACCAGCTTGAACTTGACCTGGACGTCGTTGGCGACGATGGAGGTGTCGGACCAGTCGCCGTCACCGATCTTGAAATCGAGGCGCTTGAGGGCGAAGCTGCCGGTGGCGGTGCTCAGGCCGCCGGCCTGGGCGACCTGCACGGGCACGACCAGGTCGCGGGCGCTGCCCTTGATGCTGAGCTTGCCGGCCACCTCGAACTTGCCGCCCCCAAGGGCCTTGATGGCCGTCGACTGGAACTGGGCCTTGGGGAACTTGGGCGTGTTAAACCACTCGGGCTTGGCCAGTTCGGCATCGGTTTCGGCGTTGATGGCGGCGCTGCCCAGGTCGACCGTGAAGGCGATCGAGCTGGTCTGAGGCGATTTGGGATCGAACTTGCTCTGGGCGCTGAAGGCCTTGAAGCGGCCATTGAGCGGCACACCCAACTGCTTGGCCACGAACGTGACCTCGCTCTGGGCGGGCACCAGGGCCTGCGGCGCGGTCTGGGCATGGGCCAGGGGGGCGAAGCTGGCGGCGGACAGGCTCAGGGCGGTGGCGAAACGGACGATGGAAGTGCGCATGACGGGGGTCTTTCAGCCAGCAATGGCGTGAGATGACATGAGTTGGCGGCCTGTGAAGGCAGGATGAGGAAGGAGCGGTGCTCAGCGGCCGGGGCGCATGCGGTCAAGCAGGCCGTCGCGGTCGATGAACTGGTGCTTGAGTGCGGCGCCCACGTGCAGCGCCACCAGCCCGATCAGGCCCCAGGCGGCCAGGGCGTGCAGGGGCTTGATCTGGTCGGCCAACTCCTTGTTGACCGGCAGCAGGTCGGGCAGGGGCAGCACGCCGAACCAGACGATGGGGAAGCCCTTGGCCGAGCTGTAGGCCCAGCCCAGCAGGGGCACCGCGAAGAACAGCAGGTACATCAGGTGGTGGGTGCCGTGGTGGGCCGCACGCTGCCAGCCGGGCATGCCTTGCTCGATGCGGGCCGGCAAGGCAGGCGGGCGGTGCGTGAGGCGCCAGGCCAGGCGGGCCACCGAGAGGAAGAGGATGGTGACACCGGCCCATTTGTGCCAGTTGATCAGCTTGAGCTTGGCGGGCGAAAACGGCAGGTCGTCGAGGTAGACGCCCACCGCGAAGGCGCCCAGGATGGCCAGGGCGAGCACCCAGTGCAGGGCGATGGCGATGCCGCTGTAACGCGCTTCGGACGAAGAAGAAGGGTGGGACATGAGGGGCTCCGTTGGCAGCAGGGGGACACATCCATGCTGCGGTGTGGTGATCAGTGTCGCGGGGCCGTCGTGCTGACAGGTTGAGCACGCTTCACGCTTCACTTCAAGAAATTTGAATGCCGGGGCGTCCTGGGGCCGTCCCTGGGCCTTGTTCATCGCCTGGCGGTGCAAGTCACGACAGTCGGCTCAAGCCCTCGGGAAATCGGCCGAAAGCACACCATCACCCCTGCCACAGGCCATGTCAAGCACTTCCCTGTCACGCCTATCGGATCTGCTTCTGGGCACCGACCCCAAGCAGCGCCTGCGCCTCAAGCGCTCGCTGATGGCGGCGAACGTGTTCCTGGCCTGCATCGCCTTGCAGGCCTATGCGGCCTGGTCGGGTTTCATGGACCCGGGCGATGTGTGGCGGCTGTCTGGCGCGATCGTGCTCAACTGCCTGGCCTTTTACGTGATGCTTCGCTCAGGTTTCAACCTGCGCTTCGCCGACCCGGCCCTGACCCTGCCCCAGATCCTCTCGGCCCTCACCATCATCGTGGGGGCCTACGCCGTGACCGGGCCGGTGCATGGCTCGACCATGATGCTGCTGGCCCTGGTGCTGGTGTTCGGCATCTTCAACATGCGCCCGCGTGGCGCGCGCATCGCCGGGGCCTACACCGTGGCGCTCATGGGCCTGACCATCCTCTACAAGATGGACAGCGACCCGGTGAACTACCCGGCCAAGCTGGAATTCGCGCACTTCGTGCTGACGGCGGCCATCGTGCCCACGATCTCGACCCTGGCCGCCCAGCTCAGCAGCCTGCGCACCCGGCTGCAGAGCCAGAAGGACGAGCTGGCCCAGGCCCTGACCCGCATCCAGATCCTGGCCACCCGCGATGAGCTGACCGGCCTGGTCAACCGCCGCCACATGATGGAGGTGCTCAACCAGCACCAGAAACGCCTGCAGCGCTCGGGACACCACCGCTTCTGCCTGGCGCTGCTCGACATCGACCATTTCAAGCGCATCAACGACACCCACGGCCACGGCGTGGGCGACGAGGTGCTGCGCCACTTTGCCGTGGCCGCGCAATCGGTGCTGCGCGACACCGATGTGCTGGCCCGCTGGGGCGGCGAAGAGTTCCTGCTGCTGCTCAATGACACCACGACCGAGCTGGCCGACGTGGGCCTGCAGCGCGTGCGCGAAGCCATCGCCTCGGCCACGCTCAGCCCGACGGTGCCCACGCTGCAGCCGACCTTCTCGGCCGGGCTGACCAGCTACCACGAGGACGAGCCCCTGGACCTCTGCATCGAGCGCGCCGACCGCGCCCTGTACGAGGCCAAGGCCGCCGGCCGCCACCGCACCGTCATCAGTCAACGCCCCACGCCGATCAAGGCACGCTATGCGGCGCCCCGGGCTTCGGGCATGCCGAGATGAGCCCACGGTGATGCACCCCCTGATCCGCGCTGCGAGCGACCTCGTTCTGGGCCGAGACCCCAAGGTGCGCCGCCGCGTGAGCCTGACCATGATCGCCGTCTATGGCTACCTGGTCAGCTCCGCCCTGCTGGCCTACGCCATGGACATTGGCCTGGTGAAGGTGCAGGAGGGCCGCTGGCTGCAGGCCTACATCTGGGTGGGCATGCCGGCCTTCTACCTGCTGGTGCGCAGCGACTGGTCCAGCCGCCTGGGCAACCCGGGCATGGACCTGCCCCAGTGCCTCTACGCCATTGCCGCCATCCTGTTTGCCTACGCCATCACGGGGCCGGTGCGCAGCTCGGTGCTGATGCTGATCGCGCTGGTGCTGGTCTTCGGCATGTTCACGCTCAATGCACGGCAGGTGGTGATCATGGGGACGGCCACGGTGGCGGGCCTGGGCGTGGTCATGATGACCATGGTCTGGCTCAACCCGGCGGACTTCGACCCGCGGCTGGAGCTGATCAAGTTCGTGCTGGCCGCCTGTACGCTGCCAGCGGTGTCGGCCGTGGCCTTTTACGTGGCCCAGGTGCGCGAGCGGCTGATGGCCCAGCACCAGGAACTCAGCCACGCCCTGGCCATGCTGCAGGAAGTGGCCACCCGCGACGAGCTCACCGGCCTGTGGAACCGGCGGCACATGACGCAGCTCATCGAGGCGCGCATCCAGCGCCAGCAGCGCGAAGGCGTGGGCTTCTGCCTGGCCCTGATCGACCTGGACCATTTCAAGCAGATCAACGACCAGCACGGCCACCAGGTGGGCGACCAGGCCCTGCGTGCCTTCGCCGACGGCGCCCGCCAGGTGCTGCGCCAGACCGACACCCTGGCCCGCTGGGGCGGCGAGGAATTCCTGCTGATGCTGGACATGCCGGAGCCCGGCATCGAGGGCGGGCTGGTGGCGCTGGCGCGCATCCGGGAGGCGCTGCAGGCGCCGCTGAAGACGGTGCCCGGGCTGCGCATCGGGTTTTCTGCCGGGCTGACCGAGCATCCCGTGGGCGAGCCCCTGCACGCCACCCTGGAGCGCGCCGACCATGCGCTCTACGCCGCGAAGGCCGCCGGCCGCCAGCGCACCGAGGTGCTGCCCGCGCCGCGCACGGCGTCCACCCGACCTCAGGGAAAAGCACTGGCCGAGCCACGCCAAGTGTGAGACAGTGACATCCTTGCCGGGGCAGCGCCACCGCCGCGGCGAAAGCAGTGGAGGTGGGGGACCAGGCCTGCATGGCAGCCCGGTTCACCGAGGGTGGTGTCCCGGATGTGATCCCGCAGTTCCCATGTCATGTGCTGCACGCGACGCCCTTGATGCGTCCCTGAACGAGCTGTCGTCCCTGCACGACCCCTACCGGCAGATTTTCGAGGCCGCCGGGGTCGGCATCGCACGCGTCTCGGTGGCGGGCAGGCTGGACGAAGTCAACCACCGCTATGCCGAGATCGTCGGACGCCAGCGCAGCGACCTGATCGGCCTGAGCGTCTCGGACATCACCCATCCGGACGACCTCGCCACCGACCAGGCCCAGACCGAGGCCACGCTCAGTGGCGCCCAGGGCCGCTACAGCATCGAAAAACGCCATGTGCGCCCCGATGGCCAGGCCGTGTGGGTGCTGCTGACCGCCGTGCTGCTGCGCGACGACCAGGGCCGCCCGCACCAGTTCATCCAGGTCATCGAGGACATCTCCGAGCGCCTGCGCATGCAGGCCGCCATGAGCTCGGCCCAGGCGGCCGAACGCGCCAGCGAGGCCAAGACGGAGTTCCTCTCGCGCATGAGCCACGAGCTGCGCACGCCGCTCAACGCCATGCTGGGCTTTGCGCAGCTGCTGCGGGTCGACCCCCGCCACCCCCTGGTCGATGCCCAGCGCCAGAAGGTGGCGCACATCGAACGGGCCGGCGCCCACCTGCTGGCCATGCTGACGGACGTGCTCGATCTGTCCCGCATCGAGGCCGGCAGCCTGCCCATGGCCATCGGGCCCATGGCGGTGCACCAGGCGCTGGACGAGGCCGTGGCCCTGGTCAGCAACCAGGCCACCGCCAGCCAGCTGAGCCTGCAGCTCACCCAGCCCGACACCTCGCTGCACGTGCTGGCCGACCACACCCGGCTGCGCCAGATCCTGGTCAACCTGCTCTCCAACGCCATCAAGTACAACAAGGCCGGTGGGCGCGTGATGATCGAGGCGCTGGCGGTGAACGGCCAGGTGGCGCTGGCCGTGAGCGACACCGGCCAGGGCCTGAGCCCGGAGCAGACGCAACACCTCTTTGAACCCTTCAACCGGCTGGGCGCCGAACGCACGCCGGTCGAGGGCACGGGCATCGGCCTGGTCATCGTCAAGCGCCTGGTCGACCTGATGCACGGACGCATCGAGGTCTCCAGCCAGCCGGGCGTGGGCAGCGTCTTCCGCGTGTGGCTGCCGCAGTGCGACCCCGTAACCCCGCTGCAGGACGGCGGCCCCGACAGCCGCCCGGGCCGCGGTGGCCGTTCGCTGTTCGGCCAGCTCGACGAGGGCGGCCTGGCCCCCAGCCTGAACCTGCTTTACGCCGAAGACAACGCCGTGAACGTCGAGCTGGTGCGCCAGGTGCTGCGCATGCGGCCGCAATGGCACCTCGAGGTGGCCCGCAGCGGCCGCGAGGCCGTGGAAATGGCGCTCTCCAGCCCGCCCGACCTGCTGCTGCTGGACATGCACCTGGGCGACATGAGCGGCCTGGAGGTCTCCGACCTGCTGGCCTTCAGCCCCGCCACCACCGGCATCCCGAGGGTGGCGCTCTCGGCCGACGTCATGCCCGACCAGATCAAGGAAGCCCGCCAGCGCGGCTTTGCCGACTACCTGACCAAACCGCTGGACGTGGCCCGCCTGCTGCACCTGCTCGACCACTGGGCCGCGGTCGAGGCGCGCTGAGCCTCGGGCGCTGCGCGCGCCCCGCTCAGAGCGCCAGGTTGGTGACGAAACGGCCGCCGTGGTAGACCAGCGGCGCCGCGCCGATGCGGCGGCGGCAGTGCGTGACCTGGCCCACGAAGATGAGGTGATCGCCCGCCTCGTGCTGGGCATGGTGGGCACATTCGAAGACCGCGATGGCGCCGTCGATCACCGGCGCGCCGCTCAGGCCGGGCTGCCAGGCCACGCCCTCGAAGCGGTCGGCACACTTGCTGGCAAAGCGCTCGGCCAGGCCGCGCTGGTCGGCCGACAGCACGTTGATGGCGTAGTGCGTGGCCGAGCGCAGGCCCTGCATCGAACTGGAGTGGCGCGC
This sequence comes from Aquabacterium sp., assembly GCF_021768455.1. Lineage (GTDB taxonomy): Bacteria > Pseudomonadota > Gammaproteobacteria > Burkholderiales > Burkholderiaceae_C > Aquabacterium. Next base: position 25,071 of record NZ_JAIZVX010000025.1, on the reverse strand, counting down.
CAGGCTCCACAGCACCAGCGGGGGGTTCAGCGAGACCGAGTTGAAGGAGTTGGCCGTCAGGCCCAGCAGCCGGCCATCGGCGTCGCGCGCCGTGACGATGGTGACGCCGGTGGTGAACTGGCCCAGGGTCGCGCGGAACTCTTCGCTGGTGAACGGAGGGGCGATCGGCGTGTCGTCGGATGGGGTCGTGGCGGTCACTGGCTGGGCACTCGGGCGGGAAAGCCCTGAGTTTAGGCCCAGGCCCCTCGTCCAAACGGCGGATGGCACCGAATTGCCGCCGGACGAACAGGCTTATCGGGGCTATGGCGACACAGGCGTCCCGGCACGATGGCTCACCCCTCTGGAGAGGTCAGGCGGCCGGGTGGCCGGCCCCAAACTCCAGCCCGACCTGCCTGGAGTTGCGCATGCTGCCGTCATCCCTGCACTGGAAGCTGTTTTCGATCGCCCTGCCCACCACCCTGTCGACCCTGCTGGTGCTGGCCATGGGCCTGCACGGCGCGCGCAGCCTGGACGATGCCGCCCGCCAGACCTTCGTCGCCAAGGACGTGGTGGCCGACATCCTGCCACCGCCCATGTACCTGATCGAGATGCGCCTGGTGCTCTCGCAGGCGGTGGAACAGACCCTGCCCCTGGCCGAGGCGCAAAAGGAATTCACGCGCCTGAAGGGCGAGTACGAGGCCCGTGTCGCCTACTGGCAGGCGCATCCGCCCCATGGCCTGGAGCGCGAGCTGCTGGGCGCCCAGCACCGTGAAGGCCAGCGCTTCATCCAGGAAGCCGAGCAGGCCGTGCTGCAGCCCCTGGCCCAGGGCCAGGCCGACACCGCCCGCTCCGGCCTGGCCCGGGCGCACGCCGCCTACCAGGCCCACCGCCAGGGCGTGGACCAGACCGTGAAGGCCGGCAGCACCTTCGCCGAATCCTCGATGCAGCACATGGACGAGACCACCGCCGCCGTGCGCTGGCAGAGCGTGGCCCTGGCTGTCGCCCTGCTGGCCCTGGCGGGCGTGCTCTACCAGCAGGTCTCCGGTCGGCTGCTGTCGCGGGTGCGGCGCGGTGTGGCCCTGGCCAACGAGGTGGCACAGGGCAACCTGAAGGCCTCGATGGAGACCCGCGCCAAAGACGAACTCGGTGAGCTGGCCCAGGCGCTCAACACCATGTGCACCAGCCTGTCGGACACCGTGGGCGATGTGCGGGGCAGCGCCGTGGCCGTGGCCGCCGCCGCCAGCCAGCTGGTGCAGGGCAATGCGGAGCTGGCCAGCCGCAGCCAGCGTCAGGGGCAGGACCTCTCGCGCACGGTGGACGCCGTGGGCACCATGGCCGACTGCGTGGCCCTCAACGCCCAGACGGCCGAAGACGCCCAGCACTGCGCCACCCAGGCGGCGGTGGTGGCCGGTCAGGGCGGCCAGGCCGTGCAGAACGTGGTGCAGACCATGGACGAGATCCAGGCGTCCAGCCAGCGCATCTCCGAGATCATCGGGGTGATCGACGGCATCGCCTTCCAGACCAACATCCTGGCCCTCAACGCCGCGGTGGAAGCTGCCCGGGCGGGCGAACAGGGCCGCGGCTTCGCGGTGGTGGCCAGCGAGGTGCGCTCGCTGGCGCAGCGCTCGGCCACGGCCGCCCGCGAAATCAAGGGTCTGATCACCACCAGCGTCGACAAGGTTCGCGAGGGGCACACCACCGTGAAAGAGGCCGGCTCGACCATGGCCGAGGTGGTGGCCCAGGTGCAGCAGGTCAAGGACCTGATCACCCGCATCAACGAGGCCGGACAGGTGCAGCGCCAGCAACTGCAGGCGGTGCAAGGTGCCATCGACGCCCTGCACCAGGACGCCAGCCAGAACCTGGGCCTGGTCTCCCAGAACGCCCACGCCGTGCAGGCCCTGAGCGAACAGGCCCAGCGCATGGGCGACTCGATGCGCGGCTTCCAGGTGCGCACGCCCTCGCAAGGCTACCGGACGCAGGCGTTCACCGAGGTGAGCCCCCTGCCCTCATCGACCCATGCGGTGGCTCAGCGCCGGCCCTTGCTGGCCGCCTCCTGAGGTGCCGGCACCGGCTGGTAGACCCAGACCGGTCGCCCGCCCGGCAGGCTGAGGCGGGCGTGGGGCACCAGGGGCTGGCCGGCGTCGTTGCGGGCCTCGAATTCCAGGCTGACCAGCCAGGCGCCCGGGCGCATCTCGGCACGGGCCTTGGCCAGGGCGCGGGGCATGGTCTCGGGCCGCTGGAAGAGGTAGACCAGGCCGCAGCCTGACCAGTCGCCCGCCCACATGTCACCCCGGCGCACGCGGGCCCAGGGGCAGCGCAAGGCGGCCACGGCCCACCACAGCCAGCTCCATTCCACGCCCTCGAGGCGGGCCTGGGGGTAGGCTGCACGCAGCTCGCGCAGGCCATCGCCCATGCCGCAGCCGGCATCGAGCACGGTGGCATCGGGCGAGGCCAGGGGCGCGTGGGCGGCCAGGTCGGCCAGGGCGCCCTTTGGCGTGGGGAACACAGGTGCGTCGCGCCAGGCGTTGAGCGGGTAGGCCAGCATCAGCAGGGCCAGCGGGGCCAGCCACACCCAGGCCGGCAGGCCGGCGCCCTGCCCCATCGCCAGCACGCTCAGCGGGAAGCCCGCCGCCACGAAAACGCGGCGCCAGGTGGTGCCCGCGACCGCCGGGATCAGGGCCAGCGAGGCCCCCAGGGCCGTGGGCAGGGCCAGGGAGGCCCACAAGGGGGCGCTGGCGGCCCGCAAAGCGTCGGCCAATACCCAGGCCGCCCCCCAGCTGGCCAAAGCCGGCACGGGCCATGTGAAGGCCCGGCGCCAGCCACTCACTCGGCGGCGCCGCCACGCAGGCGGTCGATCAGGCCATTGAGCTCTTCCAGGCTGCCGAACTGGATGGTGACCTCGCCCTGCTCGCCGCGCTTGGTGCGCTTTTTCACGTTGATCGCCACGGCGGCGGTCAGCAGGTCGGAGAGCTGCTCTTCGATGCGCAGCACGTCGCGGCTCTTCTCGTTTTTCACGCGCAACAGCGGGGTCTGGCGACCGGCGCCCTGCACCTTGGCGACCAGCTTTTCGGCCTCGCGCACGTTCAGCTTTTTGGCCACCACCTCGGTGGCGGTGGTGATCTGCTGGGCCTTGTCCAGCGGCAGCAGGGCGCGGGCGTGGCCCATGTCCAGGTCACCGGCCATGAGCAGGGTCTGCACCGGCTCGGCCAGGTTGAGCAGGCGCAGCAGGTTGGAGGCGGCGCTGCGCGAGCGGCCCACAGCCTGGGCGGCCTGCTCATGGGTGAGGCCGAACTCGCTGGTCAGGCGCTGCAGGCCCTGGGCCTCCTCCAGCGGGTTGAGGTCTTCACGCTGGATGTTCTCGATCAGGGCCATGGCGGCCGCGGCCTCGTCGGGCACGGCCTTGACCAGCACCGGCACCTCTTGCAGGCCGGCCAGGCGGGCGGCGCGCGAACGGCGCTCACCGGCGATGATCTCGTAGCGGCCCGCGGCGGGGTCGCCCACGGGGCGCACCAGGATGGGCTGCATGATGCCCTGGGCACGGATGCTCTCGGCCAGCTCGTAGAGCGAGCCCTCGTCCATGCGGGTGCGGGGCTGGTACTTGCCGGGCTGCAGCACATCGAGGCGCAGCACCGAAGGGGCGCCATCGGGCGTGCTGCTCGGAACGGGGTCGTTGACTTTGGGGCCGAGGAGGGCCTCCAGGCCCATGCCCAGGCCTTTGGATTTTTTGGTCGCCATGGCTCGAATGGATGTGGTGGGTGGGCGAGGTGAACGCGTCAGAAACCGGCCGTGCCCTGGGCCACGCGCTGCACCAGCTCTTCGGCGAAGGCCACGAAGGCCTGGGCGCCCTTGCTGCTCGGGTCGAACACGACGCCGGGCACGCCATAGCTGGGCGCTTCGGCCAGGCGCACATTGCGCGGGATCACGGTGTTGAACACCTTCTCGCCAAAGTGGCCCTTGAGCTGCTCGCTGACCTGCTGCTGCAGGGTGATGCGCGGATCGAACATGACGCGCAGCAGACCGATGAGCTGCAGTTCGCGGTTGAGGTTGGCGTGCACCTGCTTGACGGTGTTGACCAGATCGGTGAGGCCCTCGAGCGCGAAGTACTCGCACTGCATGGGCACGATCACGCCATGGGCGCAGGTCAGGCCATTGAGGGTGAGCAGGCTGAGGGAGGGCGGGCAGTCGATCAGGACGAAGTCGTAATCGGCGTTGGCGGCCTCGATGGCGGTTTTCAGGCGGCGGTCGCGGCGCTCCAGCGTGACCAGCTCGATCTCGGCGCCCGACAGCTCGCGGTTGGCACCCAGCACGTCGTAGCCGCCCTTGGGGCTGCGCACGCGGGCTTCGGCAATGCTGGCCTGCTCCAGCAGCACATCGTAGACGGAGGCTTCCAGGGTGCGCTTGTCCACGCCCGAGCCCATGGTGGCGTTGCCCTGGGGGTCCAGGTCGACGATGAGCACGCGCTGCCCGATCTGGGCCAGACCCGCGGCCAGGTTCACAGTGGTGGTGGTTTTGCCCACCCCGCCCTTTTGGTTGGCAATGCAGAAGATGTGCGGCATGGGCGCATTATCCCTGCACGCTTGTGCATCCGCCGCACACACCCTCTGCACACCCCTGCAGCCGTGCCCCGGTGTGTGGCGGGATGACCCCGGTTCAGCGGGTCGCGGTGCGGCGGCGAGGCGCTTCGGCTCGGGTCGACGCAGACCCCTGAGCCTTGCGCGAGGTGCGCTCAGGGGCCTTGGGCGACACCTTGGCTGACACCTTTGGCAGAGGCTTGATGGCGGGCTTGGTGGCCGCTTTGGTGGCCGACTTGTTGACAGGCGGCTTGGCCTGACGCGAGACCGCCTCCTTGCCCTTCACCTTGCCGGCCCCCTTCTCACCCTGGGTCGGCGCCTTGCGAGCCACCTTGGCATCGGTCGGGGTGCGCGACACGGCGGGCTGGCGATCGACCACCGCACGCCGGGCCGGCGCCTGGGCCACCGCGGCGGCGTCCCCACGGGTCGACACCGCCTGTGCCCCGCCACCCCGCCGGGTGGCCACGGTCTGGGCGCCCTGCCCCACGGCCCGAACCGGGTTCGCGCGGCGACCCTCGGGGGGCCGCGCCACCACCGGCTCGATGGCCTTCGTCGGCACCGTCACGGGCGCCTTCGCGGCGGCCTGGACCCGCGCCTGGACAGGCACCGTCACCGCAGCGGTTCTGGCCGGCGCAGAGGGCGCGGCCACGGGCTTGCCCGCACCGGGCTTGATCGCCTCCTCGCTGAGGATGTCGCTGACCGGGTCGGGCGGCACCTCGCGCGCGGTGCTCAGCACCGGCGCCACACCCCCCGACACGCCTTTGGTTTGGGCCAGGCTGGGCCCTGTCACCCCACCCAGGCCGAGGGCCAGGCAGAGCGGTGTCCACACCCACATTGCAGTTTTCATGGGCGGGGTCAGGCAGCAGCGCAGGGGCGCATCCAGATCAGGCAACGCTCGGCGTCCAGCTGCGGCACCTGGAGTTGTTCCACGTGAAACACCTCCACGTCGGCAGGCAAGGCGGCCTGCTCGTCTTCGGGCAACTTGCCTTTCATCGCCATCCACACGGCACCCGGCGCCAGGAGGGACCGGGTCAGGCCCACAAAATCAGGCAGCGAGGCAAAGGCCCGTGAGGTGATCAGGTTGAAGGCCGTTTTCAGGGTCTCGACCCGGGCGTGCTCGGCCCGCAGGTTGGGCAGGCGCAGTTCGGCCGCCACCTGCCGGATGAACGCCGCCTTCTTGCCGACGGTGTCCACACAGGTCACCTGCACTTCCGGGCGGCAAATGGCCAACACCACCCCAGGCAGCCCGCCGCCACTGCCCACATCGAGCAGGCGGAACCCACCCTGGCCGGCTGGGGCCCCGGTCGCCGCTCCAGCCTGCGCCTGCGCATCGGCCAGGTGCCGGCCCAACGGCGCCAGCACCGCGAGGCAGTCGGCCAGGTGGTGGCTGAGCATGTCGGGCGCGTCGCGCACCGCGGTGAGGTTGTAGGTGCTGTTCCAGTGGTGCAGCATCACCATGTAACGGGCCAGCAGGTCCTGCTGGGCCGGCGAAAGGCTCAGGCCCAGGGCCTGCTCCACGGGCGACACGGCCGCCTGCCATTCGGCTTCACGCCAGGTGACGATGGGCTGGTAAGCACGGGCTGGCGGACGCTGGGCGCCTTGCGTCGGGGCCTTGCTGTCGGAAGATCGCGGGCCGTTGCCGCGGAAACGTGAGGTCATGGTGACTCCATGGGGCGCGCCTCGAACACGAAGGCAGGCCGGTGGAAAAAGGTCAGGACGGGATGATGCCGGAGGATCCGGGGGACGTCGGCGGCCGCCCGCCCTCCCCTGTGCTCGTCATCCGCTGTCGTCATCAGCCAGGGCGCGCAGCCCGCAGACACGTGCCGCGCTGCGCACCTCAGGCAAGGCGGTCCGCCAGCGAGATCAGGCCGCCTGGCCGTCCGTCGCCCGGTCTGCAGCCGGCAGCTCCTGCTGCGTGAAGCCCTTGAATCGCCCCTTCTTCAGGTGGATCAAGAGGAGCGAGATGGTCGCCGGGGTGATGCCGGAAATGCGCGAAGCCTGGCCCAGGGTCTCAGGGCGATGCTTGTTCAGCTTCTGGCGGGCCTCGATGCTCAGGGCAGAGACCTGCATGTAGTCCAGCTCGCTCGGCAGCCTCATGCCCTCGAAGTGGGCGGCACGCTCCACCTCTTCGTTCTGCTTGTCGATGTAGCCGGCGTACTTCACGCTGATTTCCACCTGCTCGGCCACGGCATCGGCCAAGGTCTGACCGAACTCGGCCACCAGGGCCGCGCGGCCAGAGAGCGGTGTTTCACGTGGAACATCGCCCTCCTCTGCCGCCGCGGCACCCTTCAGCGCACGCTGGTTCGCCGCCGCCAGATCGGCCACGGTGTGCACCACATCGAAGTCCACACCCGGGCGGCGCAACAGGTCGATCAGGCGGTACTCGTGCTCCAGGGCCTTGCCCAGCAGGCGTTCGGCATCGGCCGCAGGCAGCGTGGCCGGCCGCACCCAGGTCGACTTCAGCCGTTCTGTTTCACGTGAAACAGCGTCGCGCTTGCGGTTGAAGGCGTCCCAGCGAGCATCGCCCACCAGGCCCAGTTCACGGCCGATTTCGGTCAGGCGCATGTCGGCGTTGTCTTCGCGCAGCTGCAGGCGGAACTCGGCACGGCTGGTGAACATGCGGTAAGGCTCGGTCACTCCCTTGGTGATCAGGTCGTCGACCAGCACCCCCAGGTAAGCCTGGTCACGGCGGGGCAACCAGGCCTCGCGGTCCTGGACCTGCAGCGCGGCGTTCAGGCCGGCGAACAGGCCCTGGGCCGCCGCCTCTTCGTAACCCGTGGTGCCGTTGATCTGGCCCGCAAAGAACAGGCCCTGGATGGACTTGGTCTCGAAGCTCGACTTCAGCTCGCGCGGGTCGAAATAGTCGTACTCGATGGCGTAACCCGGGCGCAGCACGAAGGCGTCTTCCAGACCAGGCATGGAGCGCAACGCCGCCAGCTGGATGTCGAAAGGCAGCGAGGTGCTGATGCCATTGGGGTAGAACTCGTTGGTCGTCAGGCCCTCGGGCTCCAGGAAGATCTGGTGCGAGTCCTTGTCCGCAAAGCGGTTGACCTTGTCCTCGATGCTGGGGCAGTAACGCGGTCCCACCCCTTCGATCACCCCGGTGAACATCGGGCTGCGGTCAAAGCCCGAGCGGATGATGTCGTGCGTCTGCGCGTTGGTGTGGGTGATCCAGCATGGCAGCTGGCGCGGGTGCTGAGCGGCAGAACCCAGGAAGCTGAACACCGGCACATCCGGGCCCGTCGGCGCCGACTCGCCCCAGCGCCCGACCAGGCCCACGCCATCACCAGGCTGTTCGCTGAGCTTGCTGAAGTCGATGCTGCGCCCGTCGATGCGCGGCGGCGTGCCCGTCTTCAGGCGGCCCTGCGGCAGCTTGAGTTCCTTCAGGCGCGCCGACAGCGTCACCGCGGGCGGGTCACCGGCGCGGCCGGCCGGGTGGTTCTGCAACCCCACATGCACCCGCCCATCGAGGAAGGTGCCAGCCGTCAGCACCACGGCCTTGGCCTTGAAGCGGATGCCCACCTGGGTGATGGCGCCCACCACGCGCGCTCCTTCGCCGTCCCCCTCCACCATCAGGTCGTCCACCGCCTGCTGGAAGAGCCACAAGTTCGGCTGGTTCTCCAGACGCTGGCGGATGGCGGCCTTGTAGAGGATGCGGTCGGCCTGCGCACGGGTGGCGCGGACCGCCGGGCCCTTGCTCGCGTTCAGGATGCGGAACTGGATGCCGCCTTCGTCCGTGGCCTCGGCCATGGCCCCGCCCAAGGCGTCGACCTCTTTCACCAGGTGGCCCTTGCCGATGCCGCCGATCGAGGGGTTGCAGCTCATCTGCCCCAGGGTCTCGATGTTGTGCGTCAGGAGCAGGGTGGCGCAACCCATGCGGGCGGCCGCCAGGGCGGCTTCGGTGCCGGCATGGCCACCGCCGACCACGATCACGTCAAATTCTTTGGGATAAAGCATGGGAGCGCCGCTTTCAGGGCTGGGCAAGGGAGAGGGCTGGCTCGGGCAGGCCAGGCCCCACACGGGGTGCGCACGCGCGCCTGGCTTGCCTCATTTTTGAGCAACCTTCCATTGTACTGAAATCACCCTGTCTCGGGGACCTGGCCTGGGTGCCGCGCCGCCCTGCGCCCCCGGTATCAGATGCACAGCGCGACAAACTAGGGATGGTTGTCCAAACCCGCCTCCCATAAAGTGGTGACGTTCGCTGTCGTCACGATCACAAAATCAGGGTTGCTTCTTTCCACGGGCGACGAGCGACAATCCCGGGCATGGCGTCTTCCACCATGTCCTGCCGACCAGGCTGCGCCGCCTGCTGCACGGCCCCTTCCATCAGTTCACCCATGCCGGGCTTGCCTCAGGGCAAGCCGGCTGGTGTGCCCTGCCCTCACCTCGACGCCGAACTGCGCTGCGGGCTGTTTGGCCAGCCCGAACGACCCGCCGTCTGCGGTTCGCTGCAACCCAGCGAAGAGATGTGTGGCGACAGCCGCGAGCAGGCCCTGCGCTGGCTGGGCGACCTCGAAGCCGCCACGCGCTGAAGCCCCCTCTAGGCACGCACCCGGGGCTCAGGCCCTCCGGGCCGTCGCCCCTGCCTCGAACCAATCCTCCGGGGGCACCCCGGCCGGCTCGCCAGTGAGCGCCTGCATCCGGGCGCGCAAGGCATCGGTCGTCAGCCCCTTGCCATCGGGCGACCAGCCGGGGGGGCCGAACAGATGGCCCCAGAGCGCACGCGGGCTGCGCACGGTCAGCAGGTCCCGCCCCATCGCCAGCCATTCGGCCAGGCAGATCCGGATCGCCGTGTACGAGGTCTGCGGCTTGACCAGGCCATAGCGGATCACCACCCCCTCGCGCTCGGGCACATAGGTGCCAAAGAGCCGGTCGAACAGCATGATGGTGCCGCCGTAGTTGCAATCGAGGTATTCCACGTTGGCCGCGTGGTGCACCCGGTGCGCCGAGGGCGTGTTGAAAATGCCCTCCATCCAGCCCAGCTGGTCGACCATGTCGGTGTGGATCCAGAACTGGTAGACCAGGTTCAGACCGTAGGACAGCAGCACCGCCTCGGGCGAAAAACCCAGCAGGCACTGCGGCGCAAAGAAGACGAAGCCACCGCTCACCTTGCCCGTGATCGACTGCCGGAAGGCCGCGGCCAGGTTGTACTGGTTGCCCGAATGGTGCACCTGGTGCGAGGCCCAGTACCAGCGCACACGGTGGCCGGCACGGTGCAGCCAGTAATAGAAGAACTCGGTGGTGAAGAACATGGCCACCCAGCCCCAGGCGGTGTCCATGGGCACGGTCCAGAGGCGGTGTTCGTACATCCAGGCGCCAAAGGGCAGCGAGGCGCCCAGCACCACGCCCATGGGCAGGGCCTCGACCACCACGCGCCAGAGGTTGATGCGCACCGTCGTCCAGAACGCCCGCCAGTCGTAGACACCGCCCGCGGCACGCCGCCCGATCCACCAGCCCTCCAGCGCCGTGACGCCCACCGCCGACAGGCCCAGCACCACCATCATCCACTGGACCACGTCCAGCCGGGCCAGGGCGGCCGTCAGGGTTGAACTCAGCTGGGCGACATCGGGCATGGTGGGGCGCGCTCTGAAACAGGTACGCCACCATACCGGCCACCCCCGGCCCTTGTCGCGGGGGGAAGCCCTTCCGTTCTGCGTTAAACCCCTTGGATGAGGGGCCTGCCCGCGACCGGGCCTCCCGGCTTCAGTCCAGGGCCTTCACGTAAAACCAGCGCCCACCTTCGCGCACGAAAAGGCTGGTTTCGACCAGGCGGTGGGCGCGCCCGCCCCACTTGCTGCGCGCCACGAAACGCACGGTGCCGGTGTCGGGGCCGGTCATCTCGGCCTGCTGCACGTCCAGACCCAGCCAGCGCAGGCCGGGTTCGGGCGGTTCGATCAGCGCAGGCCGCTCGCTGGCATGCCAGGTGTCAAGCAAGTAAGCCCTCACATCCTTGACGAAAGCACTGTAACGCGAACGCATGAGGGATTCGGGATCCGGCGCCTGGCCGGCCAGCGGACCCGCGTGGTAGCGACCACAGCAGTCGGCATAGGCAGCCGGGCGGCCACAGGGGCAGGGATCGACCAGGGTGCCAGGCCGGAGGGGTGCCGCGCGGCTCATGCGCCCTCCTCCAGCTCGGCCGCCTTCAGCGCCAGGTAGACCTCGCACACCCCACGCAGGTAGACCACGGTGGGCAGGACCAGCGCGAGGGCGAACACCACGCCGCCACCGATGGTCGCCGACGAGATGTAGGGCAGCGCCTCGGCCGGCAGGTTGGCCGCGTTGATGCCCTGGGTGTTGCGGCCCAAGAGGCCGACCATGAGGGTCTCGGGCGGGATGTCCACGCCCAGCACGAACACAGAGGCCTCGGCCATGACCCGGCCCCCGGCCAGGATCATCACCGAGCTGGCGGCCCCCACGAGGCCGGTGACCAGGCTGAGCGCCCCCACCAGCACGGCCGACTGCAGCAGGCGCTCGCGCACCAGCCGGCCCAGGCCCAGGAAGGCTTCCCACGATGTGGCACCGTGCCAGACACTGGGGCCGGTCAGTGGCCCGACCACGGCCAGCATCGCCAGCATCACCAGGCCGATCAGCACCACCGTGAGCGGCACCACCCCCACGAACAGCCAGGGCCCGATCCTGGGAAGGCCGCTCAGCCAGTACAGGCCCAGCACGGCCGCGGCCAGCACGGCCACCACCCCGAACACCCCGGCCAGGGCCAGCAGCACGCGGTGCCCCACGCCCAGGGCGTCTTCCACCGCCTGCCAGCCATCGCGGGCCACCAGGCCCAGGGCGCGGTCCATGGCCATGAGGCCGGCCGCGTTGGCGCCGTAGAAAGCGATGAACAGCGCGGCCGAGCCCTGGCCGATCGCCCAGTTCAGCTCGTTGCGCCCCAGCGAGGCCTGGGCGGTCGCCAGGGCCAGCCCGGCCCCGGCAAAAGAAGCCACCAGGATGTAGACGATGCGCCCGTCGCGCAGGGACTCGATGCTGGAGAGCACCCGGATCAGGGCCTGCCACCAATCGAAGCGCCGTGCGCGCCGGCCAGGCGTTCCCGGGAGGACCACGTCAGGCTCGGAAGACAGGACAGAAGGGGAATCGTGCATGGTCACCGTGTTTCAAGGGGAAAGCTGTGCACCGCTGAATGCGCACCGATCATAGGGGCTAGCCCTAGGGCCCCCCTGAGGACAGCGCACCACATCACGCCAAGACGGTTGACATTGGCCCACAAATAAGGGTTGAAAACGCTGGATAGATGTGGCTGCATCACCCATAATGTTTTGTCTGTGTCTGGTAGCGGCACCGTCGTTGGAATAGGTCCTGATGGGTTGAAGCTCCGCATGGTTACTTTGATTGATTGAAAGGGGCTCTCTCGTGGGCAACAAACTTTACGTGGGCAATCTGGCCTACAGCGTGCGCGATCAGGATCTGAATGACGCTTTCTCCCAATACGGCGCCGTGAACTCGGCCAAGGTCATGATGGATCGCGACACCGGTCGCTCCAAGGGCTTCGGTTTCGTGGAAATGGGCTCTGACGCTGAAGCGCAAGCTGCCATCAACGGTCTGAACGGTCAGCCCGTGTCCGGCCGTGCGATCGTCGTGAACGAAGCCCGCCCCCGTGAAGAGCGTCCTGCTGGCTTCCGCAGCCCCTACGGCGGCGGCAATGGCGGCAACGGTGGTGGCGGCTTCGGCGGCGGCCGTCGTGAAGGTGGCGGCGGCGGCTTCGGCGGCGGTCGTCGCGAAGGCGGTGGCGGCGGCGGTTACGGCGGCGGTGGCCGTGGTAACGGCGGCGGCTACGGCGGCGGCTACTGATCTACCCGATCTCCTGATGTCCCCCTCCAAGCCGAGAGCCTGAAGGGGCGACACAGAAAACAAGGCGGCGTCGCAAGACCCCGCCTTTTTTCATGGGCGAGCCATGGACTACATCCAGACACACGCCCCCCGGGCAACGGCCGCAGAATGCCTGCGCGTCCGGTGACCCACGGGGCGCACCACACGAGAGCCCCAAGATGTACCGCTTTGCCCGACTTGCCACCCGTTTTGCCACCCACCTCGCCCTGCCCTGCCTGGGCGCGGCCCTGATCGCCACCTCGGCCCAGGCCGCCACGACCAATGTGGGGGTCAGCGTCAGCGTCAACCAGCCTGGTTTTTATGGCCGCATCGACATCGGCGACCAACCGCCGCCGGTGATCTACGCCCAGCCGGTGATCATCCAGCCGGCCCCGGTGTCGGTCCACCAGCGCCCGATCTACCTGCGCGTGCCCCCTGGCCATTCGCGTGACTGGGCCCGCTACTGCGGCCGCTACCACGCCTGCGGTCAGCCGGTGTACTTCGTGCGTGGCGACGTGCGGGATGCCAGGCGTGACGACCGCCGGGATGACCGCAGAGACGACCGGCGCGACGAGCGCGAAGACCACCGTGGTGGTGGAGACCGTGGCCGCGGCCACGGAAACGGCCACGGCCACCACTGATCAGACGGCCTGTTTCAGGCCGATGCGCGCTTGTGCAGCCTTCGTTCAGGCTTCGTTCAAGCGCTGCGCCGCTGCTTCTTGCGCTGCTGCTGGGAACCGACCACGCGGTCGAACAGCCAACGCGGCATCCAGCGCAGGAGCGCCGCCACCACGCCCATGGGCCAGGGGATGACGCGCCAGCGCACCCCCGCCGAGATGGCGCGCACGGCCTGTTCGGCAAACACCTCGGGCGCCATCAGGAAGGGCATGGGGTAGGCGTTTTCGCGGGTCAGCGGGGTGTCGATGTAACCCGGCGCCAGGGTCACGACCTTGACGCCATGGGCCTGCAGCTCGCCACGCAGGGTCTCGCACAACTGGACCACCGCGCCCTTGGCCGCGCAATACCCGGCATGACCGGGCAGGCCCCGCACCGAAGCCACGCTGGCCACGCCCACCAGGGTGCCGCGGCGGCGTGCCTTCATGGGGCCGATGAAGGGCTGGAAGGTGGCGGCCAGGCCCAGCACATTGGTGTCGAGCAGGTCGCGCAGCACGGCGATGTCTTCGGCCAGGGCCAGGTCGATGCCGATGCTGATGCCGGCGTTGGCGATCACCACCTCGGGCAGGCCCTGGCTGGCCAGGCAGGCGGCGGCCGCGGCCTGCACCTGGGCGGGGTCCCGCACGTCGGCGGCGTACACGGCCCACTGCTCGGCAGGCCAGCCCTGAGCCTGGGCCCAATCGGCCATGGCCTCGGCACGGCGGGCCACCAGGGCCACCCGCCACCCCAGGGCCACGTAGCGGGCGGCCAGGGCCTGGCCGATGCCGCTGGAGGCGCCGGTGATGAAGACCAGCGGGGCCGGATTGGCTGGGCTGGGGGCGTGGCCGATGTGGGCGGGCGCCACGGGGTCGGTCACGGGCGGCTCGCCAGGTCGTAACGGCCCTGGACACGGCCCTTGAGTTCGGTGAGGCCGGTGGCGTCGTCGTGACGCAGAGACTGGGCGTGCACCACGTTCGCGCCCTGGGTCAGCGTCACCGGCCGGTCGGAGGAGACCACGCGCTGGCGGGTGTCCACCAGGAGGCTGTCGCCTTCGAAGCGGGCCGGGTTGCGGCGCAGGCCCTGGCCCGCCGCGGCATCGGGTGCCGGCTGGGCCAGCACGCGGGCACCACCTTCCAGCGTCACCTGTTCGGCCTCGCGGTTGGCTTCGCCACGCAAAGCGGTGGCGTGCAGGCCTTCGCCTTGCGGGCCCCGGGCCGAGAGCACCAGCTGGTCGATCTGCAGGCGGTCCTGGTCGGCATAGTGGCGCATGACCTGGCCATCGACGACGGCGGCCAGGCGCCCATCGGCGTCAAACCGCGCCACCTGGGCCTGGTTGAGGATGAAATCGGGGGCCGATGCCGGGGCGCTCACGCGCACGCCGCCTTGTTCATGCGGCGACGACTGCACCAGCCACCAGGTGAAAGCCGCGAGCACGCCCGCCGCCAGCACCGGCAAACCCGCCTGCGCGTGTTCGAGCGCGCGCCAGCCCAGGCCCTGCTTCACCGGCGGGCCCCGTCGGCGGTGGTGTCGAGTGTCTGCAGGTGGCCGTGCAGCAGCGACTCGTAGCGGCCCGTGGCCCACAGCATCAGGTCACAGGCTTCGCGGGCGGCACCGTGGCCACCTTGCAGGGCGCTGACGTGGTCGGCCACGCCCTTGACCTCGGGGTGGGCATTGGCCGGCGCGATGGCCAGGCCGGCACGGCACAGCAGAGGCAGGTCGGGCCAGTCGTCGCCCATCACGGCGAGCTCGTGCCAGGCCACCCCCAGTTCGGCCAGCAGGGGCGTGGCCACGGCCAGCTTGTCGTGGGCGCCGAACACGGCATGGGTGACGCCCAGGTCTTTCAGGCGGCGGCGCACCGAGGGCGAATCCCGGCCCGTGATGACGATGGGGGTGATGCCGCCCTGGGCCAGCAGCTTGAGGCCGTGGCCATCGAGCGCGTGGAAGGCCTTGAGCGTTTCGCCCGCTTCGCTGATGTAGATCGTGCCGTCGGTGAGCACACCATCGACGTCGAAGATGGCGGCCTTGATGCCACGGGCCTTGGCGCGCAGCGTCGGGCTGAAGGTGAGCGTGGGCTTGAGTGGGCGGGGGTCCATCAGATCACCTTGGCGCGCATCAGGTCGTTGGTGTTGACGGCGCCCACGAGGGTGCCCTCGGCATCGACCACCAGCAGCACGTTGATGCGGTGGGCTTCCATCAGGGTGACGGCCTCGGCGGCCAGCACGTCGTCGCGGATGGTGCGCGGGCCAGGGGTCATGAGCTGCGAGGCCGTGAGGCCACGCAGGTCGACACCGGCTTCGATCTTGCGGCGCAGGTCGCCGTCGGTGAAGACGCCCAGGATGCGGCCGGCGGCATCGACCACGGCAGCGGCGCCCAGGCCCTTGGCGCTCATCTCGCCCATCAGCTCGCCAAAGCCGGCGTCGGCGCCCACGCGGGGCACGGCATCGCCGGCACGCATCACGTCGCGCAGGTGGGTGAGCAGGCGGCGACCCAGCGAGCCACCGGGGTGGCTGCGGGCGAAGTCTTCGGGCTTGAAGCCGCGGGCATCGAGCAGGACCACGGCCAGGGCATCGCCCAGGGCCATCTGCGCGGTGGTGCTGGCGGTGGGGGCCAGGTTCAGCGGGCAGGCCTCTTGCGCCACGGCGCTGTCGAGCACGATGTCGGCGTGGCGGGCCAGGGCCGAAGCGGGCTTGCCAGTCATGGCCAGCAGGGTCACGTCCAGGCGCTTGATGACGGGCAGCAGGGCCGTGAGCTCTTCGCTTTCGCCCGAGTTGGAGATGGCCAGGACCACGTCACCGGCCTGCACCATGCCGAGGTCGCCATGGTGGGCTTCGGCCGGGTGCACGAACATGGCGGGGGTGCCGGTGGAAGCCAGGGTGGCGACGATCTTGCGGCCCACATGGCCGCTCTTGCCCATGCCCATCACCACCACGCGGCCACGGCAGGCCAGCATGGCCTGCACGGCCTGGGCAAAGGCCACGCCGGGTTCGCCCAGCAGGCGGTCTTGAAGGCCTTTCAGGGCCTGGGCTTCGATGTCCAGGGCCTGACGGGCCAGGGCCACGATGGCGTCTTGGGTGAGAACAGAAGGCATGCAGAACAAAGCGGTCGAGAGTCGGCCCGCGCTGGCATCGAATGTGCCTGCGCCGGGTAGGATCGGGTGATTCTAGGGACAACATGGCCACCACGCTCGACCTGACTCTCCTTTACCTGTTTGCCGCCGTGATCGGCGTGGTGCTGTGCCGCCTGATGAAACTGCCCCCGATGCTGGGTTACCTGGCCGTGGGCGTGGTGATCGGGCCCAACGCCCTGGCCCTGGCCAAGGACTCGGCCGGCGTGAGCTACCTGGCCGAGTTCGGTGTGGTCTTCCTGATGTTCGTGATCGGGCTAGAGTTCAACCTGCCCAAGCTCAAGAGCATGCAGTCGCTGGTGTTCGGGCTGGGCTCCAGCCAGGTCGGGCTGACCATGCTGGCCACGCTGGCAGGCCACCTGGCGCTGGGCGCGGTGCTGGCCTGGCTGGGCATGGACGGTGGCCTGCTGGGCTGGGGCCTGAGCTGGCAAAGCGCCGTGGCCCTGGGCGGCGCCCTGGCCATGAGCTCGACCGCCATCGTCGTGAAACTGATGGCCGAGCGGCTGGAGCTCGAAAGCGAGCACGGGCGCCGCGTCATGGGCGTGCTGCTGTTTCAAGACTTGGCCGTGGTGCCGCTGCTGGTGCTGATCCCCTCCCTGGGCGACTCGGCCAGCGAGCTGGGCATGACCCTGATGCTGGCCGGCATCAAGGCCGCGGGCCTGCTGATCGTGCTGCTGGCCGGCGGCCAGAAGGTGATGCACTGGTGGCTGACCATGGTGGCGCGGCGCAAGAGCGAAGAGCTGTTCATGCTCAACCTGCTGCTGGTCACCCTGGGCCTGGCAGCCCTGACCGAGCACTTCGGCCTCTCGCTGGCGCTGGGCGCCTTCGTGGCCGGCATGCTGATCGCCGAGACCGAATACAAGCACCAGGTGGAGACCGACATCCGCCCCTTCCACGATGTGCTGCTGGGCCTGTTCTTCATCACCATCGGCATGAAGCTGGACTGGCACAGCCTGGTCGACCACTGGGCCCTGGTGCTGGTGCTGACCACCGGGCCGGTGCTCTTCAAGCTGGGCCTGGTCACCGGCCTGGCCAAGTTGTTCGGTGCGACCACGGGTGTGGCCCTGCGCACCGGCTTGTACCTGGCCCAGGCCGGCGAGTTCGGCTTCGTGCTGCTCAACCTGGCCGCAGACAGCCACCTCATCCCGCCCCAGGTGCAAAGCCCGCTGCTGGCGTCGATGGTGCTCTCCATGCTGGCCACGCCTTTCATCATCCAGTACAGCAACTGGATCGTGATGAAGGTGTCGTCGACCGACTGGCTGATGCAGTCGCTGGCCATGACCAAGATCGCCTCCAAGGCCATCAACACCGAGAAGCACGTGCTGATCTGCGGCTACGGGCGCAGCGGCCAGAACCTGGCGCGCCTGCTGGAGCAGGAAAACATCCCCTACATGGCGCTCGACCTCGACCCCGACCGTGTGCGCCAGGCCGCCGCCGCCGGGCAGAACGTGGTCTTTGGCGACGCCTCCCGCCTGCAGAGCCTGGCCGCGGCCGGCCTGTCGCGCGCCGCGGCCGTGGTGGTCACCTACCCCGACACCGCCTCGGCCAAGAAGATCCTGCGCCAGGTGCACGAGCACGCGCCCCAGGTGCCGGTGGTGGTGCGCACCATCGACGACGCGGCCATGGACACCCTGCAAAGTGCCGGGGCCACCGTGGTCGTGCCCGAGGCCATCGAAGGCTCGCTGATGCTGGCCTCCCAGGCCCTGGCCCTGGTGGGCGTGCCGATCCGCCGCGTCTTCCGCCTGGTGCAGGAGCAACGGATGGCGCGCTACGGCCTGCTGCGCGGCTACTTCCATGGCGCCGACGACGACAGCGTCGACGAACTCGAGCTGCAGCGGCTGCTGTCGGTCACGCTGGAACACGACTCCCACTGCGTGGGCCACACCCTGGACGCCAGCCTCGACCAGCGCGACGTGGGCGTGACCATCGTCTCGGTGCGGCGCGCCCACGGCGGCGTGCTCAGCCCCTATCCCGAACTCCTGCTGGAGGTGGGCGACACCCTGGTGTTGTCGGGCCGCCCGCAAGACCTGCTGCGCGCCGAGGGTTTGTTGCTCAAAGGCTGAAATCCGTCTCAGACCCGGCAGCATCCCCCTAGGCCGAACCCCCAAGGCAAGGCACACTTTGCGTCAACTTTCCAGGCAGCGGCCTGGCCACGGCATACAGGAGACCGCATGCCCCCGGCCCCCGACGAGACAGCAACCCGCGCGAGGACGCGGCTTTCCCTGAACAGACCCTGGGTGGCCGCCGCCCTGTGGACCCTGGCGGTGGTGGTGGGCACCAGCTGGGTCGCCAGCAAAAGCCTGGAAAACCACCGCCGCGACAAGCTCGACGCCGCCCGCAACCGCCTCGACAGCCTGCACAACTCCCTGGAAGTGAGCTTCCGCGAGCTCGCGGCCCTGCCCCGCGCCCTGGGTCGGCAAAGCGCCATCCAGCAGTTCCTGCAGACCACCCGCGTCGAAGGCTCGGAGCGCCTCACCGAAGCCGACCGCGAGGCCACCCGCCGCTTCCTGAGCTCGCAGACCACGGTGCAGGAAACCAGTCAGATCCTGCGCAGCACGGCCGAGGATTTCGGCGTCACGCAGATTTTCCTGATGGACCGCTACGGCACCATGCTGGCCGACAGCGAGATCGACCGCCCCAGCAGCGCCATTGGCGGCAACTACCGCTCGCGCAGCTACTACATCAACGCCCTCGACAACGGCGATGGCAACCAGTTCGCCGTGGGCCGCACCACCAAGGTCCCCGGTTTCTACTTCGCCAGCCGCATCGGCGATGCCGAGCGCCCGCAGGGTGTGATCATCGTCAAACAGGAGAGCGAGGCCCTCTCACGCCTGTTCGACGACCGCCTGCGCAAGCTCTTCGTCACCGACGCCAACGGCGTCATCCTCATGGGCAACCAGGTGGCCGACCAGCTCGCCCACATCAACCTGCAGAACACGCCCCCCCTGAGCCAACAGGCGCTCCACAAGCTCTACCTGCGCACGCCCAACGAGCTGGACTGGCCCACCGACACCGTCACGGTCGACCAGGTGAACCACACCGTCGTCGAGCGACACGATGGGCGCCACCTGGCCATCTCCCGCCCCTTGAGCTACAGCGGCCTGCAAAGCTGGGCCCTGATCCCGATGGAAGGCGAAAGCAACCTGCTTGCCGCCTGGGCTGCCGGAGGCTTCCTCCTGCTGCTGAGCGGCTACGGCGTGCTGGCCACCCAGGCCCAGCGCCGCCATCGCCTGGCCACGCTCACCCGGGCGCAACAGGCCATCACCCGCATGGCCCACGCGCTGCCGCTCACCGTCTTCCGCTACCACCAGGGCCAGGGCCACATCGCGGGGCACTTCAGCTTCATCGGCGAAGGCCTGCAGGAGCTGCTGGGCATCGATCCCCAGGTGCTGGAGAACGACCCCACCCTGCCCTGGCGCCTGATGGGCGAGGGTGACACCAGCCCGCCGCTCAAACCCCGCGAGTTCAGCATCAACCACAGCGGTCGCCATTGGTGGATCCGCTGCGAGTGCCGCGTCACCCTGGAGGCCGACGGCAGCAAGACCTTCAACGGCTACTGGAGCAACATCACCACCCGCCGCCAGACCGAGGCCCGCACCCAGGCCGTGTTCGCCAACGCCCCCATGGGCTTCATTTTCTTTGACGAAGACGGCGGCATCACCCGCGTCAACCCGGCCACGGTGCGGCTCTTCGGTGCCGAAAGCGAAAAGGCCCTGCTCGGCCTCAAGCCCTACACCCCGCCCCTGACGGCCGCGGCCTACGCCCAGCAGCCCGACACCATCGCCATCCGCGACAAGCTGCTGGGCAAGATGGCCGACAAGCAGGTCGTGCGCTTCGACTGGCAGCACACCCGCCTCGATGGCCAGCCCTTCGACGCCGAAATCGTCGGCATCCCCTTCGAGCACGATGGCCGCAGGCAGGTCTGCGCCATCCTGCAGGACATCACCGCGCGCAAGCTGGCCGAGGCCACCACCCTGGCCGCCCAGCAGGCCGCCGAGCAGGCCACCCTGGCCAAGTCGCGCTTCCTGGCCAACATGAGCCACGAGATCCGCACCCCCATGAACGCCATCCTGGGCATGACCCACCTGGCGCTGATCGACGAGATGCCTCCGAAGGCACGCAACTACGTCGACAAGGCCCACCGTGCTGCGGCCAACCTGCTGCAGATCCTCAACGACGTGCTCGACGTCTCCAAGATCGAATCCGGCCGGCTGGAGCTCGAACACACCGAGTTCCAGCTCGAAACCGTGGTGGGCCACATGGCCGACGTGCTGGGCATGCGCGCCGAAGACAAGGGCCTGGAGCTGCTCTTCACCGCCCCGCCCGACATCCCCACCGCCCTGGTGGGCGACCCGACACGCCTGGGCCAGATCCTCGTCAACCTGGGCACCAACGCCATCAAGTTCACCGAACAGGGCGAGGTCATCATCGGCTGCGAGGTCCAGCAACTCGACGCCGACGCCGTCACCCTGCACTTCTGGGTGCGCGACACCGGCATCGGCCTGGCACCCGACCAGATCGAGCGCCTCTTCCTGCCTTTCACCCAGGCCGACACCTCCACCACCCGCCAATACGGCGGCACCGGCCTGGGCCTGGCCATCTCGCGCCAGCTGGTCGAGATGATGCAAGGCCGCATCTGGGTCGACAGCCAGCAGGGCAAGGGCTCCACCTTCCACTTCACCGGCCGCTTCGGCCTGCAGGCCCAGCCCACCACCCGCCGCGCCCTGCTGGCCAGCGAGCTGCAAGGCAAGCGCGTGCTGCTGGTGGACGACAACCCCACGGCCCGCGAGATCCTGGGCGACATGACCCGCCACATGGGCCTGGACGTCGAACTCAGCGAAAGCGGCGAGCAGGCCCTGCACGCCATGCGCGAAGCCCTCAAGGCCGGCCGCCCTCACCACGTGCTGCTCACCGACTGGAAGATGCCCGGCATGGACGGCATCGCCTTCGCCCGCCACGCCCTGTCGGTCCCACCCGAGCACCGCCCCTGCGTGCTGCTGGTCACCGCTTTCGGCCGCGAAGAAGCCCTCAAGGCATCGCAGGGCGTGGGCCTGGCCGGCATCATCAACAAGCCCGTCACCCCCTCCACCCTGCTCGACACCCTGGGCCGCGTGCTGGGCCAGGACCTGCCCGAGCCCACCACCCCGCGCACCGCCGGCCGCCTCCTGCAACAGGCTCAGCGCCAGCTGGCCGGCGCCCGCGTGCTGCTCGTGGAAGACCAGCCCCTCAACCAGGAGCTCGCCTGCGACCTGCTCGAACGCGCCGGCCTGCGGGTGGTGACCGCCTTCAACGGCCAGGAAGCCCTGCAGAAACTGGCCCACGACGGCCCCTTCGACGGCGTGCTCATGGACTGCCAGATGCCCGTCATGGACGGCTACACCGCCACCGCCTGCATCCGAGACAACCCCGAATGGGCCCACCTGCCCGTGATCGCCATGACGGCCAGCGCCATGGCCGGCGACCGCCAGCGCGTGCTCGACGCCGGCATGAACGACCACATCACCAAGCCGCTCGACCTGGGCCAGATGTTCACCATCATGGCCCGCTGGATCACGCCCGCCCAGCAGGGCCACAGCGAACCCGGCGCGCTCCTGCCTGCCAGCCAGGCCAAACTGGCCCAGGCCAGCAGCCTCGACACCCCCGACGGCCTCGCCCGCTGCATGGGCAACCTCGACCTCTACCACCGCCTGCTCAAGGGCTTTGCCAAGACGCAGCACGACTTCGTCAACCAGTTTGCCGATGCCGGCAGCGAAGCCCAACGCGCCGCCCAGCTCACCCACGACCTCAAGGGCCTGGCCGGCAACATCGGCGCCCGCGCCCTGCACGCCAGCTGTGTGGCCCTGGAAGAGGCCATGACCCAGGCGCCCGACCCCACGCACGCCGACGTGCAACTCGCCTTGCGCCAGACCGAACGCTGCCTCAACGAGGTGCTGGCCGACATCGCCCGCATGACCCAGGGCACCGCCAACGCCGCGCCCAAACCAGGTGGCACCGCGGCCGAAGCCCTGCAGGACGAACGCCTGCAACCCCTCTGGGGCCGCCTGGCCAGCCTGATCGATGACAACGACGCCCACGCCCGCGAACTGCTGGCCGACCTGCTCGACGGCCAGCCCGAGCTGGCGCGCCATCCGCAGGCCGCCTCGCTTCGCCGCGCCCTCGAGCGTTACGACTTCGACGCCGCCGCCCGCGCCCTGAAGGTGCTCACCCTCTGAGCCTGGCAGACGCCAGGCCGAGGGCGGGTGCTCGGCAGATCAGGACGCCGCGTCGCTCACCGTGCCCCGCTCGTCGGCGTAGAGCTCCATGATGCGCAGCACCTCGAACTGCTGCGCAAAGAAGGCGTCCAGCAGGGTCGGGTCGAAATGGCGGCCGCGCTCTTCGGCCATGATCGCCAGCGACTGCGCCGCCGGCAAAGCCGCCTTGTAAGGCCGCTTGCTCATGAGCGCATCGAACACATCGGCAATCGCCACGATGCGCCCGAACAGCGGGATCTGCTCGCCCTGCAGACCTTGCGGGTAGCCGCTGCCATCCCAGCGCTCGTGGTGGGTCAGGGCGATGGTGCGGGCCGTGGCCAGCAATTCGTTGTCGTGCTTGCCGATGATGTCGGCGCCGATCTGCGGGTGGCGGCGCACCACCTGGCGCTCCTCGTCCGTCAGCGGGCCGGGCTTGAGCAGAATGTGATCGGGGATGCCGATCTTGCCCACGTCGTGCATGGCCGCCGCCTGGAACACCAGCTGGATGGCCTCCGGCCCCAGACCCGACTGCTGCGCGATCAGGCGTGCGATGTGGCTCATGCGGACCACATGGTTGCCTGTTTCGTTGTCCTTGAACTCGGCCGCACGCCCCAGGCGGCGGATGATCTGCTGGCGCGTGGCCACCAGCTCGTTCGTGCGCTGGGCCACCATGCGCTCCAGCTCGCGCGACTGGTCGTACAGGGCCAGGTGGGTGCGCACCCGCGCCTGCACCAGCGGCGGGCTGATGGGCTTGGTGATGTAGTCCACCGCCCCCAGGCTCAGGCCCAGGGCCTCGTCTTCGATGGTGCCCATGGCCGTCACGAAGATGATGGGGATGCGGCGGCGGTCCGGGTTGGCCTTCACGCGGCGGCACACCTCGTGGCCGCTCAGGTCGGGCATCATGATGTCGAGCAGCACCAGATCGGGTGGCTCGTCGGAGTAGACGATCTTCAGGGCCTTGTCACCCGAGGTCGCGACCTTGATCCGGTAATCCTGCCCCAGCACGCGGGACAGCAATTCGATGTTCTGCGGTGAATCGTCTGCCACGAGGACCGTGGGGCGGCGCAATGCCTGATTGCCTGACATCCTTCAATACTCCACTCGACATTGTCTTGTTCTGTGACCGAGGGCGCATGGGCCCTGCGGTGTGGGGGCCAGCTCAGGCCATCGGGACCTGCCGCGACAGGTTGGCCCGCATGCGCACGGCCATCACGCTCCCAGCGGCACGCAGCACCTCCACGGCCACATTGGGCACGCGGGCCACGAGCTCCTCGAAGCGCGGCAGGCGCAGCGCGAACACCGTGCACGGCGTCATGGCCTCCACATTGGCCATGCGCGGCCCATCGCCAAAGATGCCCGGCTCGCCACAGATGGCCCCCGGCCGCAGGATGGCGATGCGCGAACTGCCCGGCGCCCCGCCGGTCACATAGACCTGCATGGAACCCTGCCCCAGGAAGTAGATGGTCCGGTCACGGTCGGCCTGCTTGATGAGGAGGTCGCCCGAACGCAGCTCATGCTGCGTGAGGTACTGCACAAAGGTGCGCCATTGCTGCGCGTCCAGGCGCGGCCGGAAGGTGTCTTCCGAATTGAGCGTCTGGATCGCCTGAATGAGTTCGTTGCCGTCCATCTCTACCTCGATTTCGCACTGGTGTACAGGAAGCAGTTCCGCTTGGGAACCCGGCGTTCACTTGCCAATGCAGAAACGCGTGAATATTTCACCCAACAGGTCATCGGCGGAAAACGCGCCGGTGATGGTGCCCAGGGCATTGTGCGTCAGGCGCAGTTCTTCCGCCAGCAAGTCCAGCGCCCCATCCTGCACCGCCGCATGGGCCTGGGCCTGTTCCAGGTGCGAGCGTGCCACACGCAAGGCCTGCACATGGCGTTGCCGCGCGATGAACACCCCCTCGGCCGCGGCCTGCCAGCCCGCCAGTGCCAGCAAGGTCTGGCGCAAGGTGGCCAGGCCC
Organism: Aquabacterium sp.; assembly: GCF_021768455.1. Classification (GTDB taxonomy): domain Bacteria; phylum Pseudomonadota; class Gammaproteobacteria; order Burkholderiales; family Burkholderiaceae_C; genus Aquabacterium. The sequence goes on along the minus strand of NZ_JAIZVX010000025.1, from coordinate 725 downwards.
TCGCCGGTGCGGGCACTCAGGCTCAGCACATGGGCCTCGGCCTGGGCCCGGACCGTGGCCAGGTGCGTCGACTGCGCGGCCGCCTCCCCCGCGTCCAGCTTGTTGAACACGTGCACCACCGGCACGCCAGCGGGGAGGCGGGAGGCGATCTCGGCATCGGCCTGGGCATAGGCGGCTTTGCTCACCCGGGTCAGGTCGTGCAGGAAGAGCACGGCATCGGCCGCGCCAATGGCCTCCCAGCTGCGCGCCATGCCGATGCGCTCCACCTCGTCGGAGGCCTCGTGGTCGGCGCGCAGACCCGCCGTGTCGATCACGTGCAAGGGCACGCCCTCGATCTGGATGGTCTCGCTCACCTTGTCGCGCGTGGTCCCGGCGATCGGCGTGACGATGGCCAGCTCGGCCCCGGCCAAGGCGTTCAGCAGCGAGCTCTTGCCCGCATTGGGCTGCCCGGCCAGCACCACCTGCAGGCCTTCGCGCAACAGGGCCCCCTGCCTGGCCTGGGCCAGCACGCCATCGAGCGTGGCGGCCAGGGTGTCCAGCCGGCCGCGGGCATTGGCCTTTTCCAGGAAGTCGATTTCTTCTTCCGGGAAGTCCAGCGTGGCCTCCACCAGCATGCGCAGGTTGACCAGCTGGTCGCGCAAGGCCTCGATCTCTTTCGAAAACGCCCCACCCAGCGAACGGCTGGCCGACCGGGCCGCGGCCTCGGTGCTGGCGTCGATCAGGTC
>NZ_JAIZVX010000249.1 GCF_021768455.1 Aquabacterium sp. | reverse complement strand
GTATGATTTGAGCCAAGAGCCTCGTGGACCAAAGTCCATTTCGGCCAACCCAATCTCAACGAGATGCCAGCATGGTCGGTTGCGTTGCATACGCCCCGGCCCAACTCGAAAGGGCACATAGCCGGTCTCGAACATGGCCAGAGCGTTTGCTTTTTGGCTTTTGGTCATCATGACAGGGCATAGTCCGTGTCGAGGATGTCTTTCCACATTTCAGGGTCCACCTTGCCGACTTGTACGGTCTTCCCGATGAGTTGAGAAATGAGGTAGCTCAGCATCTCACTTTTGGCGATCAGCTTGAGTTGGTTGGCATACTGCCACCGCATGTCGTTCCCATAGTTAGGATGGCAGCGGAAGCAGTCATGGATCGAGATCACCTTGAACGGCTTGTCGGGCAGGCTTTCCAGCAGTTCATGGATCACAGCAGGATCCACCAGATGGATGGTGCAGGGGAACAGGTGGTCGATGATGCGAGCCGAGAGATAGCCCGATGCCTCATAGTGAGCCCAGAGGGTCTTCACCATTTGAGCATGATGGCTGTTCTCGTCCTTGGTTCCACCAATAAGCATATCACCGGACAGCAGATCATAGATCCTATTGACCTGATCCATGTCATAGTCGCACCGACGGGTCATCTCGCGAACGATCATACCGTCGATGGAGTGGATGGTGTTGGCACCCAACGAACGGCCTTCAGCCATGGGCTGGTTGGCCTTCCTGAAGGTGTCAAAGGGCTGGTTGAGGAAATGGACGGTCTCTTTCACAGAGTCCATCACCTTGACGTGGACATGGAAATTGTCCGGCAGCACCCAGTCATGCGACAGGGCATCCTTGTTCCAGAACGTCAGCATGGCCTCGTTCAGCTCCCACGCTGCGGGAGCCATTTCAGCCATGGTATCGTAGAAGATGTCCAGCAGGGCACCTTCACCGAACACACGCTTGGGCACAGCTCGGCTGGAATAGAGAGCGGTCATGATGGCTTCTTTCACCCCATCACGCTCGATCTTGCCTTCCTCACCGATTTTGTCAGTCATGGTGCGGTAGATCACCGTGTAGCCGTCCCGGCGCTGGGCCTCAACCTCTTCACCGAAATACGGGATCACGTTGCACAGTTCAGCCGACTTGCGGCAGCCGGTCAGAGCCGACAGAAGCTGCAAGCCACTCGACGTGGCATCCAGCGAGATCATGTAGCCGCTGGGCACCTTGTTCATGGCGTCCATGTATGCCTTGCAGCCTGCGTAGAACATGGCGGGTTCCTTGGCCTTGTGGACCAGCTCGCCCATATGATCGGCGTGCTGATCGAACCAAGCGATACGTTCATTCCACGTCCACTTGTCATGGCCGAAGGCCGAAGCGATGTCGATCTTGAGGTACTGAAGCGGCGTAAAGGTCTGCATGTTCATCTCCTGCATCTTGCATCTTGGGGATAGGTAGGCTGGTCAGCCTACCGTGAAATTCATGGCCACGATCCGACGGACCTTAGTGTCGCTGGCGAACGTCTCAACGTCACCAGCATTGAGGTGGCCAACGTGCTTGTAGATCACGGTGGCTTTCATGCTGTCGGTCTTGCCGACGATGTAGATCCCATCTCCGTTCTCGAAGATGTTACCTTGGCGAAGTGCCCCAAAGGTGGTGTCACCGGGACGCTCAATACTGACTTTCATGGGCTATTCCTTGTTCTGGAAGAAGCAGAACTCTTCCGCTTCCGCTTTGGTGTCGAACCTCCAAGGATGGAGCTTGCCATTAGGTAGCACTACTCCCCATGCGTCTGAGAGGCAGAACCAGCACAGTCGCTTCGGTCTGTATTTGCTCACAGCTCAATCACCTCAGGTTCGGCAAGCTCAATCACAGCTTTGTTCCATGGAGCGCCTTGATAAGATACATGGTAGCCTTGGCAGTAGATACGGCCACGCTTGTCATACTTATGAGTCAGGAAGAACTCGTTGCCATGCTCGGTGAGGATCTCGATCACATCATGGCAGGTGCGATCATACTTCTCGAATGCACGCTTGCGCTTCTCGAAGTCCTCTTTGGACTCACCCTCTTTAGGCTTGTCCAGATTACGCCAAGCATTCTTAATCATCTTGGCGGTGTCATTGTTGATGGTGAACTTCACCTTGTTCATGCGATTGATATGGTCGAGACACACATCATCGCTATGGTGGTTCTTCTTGAGGATAATCGAACCACGGTTGAGCACATATCCAGTGTCCCGATTGCTCTTCACTTCCCTTGGTTCAACAACCATGGGTAGTGGGAACTGGAAGCGATCAAGCTCAGCCTGCACATCCTCACTGATGGTGATAGCGGTGATGAACACCTCTTGTACCGGATGCCAATGGCACAGATCCAGCTCACACATCTTGATGATAAGGTCTACGACCTCCTGTGCAGTGTTGCACTGTCCACGTAGTACACCTACCAAGGTCGGCAATGGTGCTCGTTTATGTAGAGCCATCTGCACCAGCAAGGCATAACCGAAGTCCAGCGGGATCCCGTTGTCCTCGAACACCTTGGTGAAGCTGATCTCCGTGCAGGCCATGAACTCCTGCTTGATCCGAGGGATAAGCTGGTTCTTGTTGAACAGGGTTTCGAGTTCGATCTGATGCTGCATTTTTGCGTCTTGCATAAGTAATTCCCTTTATCAGAAAATGACTTTGATGGCCCAGATCGTTGCGATGGAACCAAAGAAAAGCGATCCGTAGAACAATATGGTTTTCACGATGTAACCATAACGATACCAGTTTATCCAAAGATAACCTGACATGCCCATGATGACTGAAAACAACCATACACAGGCGATTCCCATTCTCATGTTATCGTCCAT
>NZ_JAIZVX010000248.1 GCF_021768455.1 Aquabacterium sp. | reverse complement strand
GTGGCACTCGGGCTAATACGAGGGGGCATCGGCGCTTGCTGCACCTCTTGTTCAATTGGCGGGCCCAGGAAGGCCGCTTCCGGCCCCGCTGCGGGCTTTCTTCTGCTGGCGCTGGGGTAAGGCAGGATGCCGCTGCGATGCGGCCTGAAGGGTTCTGGTGGGGTTCCTGGGGCGACTGGCGCTGAGCGGCGACGGGGGAGGGGGGAAGCCACCACCGCACCGGAAGGCCCCCTCACGATGTCCAGCAAGGAGATTGCTGAACTCACAGGGAAGGAACACCGCCACGTCCTGCACGACATCCGCAACATGCTGGAGGCCCTGGGCAAGACATCTGCCGAGTTTTCGGCACATCTCCCGGACGCCTACTGACGCCCTCAACCGGCCTTCTCCCTCCCCAAGGACCTCACCATCACCCTGGTGGCTGGCTACAACGTCACCATGCGGCACCGCATCGTGACCCGCTGGATGGAACTGGAGGCCAAGGACAAGCAGTCAGGCGGCAAGGGCCGGGCGGCACTGGCGAGGGAGTACGGCATCAGCCGGGAGACGCTGTATCAGTACCTGAGGGGCGAGTGATCCCCGGACGCTGCCTTCCAGCGTTCAGGCCCAGGGATCCCGAGCAGGAGGACGCCAGTCCGTCAAGAACTTCTTTAGAGGCGTGTGCGTGTACGGAACTCCCGGCCCGTGCTGAGACTCAGGGCCGGTGAACCCACTCCCTCGGGCAAGCGCCTCCCCCTCCGGGCTTGTGCAGTCCACTGTCAGGCACTGTGCACCAGTGGACAAGAGATACGTCTCTGCCGCCTCAAGTAGTCGCCTACCTAGCCCTTGCCGTCGCATATCGGGGCACACCTCGACTAAATAGACCTCACGTACCGGCCCTTCAGTCTGGAAGACCACGTAACCCACGGGCCGCCCGTCTACCAGTGCACAGAGGCCCGCACCTCTCCGGAACAGTCGGGCCACCGCGCACCGGCTGTCGTAAAGCCCCTCGTGCTTGGCATCGTAAGCAGCCTTCTGCCACGCCAGGGTCTCAGGCAGTAGGGTCTCATTGGCTGGTAGCAAAGTGCAGGGCACGGGATGAGGGCACAGGGCAATGGTGCAGCCCAAAGGATAGCGGAGTGCCGCTGCGACCGCCCCCTTTCGTCTTCCGCGAAGACGGCTGGTTCAACATGACCAAGGCCGCGCAGCACTTCGGGAAGCAACTCCAGCACTTCTGGAGCTCCCCGGAGACTTCTGAGTACCTGCTGGCAATGGCAGACGCCTTCGGTAAATCATCGAAATCCGATGAATTGTTTACCGCCCAACGTGGACGCCACGGTGGCACCTGGGCACACCCCAAGCTGGCCGTGTTCTTCGCCCGCTGGCTGGACGTGAAGTTCGCCGTGTGGTGCGATGCCGTGATTGAGGGCATCCTGAAGGGGGCCGCAGAGGTCACCGTCACGAAGCCTGCGGGGTCTGCCGCGCTGGCGGTGCCCCAGAGCTATGCCGCGGTGGTGCCGGAGTGGCGATCAGGCCGTTAGGCGCTCAAGGCTCCGCATGGCCTTGTCAGGTTCGACCGCGCATGACCGGCACCAGTCCATGTAGAACAGGACATCCACGTACCGCTCCCCGCGCTCGATCTTCGACACGAAGGACTGAGTGACCCCGAGGGCGTCGGCAAGCTGGTTCTGTGTCATCCCCGCAGCCTCCCGCATGGCCTTCAGGTGGTTCCTGAGGGCGACATAGCGCGGGTGGTGGACAGACACAGACATGCCGGAATGGTCTAGTCCGTTACGGAATAGGCCACTTCGGACTAAGATACTTGCCCTTTTGAAGTTCAGTAGGAGTTTGAGTTGACGAGTTCCGGCAAGGTTGTGCGTAAGCCTGTCAAAGAAGATCAAGCCAAGCCTGAAGGCAGATGGTGGAGCGTCAGTGGTCGAATCGATCGAGGAACCTTCGTGGGTCGTGCGGTGGCCTGCTGGGGCGGCGCTTGGTTCCTGATGTTCCTGTTGAAGGGCAGTGGGCTGGGCTTCGGCTTGCTGCTAATCCTGAGCGCCTTCGTCCTGGGTATCTTGGGATGCCTTCAGGCCATCAAACGGGCGCACGACTTCGGGGCGTCGGGGTGGACGGTCCTGCTCGCGCTGCTCCCCTTCGTCAATGTCCTGTGGTTCATCGCGCTCGCGCTGGTGCCCGGCAAGCAGGGGAAGAACGCTCATGGGGATGTGCCTGAAGATGCCCCTGTGGTTGACCTTCGATCCGCCGAGGACCGTGCGCAGGACATGGCCCGCCTTGCTGCCTTGATGAAGGACCGTGGGGGCTAATAGGTCAGGTCAATCTCCTGACCGTGCCGTGTGCGACGTTTACAGATAGGCAGGGACACGGGCGCACACAAACGACAACGCCCCCGAAGGCATAGCCCTGGGAGGCGTCAAAACGGCCCACAGCGAGGCCGGAAGGTGTCGGAAGGGCAGGCCTTAGGCCGTCTCGTGCGCCTTCCTGGCGTCCACCACACGCTTGATCGTGGAGCGACTGGCCCCCGTGGCGGCGCTCACCTGAGACCATGACATCCCACGGTCCAGCATGTCAGCGATGGCAGCGTGGCGCTCCGTGTCCGCCTGACGGCCCCGGTAGAGGCCCGCTTGCTTGGCCTTCTCGATGCCCTGGGTCTGACGGCGGCGGCGGTCGTTGTAGTCCTTGCGGGCCACTGCGGCCAGCATGTCCAGGAGCATCCGATTCACGGCGTCCAGGAGCGCCTGTGTGGTCTCGTGTCCGCGCCGATCCAAATCTGAGCCACCGTGCCGATCCAATATTGAGCCAGGGCTGGTAGCCGACCAAAGGGTGGTCAGCTGTGGATAAGTGTAGA
>NZ_JAIZVX010000147.1 GCF_021768455.1 Aquabacterium sp. | reverse complement strand
TGGCCCTGGGCCTGGGGCTGGACGAAGCCTCCTGGCTGGGCACGGCCTACACCGCTGGCGAACTGGCCGTCATGCCCTTTGCCACCTGGTTTGCCGTGACCTTCTCGCTGCGGCGCTTTCACAGCTGGATGCTGGTGAGCGCCCTGGTGCTGGCCGTGGTGCTGCCCTTCGTGCACGACCTGAGCTGGCTGCTGCCCCTGCGCTTCTTGCACGGCATTGTTTCCGGCGCCCTCATCCCCATGCTGATGATGGCCGCCTTGCGCTTCCTGCCCATCCCGATCCGTCTGCATGGTCTGGCGCTCTATGCCCTGACCGCCACCTTTGCGCCCAACGTCGCGCTGTGGATCGCCACACAGTGGCTCGACCGCCTGGCCGACTGGCGCTGGGCCTACTGGCACCTGGTCCCCATCGGCCTGCTTGCCCTGGCCCTGGTGCAATGGGGCATCCCCCAGATGCCCCAGGCCCTGCCCCGACTGCGGCAAGCCAATTGGCCCGGCATGGTGCTGGGCGCACCGGGCCTGGCCCTGCTTGCAGCGGGCCTGGACCAGGGCCAGCGTCTGGACTGGCTGCAGTCCCCACTGATCGTGGCCATGCTGACCTCCGGTGGCGTCCTGACCAGCCTGTTCCTGCTCACCGAATGGCTCCACCCAGGCCCCTTCATCAAGCTGCAGTTGCTGGGTCGGCGCAACCTGGGCCTGGGCTTTGCGGTGTTCTTCCTGCTGCTGGTGTCGATGTCCTCCGGCGTGGCCCTCCCCTCCCTGGACCTGACAGCACAACACGGCTTTCGGGTCGAACAGTTGGTGCCGCTGGGCCTGATCGTGGGCCTGCCTCAGCTGGTGCTGGGGCCGCTCGTGGCCTTGCTGCTCTACCAGCGCTGGGTGGACGCACGCCACCTCTTTGCACTCGGCCTGGCCCTGATCGCCGCGGCCTGCTGGACGGCCTCGCGTGTCGACGTCGACTGGATGGCGCCGCAGTTCCTCACCGCTCAGCTCATGCAGGCCATCGGGCAGCCCCTGGCGGTGGTCTCCCTGCTCTTCCTCAGCACCAGCGTGGTCCAGCCCATGGAGGGGCCCTTTGTCTCGGGCATCGTCAACACCCTGCGGGCCTGCGGCACGCTGGTGGGCAGCGCCCTGGTGGCTCACCAGGTGAGCGAGCGCAGCAGTTTTCACGCCGACGTGCTCATGGGTGAGCTGGGCCGGCGCCTGAGCCAGGGCCTGGACACCACCGCCACCCCCAACCTGGGCACGCTGCTGGCGCAGCACGCCAACGTCCTGGCCGTGGCCGATGTCTACCGAATGCTGGGCCTGCTCGCACTGCTGCTGATCCCTCTGGTGCTGAGTCTGCAGCACATCCCGGCACCCATGACCTCCATGCCGCCCAGCCTGCCGCGCTCCTGAGCTGCGGCGCCCCTTTCCGCACCCGACCTCATTCCTGCCTCACCGGACAACGACCATGGCCTTCTCCATCCAAGCCCGATTGACCGGCGCGACCGTGCTGGTCGTCGCCACCGCTGCCGCAGCCTATGCCTACAGCCGTAGCTCCCCCGATACCCCCTTGCAATCTACCGATGACGCCTATGTCGAGGCCGACTACACCCAGGTCGCACCGCGCCTGTCCGGTACCGTCGACCAGGTGATGGTGGAAGACAACCAGCCCGTACAGGAAGGCCAGTTGCTCGCCGTCCTGGACGACCGCGACGCGCGCGTGGCGCTGGACAGCGCCACAGCACAGGTGCTCAGCGCCCAGGCCGCACTCAACAGCCTCAAGGCCCAACTGGCTCGACAACAAAGCGTGCGTGCACAGGCTCGTGCCACCGTCTCGGCAGACGAGGCCGCGCTGGCGCTGGCCGCTGCCAACCGCACCCGCTTCCAGGCCATGGCTCAGGATGGCTCAGGGACCTTGCAGGCCCAGCAACAGGCCGATGCCCAATGGTTGACACAGCAAGCCAACCGCGAGCGCGATCTGGCAGCGCTGCAAGGGGTGGACCAGCAAAGCGCCGTGATCCAGGCCGATGTCGAGAAGGCCCAGGCTGCGCTGATGGCCGCGCAAAGCGCGCACAAGGCCGCCGAGCTGAACCTGTCCTACACCCGCATCACGGCGCCCACCACCGGCGTGGTGGCGCAACGCAGCGTGCGGTTGGGGGCCTATGTGCAGGCGGGCAAGCCGCTGCTGGCGGTCGTGCCGCTCAAAGACGTCTATGTGACCGCCAACTTCCGCGAGACCCAGTTGGCCCGCATGCGTCCGGGTCAACCCGTGCGCCTCACGGTCGACGCCCTGCCCGGCGTACGCTTCACAGGCCATGTGAGCAGCCTGGCGCCCGCCAGCGGGGTGAGCTTCTCACCGCTGCCGGCCCACAACGCCACGGGCAACTTCACCAAGATCGTCCAGCGCCTGCCGGTGCGCATCGAGATCGACGAGAGCAGCCCGCAACGTCAGTTGCTGCGTGTAGGCATGTCGGTGCGCCCCGAGGTGGACGTGCGCACCGTCCGCTGAACCAGCCTGCGCGGCGGGTACGCCGTTGCCTTCTGGACGCTCAAGCTGGCAGCGCCTGCCGCCGCCACGCAAGGGGACTCATTCCGTGGTGCTGGCGAAACGCTCGGCTGAAGTGGGACGCATCATTGAAGCCCCAGCGGAACGCAATCTGGGAGACCGACTGGCGGCGCAGAGTCGGATCGCTCAGGTCCTGGCGACAACGGGCCAGTCGCTCCGACCAGAGGTACTCGGACGGGGAGAGGGTCTGGCTTTTGAACAGGCGGTAGACATGGGCCACCGACAGACCCACGTGGGCCGCGATCCGGTCGACCGTGAGGTCGCCATCGCCCAGGTTCTGCGCGATGAAGGCGCGGATGCGACCAAGGTGGTAGGACTCCAGCGCTGAGGGCGCCGCCGGCAAGCTGGCCGAAAGGGTGCTGAGTCCACCGGCCAGCAGGCTCAGGATGGCATCGGACACCGCCCCGCTGGCCACCCCTTCGAGGCGATCGGCCTGCTGGCAGGCCGCACCCATGGTCTGGGCGAGTAGCCGCCCCACACCTGAGGACCGCGAGACCTTGGTGGCCGTGACCTGGTCTGCGCCCTTGAAGAGTTCACGCAGTCGGCCTTCGTGCACCTTGAGGCAGCGCTCTTCAAAAGCCTCGCTGAACGAGAGGGTGTAGGGGCGCGCGCTGTCGTAGATGGCGAAATCGCCAGGTTCGAGCAGGGCCTCCCGGCCATCCTGCGCGATCAAGCCACGCCCCTTGACCTGCACGCTGACGATGAAGCAACGCTCGCCGGAGCGGGCGATGCCGCGCGGGCTGCGGTAGACCCGTTGCGGACTGGCGCGGACCTGGCTCAACTCCAGCCCAGGCAGGGCATGCTTGACCACATGACCGGCGAAGGGCCCTTGGGTCAGGGGCTCACATTCCAGCTGGACATAGGTGGAGCAGATCGTGTCCACCCAGTAGGCCACGCGGTCCTGAGACGCCACCGCATCGGTCGAAAACACACCCTTCATGTCCTGCACCCGTGTCTGAACCACCACGCACCCGGATCCCAGATCCGGACAGACCGATACCCTACGGCCCTTGGGGAAAGTCACGCAAGAGCAATGCCACCAAGGTGGCCAGGAGAGCCTCAGTCCAGCTGTGCGAGAGGCACGGACCAGGGTGCGCAGACCCTGCACTCAGAACAGCTTCATCAGGCGCAGGTTGAGTTGTTGCGACGTCTGCACGCCCGTGCGCACCGAAAGGTCGCGACCCCATTGCGCCTGCAACTGGGTGGTCTGATCGATGAAATGCCCCAGGGTGAGGCGGCCATAGGTCGAGCCCAGCGCATCGCCCTGGCGCACGCCGTCCACGGTGTTTTCGGCCCCCTGGATGTGCCCCACCCCCACGGACACGGTGGTGGCCGGGCTCAGGTTGTGGCGCAGGTGGCCCTGCACCTCGGTGCGCAGGGCGGTGGACTGCGTGGCATGAGCGGGCCCGAAGCGATTCTGGCGTGCAAACCAGGTGAGGTCGGCCGCGGTGTCCAGCGCCCACTGCGCGTTGAAGTGCCGCACATAGACGCCTTGCACCAGCAGCTTCCAGCGGTTCTCGCCCACGTTGAGCGGCCGTGCAGGATCGTGGCTGCCCGTGGGCAGGGTCAGGAAAGGCGCGATCGCCAGCACGTCGCGAGAGACCGGGTCAAGCAGGGTCTTGAAGGCCCCTCCCACGACCAGATCTCCCACCCCGTGAGTCTGGCCCAGCGAGGCGGCCAGTCCATCGCCCTTCACCTGGGCCATGGGCAGGATGAGGTTGGCATCGAAGGTGGTGTTCGCCGTGACCTGCAGGGTGCGGATGTAGCGCCAGATGGCCACCTGGCTGCGGACCTTGAAGCCGCTGACCACCTGCTCGCCATGGGCGTAGAGGTCGGTGCCCGAAGCCTGCTGCAGGTACAGCAGGCCGACTTGGGTGCCGGCGGGCAGTTGCTCGTAGTCTCCGGCCGTGATCTCCAGGGCGTGAGCAGAAGGGGCGAGCAGCGTCAGGCAGCCCAGCAGCGCGGCAGTCAGGGCGCGAAGGGCCCGGGGTGAAGGAATCGGCATGGTGTCTTACTCCTGTTCGGTCGGGGTGCGGGGGGCGGAGACCAGGGTCTGCAACAGCCCGGTGCGAGGGTGGCAATGGCGGTAGCTGAATTGCTGCTGGCGGGCTTCGGTCACGGTCACCTCGTGGAAAAGCTTGAGCTGCGCGGACGGGCCCAGGCTGCCCAGGTAGGCCATGGCCGCCCCGAAGATGGCCACATGGGTGGGATGCGATTGCGCCCAGGTTTCGAGGGCGCCCAGGTCACGCCACCAACTGAGGCCGAAGCTCTTCTCGATGGGCTCGCCACGGGCGTCCAGCACGCGCAGGTAGCGGTTGGCCAGGCAACCGACCTCCTGCCCCTGCTGGCTCAGGAAGTCCATGCCCTGACGCAGCACGGGCTCGACGTCGCGCAGGTACTGCTGGCGTTCCTGCGCCGAGGTGTCGGACCAGTCCTGCCCCGATCGGATCAGGCAGAGGTTGTCGACCGGTTGGACGCGAACCAGGCCATTGCCCAGGTCTTCCACGGTCGGCGCGCGCGCGCCCACCAGGGCATCGGTCTGCGCGGCGGGCAGGCGGTCGCGCATGCTGCCCCAGTAGCCGTGCTCGGTGATGTCCCCGCTCAGCCCGTCGGCCAGGCGGGCCACCCCCTCGGGCCGGTTGGAGGAAAACAAGGTCTCAAAACGCTGCACCGTGGGCTGCAGCACCTCGGCGTAGGTGCCCACGCCCTCGCCCCAGTGATCGCCTTCGGTCCAGGCGCAACCCAGGGTGTGCCACCAGCGCTGGTAGGCGACTGGATCACGCCAATAGGCCGTGAGCAGCAGGTTGGTGAAGCCGGCCGTGTCGACGAAGGTGGCGGCCTCCCAGTGATCCGGTCGGTCAGGAACCGACATGGCCTCGACGAGCCACGTCCAGGCAGGCCGGCAGGCCGAGGCCGCCTGAGCCTGGACACCGAAGTGGGCCATGACCAGCTGCTGCACGCTGGGCTGGTAGCGTGCCGAACGCGCCGGGAAGGGGGGCTGGTACCCCTCCGGGGCCCGGCGGGCCTGGGTGCGCGGGCAGCGCAGGTGCTTGGGAATGGCGGATTCCATCGCGTGTCCTCACTCGACCTGGGTGCTGACATCGGCCACCGCGTCGGCGGGATCACCCTGCGAGGGTGACCACGCCATCACGCGGTCACCTGGGGTCTTGTTCAGCAAGAGGCGGGTCACGTCAGGACGGGCGTAGTGGCCCACCGGGTCGGCCGCAGCCTTGGCCAGTGAGATCAGGCCGAGGTCGATGTCGGCGATCACCAGACCTTCGGCGTCCGGCGCCAGCGCGGTGCCCAGCTCAGTGCCATCCGGACCGTAGATGCGGGCATGGCCGCCGCCCTTGTGCAGCAGCTGGCGTTGCAGCTCGTCGCCGCACAGCATCTCGTGCATGGCGTCGGACACGGTGGCGCAGGGCGCGATCACGAAACACTGCCCCTCCACCGCATAGACACGGCTGATGGCGGTGTTCACCTCGGGGCCCAGGGCCTGGGCGGCCCCCGGGTAGACCGAGAAGCTGGGCCAGGCACCGATGTGGATCTGCTCGTGCTGGCCGTACAGGGCGTAGCGCGTCAGGGGCTGCAGGTGCTCCCAGCAATTGAGCATGCCCACGTTGCCGATGGGCGTCTGCACGACGTTGAGGTCGCTGCCATCGCCATCGCCAAACACCGTTCGCTCGACGTGGGTGGGACGCAGCTTGCGGCGGGTCATGCGCACCCGGCCGGTGTCATCGATCAGGGCCTGCGAAATGTAGAGGCTGCCGCCGGCGCGCTCGCTGTAGCCCGTGGACAGCCAGACACCCAGGTCGCGGGCGGCATCGGACAGGCGCTGGAATTCGGCCGAGCCGACCACCAGCCCGTTGTCAAAGTAGCGCTGCACATAGCTCATGCCTTGAGCTGGTGTGGTCAGCCAGATCCACCAGGGGTAGCCCGGGATCCACGTCTCCGGAAAGGCCACGAGCTTGACGCCCTGATCGGCCGCCTGTTTCATGATCGCGATGGTCTTGTCGATCGTCGCATCGAGATCGAGGAAGACGGGCGACGCCTGGACGGCGGCAACGCGCAGCTTGGGATGTTGGGGAACGGGCATGGTGGACTCCTGTGAGGTCGGCTTTCAAGGCCGGGTTGGGACAGGAGTCATGGTGCGCGGCAAGGCCCTTTCTGGCTTGCTCAGGCTTCACGTGTGGCTTGTGCTGGTTTCTCTGCGGTTGCTCACGGAACACGAGCCTGACATGCTGACCAGCGTGGCCCACCTCGATGCCCACGTCGCATCCAGGGTCCAAGCCACGCTTCATGGCTCACTGGCTCATCACCACCAAGCCTCCAACTGCACACCGAAGAGCGTGCTGGACGTCCGGCCGCCCGCACCAAAGCTGGTGCTCTGAGCGGTCGCGGCCGCGTCATTCCACGTGACGCGGGTTGCGTAGAGCCGGAGCTCAGGTCTCGTCCAGAAGTCCCCGCCCAGCGACAGTGCCGGGGCAATCGTCAGCTTGTTCAGTCGCTGCGTCGCCTGGCCGGTAACAGACCGGCTCGTGACACCGAGTTCGGCCAGCATCTTCAGGTTGCCGGTCACGGCATAAGAGACTCGGCCACCCAGCGAGGTGTCCTTCGTGACCACGCCGTCCGTGGGTCCGCCCTCGGCGGTGGCGTGCTGGTAGGCCAGCACCGTCTGCCCCCCGAAGCGGCCGGACTGCCAATTCAGCGAGTCCACAAGACGCCAGCTCTTTTGACCAGGATTCGGCACGGCCGGGTTGGTCACCTGCGTGACCACACCACCGTCGCCAACGACCAGACTCGTCGAGCCCGGTGCATCCAGGCCGCTGAACTGACCATTGAGCCCCGCGTGCCCATTGGCGGTCTGCACAAAGAGCGCGTGCTTCAAACCGGCAACCAGGAAGTCCTTCTGGTTGTGCACCAGCGACAGCCCTGCGCCATTGCCCCCATAGGCAAAGTCGCCCTGAACGGCTGTCAGCGTCACATGCAGATCACCGCCAGGGTTGGTTGCAATGTCCCCGACATCCAGGTTGAACCGCCGAGCGCGATTGGGATTCGCACCTTTGTTGTCAAAGCTGTCGCCCGAAAACAAGGCGGCACCCACCGTCACCGCCCCCACCTTGAGCCCAGTGAAGCCCGCGCCCAGGTTGTCGCCATAGTCTGCAAAGAACTTGTCGACGATGTGCACGTCCTGGATGCGCAAACGCCTCTGGCCACCCCAGAAGACCACCTCGGGCGCAAAGCTCAGGCCGGAGAACGTGCCATAGGCCTCCACCGTGCTCGTCGTCCCGTTCCACACAGCGGGCATGTAGCCGATGCCCATCTTTTGGCCGCCACCGACATCGAAGGTCTTGGCGATCCCCAACTCGATGCCATGGTCACCTTCGTTGCCGAGGCGAAACTTTTGTGCGTCTCCGCCCAGTGAATAGCCACCGCGCGGTGCGCCCGCGCTGCTTGAGTAAAAGCCACCTCTGGTGTAGCCTGAAAAATCGATCCCGGCGATCTCCACCGCTTGAGCAGAGGCTGCACACAGCGTCAAAGCGGCGGCCGCCGCCTGGCATGTTCTCTTTTGTGTTTTCATTTCATTTGTCTCCTGGAGGATGTGCCCAGCACTGCTCGGGCCCATGAATGGGGATGCATCAGCCCCTGCGTGAGGCACAAGGCGACACGCATGCGGATGGATGCAGGCAGGACGTCGGAGAAGCTGGCGGGCCATGGTGCAGCACAGCTTGAACGACAGATTTCGTGTGGGTTTTAGGCGCACCTGTTCTAGGCACTTTGCATAAAGGACCTCCCGTGGTTGACGAAGCAGATGGTGTGGTCAGCCAACCGGGTCAGGTCTTGCAACCCGCCCCGGTGCTCACTCAGCGTGTGATCACTGTTGGGGCGAGGTGCCCGCCCAGGCACGCATCAACATGTCGGTCAATGGCTCGCGCTCGATGGAGGCCGGGTTCCAGTAAGGATTGGCCAGGGCAAGGTCGATCACCTTCTCGGCATCTTCCAGGCGCATGCCCAATTCGCGCAGACTGAGTGGTGCACCCAGTTCACGTGCCAGCGCGTAGACCCCCGACGGGGCATCGTCGGCACCCAAGGCTCGAGCGATCCGCTGCATTGCCTCAGGCGCAGCCGCCCGGTTGTAGGCCAGCGCATGGGGCAGGATCACCGTGTGCGTCTGCGCATGAGGCAGGTTGCAGGTGCCCCCCAGCGTGTGGCAGACCTTGTGATGCAAGGCCATGCCCACGCTGCCCAGCACCGTGCCGCACAACCAGGCCCCATAGAGGCATTCACTCCTGGCGTTGAGGTCCTTGGGATTCGCCTTGATGGCGCGCAACCCCTTGGCCAAAGCACGAATGCCCTCCTCGGCCATCAGGCTCATCACGGGATTTCCGTCTTTGGCATACAGGCCCTCGGCCGCGTGGGCGATCGCGTTCAGGCCACTGACCACCGACATGTCCACCGGCAGCCCCAGGGTGAGGCTGGGATCGTACAAAACGGTCTTGGGCAAGACCCTTGGATCCTTGCCTGTGCGCTTCACGTTGTTTTCCGTGATCCCGAAAATCGGCGTCATCTCGGACCCAGCATAGGTGGTCGGAATGGCCAGGATGGGCAGGGCCGACTCGAGCGCAATCGCTTTGCCCAGGCCAATCGTCGATCCGCCGCCCACCGCAACGGCGCAGTCGGCCCCCAGCTCGCGCGCATGCTCCCTCGCCCGGCGCGCGCTTTCAATGGGCACGTGCATCTGCGCCCCATCGAACACCCCGGCACAAGACGGACCCAGCAGAGCCGCGACCTCCTCCGCTTGTGCGCGCTGCTGCGGCGTGCACAGCACGACAGCGCGTCGCGCACCCAGTGCCTGCACTTCGTTTTGAACAAGTCGCAGGCTTCCGGCACCAAACACAATGCGCGCCGAACTGGTCGTGTACGTGAAATCAAACATGGGCACCCCTGGCTAAGCCACCATTGGCATCAAAGATAGTCAACCTGGTATCGGGCAATGCGACAGTTGCCCAACTCGTTTCGGACGCGAAGGTGCTCCGGATGCTGGGCGTAGGCCTGCAGCGATTCAGCCGTCTCAAACTCCGTGTAGAGGACCATGTCGCAGGCGTAGTCCACGCGGCTGACATCCAGGCCGACTTCCAGTTTGAGCAAACCAGGAATCAGACCGGCCAAACCCTCAAATGCCTTTTTGACGCGCTGTGCGGTCTCAGCCCTTTGCTCGGGACTGTCGCCGCTCACATTCCACATGACGATGTGTTTGATCATGAATATCTTTCCAGTGCCATGCGGCACCAACAGGCAAGGCTCCGCCCTGAGGCCCATTCCTCAAAACCAACGAACGGCCTTTGAATCACGGCAGCCAGAGCTGGCTGCCGTCGGGAATCAAGCGCGACTCTTGTTGTAGACGTCGACGAACACGGCGGCCAGCAGCACCAGGCCCTTGATCACCATCTGGTAATCGACACCGATGCCCATGATCGACATCCCGTTGTTCATCACACCCATGATGAAGGCGCCGACCACGGCCCCCAGCACCTTGCCCACGCCGCCCGATGCCGAAGCACCACCGATGAAGCAGGCTGCGATCACGTCGAGTTCGAAGCCCGTCCCGGCCTTGGGCGTGCCACTGTTGAGGCGTGCCGCGAAGATCAGGCCAGCGAGGGCCGCCAGCATCCCCATGTTGACGAACGTGAAGAAGCTGATGCGCCTGACGTCCACGCCCGACAGCTTGGCGGCCTTGACGTTGCCACCGACCGCATACACACGGCGACCCAGCGTCGTTCGGTTCATCACGAAGGTGTAAAGACCGATCAAGGAACCCATGATCACGAGCACGGTCGGCAAGCCGCGATAAGACGCCAGCACGTAGCAGAAGAAAACGATCAGCGCCGTCAGCACGCCCTCTACATTCAGCAACA
>NZ_JAIZVX010000024.1 GCF_021768455.1 Aquabacterium sp. | reverse complement strand
CATGGCCAGCAACTGGGCGCAGGCCAGGGCGCGGTGGCTCAGGCCGTTCTTCACCTCGGGGGGCAGTTGGGCGGCGCTCAGGCCATGGGAGGGGATCCAGAGCAGCGGGTCGTAGCCAAAGCCGTGTTCACCCTGCTCGGCGTGCAGCAGGGTGCCCTGCCAGTGGCCTTCGGCGATGAGGGGCTCCGGGTCGTCGGCATGGCGCACGGCCACGAGCAGGCAGGTGAAGTGGGCGCGGCGCTGGTTGGCGTCGGCGTGGGCCGCCATCTGCTGCAACAGCCAGGCGTTGTTGGCCGGGTCGATCACCTCGCGGCCTGCGCCTTCGGGAACGCGGCCGGCGTCGACCGCATAGCGGGCCGAACGTACACCCGGTGCGCCGCCCAAGGCGTCGACGCAGAGGCCGGAGTCGTCAGCCAGGGCCGGCCCCTGGCCTTCGCGTGCCGCGTGACGGGCCTTGGCCAGGGCGTTTTCCACAAAGGTGACGTGCGGCTCTTCGGCCTCGGGGATGCCGAGTGCCCCCTGGTTCACCAGGGCGACGCCCAGGGGCGAGATCAGGGCCTGCAACTCCTTGAGCTTCTTGGCGTTGTTGGAGGCGAGGATGAGGGTGCGTTGCGGACTCATGGCGGGCCTCAGGCTTGAACGAGCGGCTGGGCCAGGGCGGTGGCCTGGGCAGCGATGAGTTCACGGATGCCCTGCTCGGCCAGGGTCAGGAGCTGGTCCATCTCGGTCCGGCTGAAGGCCGCCCCCTCGGCCGTGCCCTGCACCTCGACGAAGTGGCCGGCGCCGGTCATGACGACGTTCATGTCGGTGTCGCAGGCCGAGTCTTCGACGTATTCGAGGTCGAGCAGCGGCGTGCCTTCGACGATGCCGACGCTGATGGCGGCCACCGGTTGCACGATGGGGCTGGCGCTCAGTTTGCCCGAGGCGATCAGGCCGTTGACGGCGTCGACCGCGGCCACGTAGGCGCCGGTGATGGCGGCGGTGCGGGTGCCGCCATCGGCCTGGATCACGTCGCAGTCGATCACGATGGTGCGCTCGCCCAGTTTGGCCAGGTCGAACACGGCGCGCAGGCTGCGGCCGATGAGGCGCTGGATTTCCTGCGTGCGGCCGGTCTGCTTGCCTCGGGCGGCTTCGCGGTCGCTGCGGCTGTGGGTGGCGCGAGGCAGCATGCCGTACTCGGCCGTGACCCAGCCCTCACCGCTGCCACGCTTGTGGGGCGGGATGCGCTCTTCGACCGTGGCCGTGCAGAGCACCTTGGTGTCGCCAAAGCAGATCAGCACCGAGCCTTCGGCGTGCTTGGTGTAGCCGCGGGTGAGGCTCAGGGGGCGCAGCGCGTTGGCAGCGCGGCCGTGGGGGCGTTGGAAGGCCATGGCGGAGGTCTTTCAGAAGAACAAGGGCGGCTGGAAAGCGAAACGGGCACGCGCCGGAGGGTGGCTGTGCCCGTGGGGTAAAGAAGGGCCGGCGCAGGCCGCTAGGACGCGTGGGTCAGCTCTTTTTGGCGGCGCTGGCCGAGCGGCGAATGGCCTCGTTGATCTCGCGGATGGAGCGCTCGATCTCGGCTTCGTCCAGGTCGTCGATCTCGACATTGTCGCCCGGGCTGTTGCTGTTGCCCACGCTGGCCTGGATGGTGGAGGCGAAGACCTCGTCGCCCAGTGCTTCGGTCGAGACGTTGCTGTCCTCGTTGGACGCCGATTCCCACTCCATCGCGATCACGGTGACGTTGTCGCACTTGGGGCCGCCCTTGCGCAGGGCATCTTCCACCAGTTCTGGCACGGCATCGGAGATGGTGCGGGTCGCCAGGTGGCGGGTGATGATGTCGTCGTCGACCGTGCCCCACAGGCCGTCGGAGCACAGCAGCACGCGGTCGCCTTCCTGAAGGAGCAGGGGGCCTGCGGTGTCGACCACGGGCTTGCCGGGGCTGCCCAGGCAGGTGAAGAGCACGTTGCGGTTGTAGCGCTCGTTGAGCGGCACGACGCTGGAAAGCGTGTTCTGCAGCTCGGAGTAGGAGTGGTCGCGGGTGCGGGCGATGAGCTTGTCGCCGCGCACGAAGTACAGGCGCGAATCGCCACAATGCGCCCAGTACGCTGCATTGCCTTGCAGGATGCAGGCGACGATGGTGGTGCGAGGCGTGTCGATCAGGCCCTTTTCGCTGGCGTAGCGCAGCAGCTGGTGGTGGCCGGCCATGATCGCGTCCTGCAGGAAGCGGATGGGGTCGGCCAGGGTCGGGCGGGCGTCGCGCTGGTAGAGCGCGGCCATGGTCTGCAAGGCCAATTGCGACGCCATCTCGCCTTCGGGGTGGCCGCCCATGCCATCGGCCAGCGCGAACAGGCCGGAGTCCCGCGTGTAGCAATAGCCCATGCGGTCTTCGTTCTTTTCGCGGCCGCCCTTGCGGCTGATCTGGTAGACGGAGAACCTCATGCCTTGGCTCCCGTCTTGAGGTTTTCGAGTTGCAATTTCACGCGCTCGGCAAAGGTCAGCTTGGAGTAGCGACGCTCGGTTTCACGGGCCAGCTCCTTTTGCAGGGCGAAGACGCTCTGCGGGCGGGCCAGCGGGTCGAGTGACATGCACCACTCGGTGACCTCGATCAGGTTATCCGAATAGACATTGCGCAGGCGCGAGAGAGACAGCCCCAAGCGGTCTTTTTCGAGGCGTTGCGGGGCGTCGTTGGGGGGGTAGCCCTGCATGCAGGCATAGATGCAGGCGCCGATGGCGTAGATGTCCGTCCAGGGGCCGAGGCTGCCGTCGCGGCGGTACATCTCGGGTGCGGCGAAACCGGGCGTGTACATCGGGCGGATGAAATTGCCCTCTTTGGACAGCACCTCGCGTGCGGCACCGAAGTCGAGCAGCACGGCCTTGTTGTCGTTCGTGATGAAGATGTTGGCCGGTTTGATGTCGAGGTGCAGCATCTTGTGCTGGTGCACGATGCGCAGGCCACGCAGGATCTCGTCGAACAGGCTGCGGATGGTGGATTCGCGGAAGACCTTGTCGCGCTTGAGGTCGCGGGCGGTGACGATGAAATCCTGCAGGGTGTCGCCCTGGAGGTAGTTCATCACCATGTAGACGGTTTCGTTTTCCCGGAAGAAATTCAGCACCGACACCACGCTGGGGTGCGCAATTTGCGCCAGCGAGCGGCCTTCTTCAAAAAAACTTTTCAGGCCCAGACGGTAGAGCGGCTGCTTGTCGGGCTTGACGCGGGGAATCAGCTCACCCGGAGCCCGTTCTGCGAGGGAGGCGGGCAGGTATTCCTTGAGCGCAATGAGCCTTTTGTCCGGGTCTTCGGCCAGGTAAACCACGCCAAAACCACCCGCCGCCAGCTTCTTGATCACCGAGTAGCCGCCCACGACGGTGCCCGAAGGGAGCGGCGCGGGTTTGGGCTTTGACATAATCGAGTTTTGTCTGGTGTCAAGTAACCATGTCAGTCTACTCCATGACCGGCTTTGCCAGCGCGGTTGCGTCGGCCCCCGACCACGCCCAAGACCACGCTGAGGATGGCGATGCGCCAGCCGCTTCCCGCAAGGGCGGACAGGGTGCGGTGGGCGCCGAGTTGCGCTCGGTCAACAGCCGTTTCCTCGACCTGAGCTTCAAGCTCGCAGACGAGTTCCGGGGCCTCGAGCCCGCCTTGCGCGAGCTGCTCACGGCCTCGTTCAAACGGGGCAAGATGGAGTTTCGCCTCCAGCCTCAGCGCGCCGCCGACACGGCCTGGCCCCAGCCCCAGCCTGACCAGCTCCACACCCTGGCCCGGCTGGAGGGCATGGTGCAGAACTGGCTGCCCAAGGCGGGGCCGCTCTCGGTCAACGAGGTGCTGCACTGGTGCCGTGCCGCGGCGCCCGTGGCCAAGCTGGAAGAGATCGCCATGGAATCGGCGCGCCAGTGCGTCGAGGCCATGAAGGAGGCCCGCGAGCGCGAAGGGGCCCGCCTGGTGGCGGTGCTGAAAGACAAGCTCAAGGGCCTGCAGGCCCTGGCCGAGCAGGCCACGCCCCTGGTGCCCCAGGCCGTGCTGCGCCAGCAGGAGCGCTTCGTGGCCAAGTACCAGGAGGCCCTGCAGGCCGTGGGCGGCACCGTGACGCCCGAAGCCGCCAACGAGCGCGCGCTGAGCGAGGCCGCGGCCTACGCCCTGCGCATCGATGTGGACGAAGAGCTCCAGCGCCTGAAGGCCCACCTGGATGAAATCGCTCGCCTGTTGAAGAAGGGCGGCGAGGTGGGCAAGCGCCTGGACTTCCTGATCCAGGAACTGCACCGCGAAGCCAACACCCTGGGCTCCAAGGCCGCGGCCCTGGAGCTGACCCAGATCTCGGTGGAGATGAAGGTCCTGATCGAGCAGATGCGCGAGCAGGTTCAGAACATCGAGTGAGCACCGATAAGGTGTCTGATCTTTCCGTGAAACCCGCCGGTGCCGCACCGGCCCGCCCTGGAGCCCCCGCCATGGACTACCCCGGCAACCTCTTCGTCGTCTCGGCCCCCAGTGGCACGGGCAAATCCAGCCTGGTCAAGGCCCTGCTGGAGCTCGACGCCCGCCTGCAGGTGAGCGTTTCCCACACCACCCGTGCACCGCGCGGGCAGGAGCAACCCGGCCGTGAATACCATTTCACCACCCGGGAGGAATTCTCGGCCATGGTCGAGCGCGGCGAGTTCTTCGAGCACGCCGAGGTGCACGGCAACCACTACGGCACCTCGCGCCACGCGATCGAGGAGCGCATCAAGGGCGGCGAAGATGTGGTGCTGGAGATCGACTGGCAGGGCGCCCTGCAGATCAAGGAGATCTTCCCCAACGCCATCCTGATCTTCATCCTGCCGCCGAGCTACGAAGAGCTGCTGCAGCGCCTGAACCGTCGCGGCGAGGACTCGCCTGAGGTGATCGAGGTGCGCATGGCCAATGCCCGGATCGAGGTGGGGCAGGCCCAGCACTTCGATTTCATCGTGGTGAATGCCCTGTTCGAATCGGCTTTGTTCGATTTGAAGGCCATTGTTCACGCGCAGAGGTTAAAATACGCGGCTCAGCGCCGGAACAAGTCTGCCGTGTTCCGTGCCCTCAATCTGGTCTGAGCCCGGATTGGCCCTGTGGGCCGGCCCGTTCACCAGATCCGTCAGACCCCTTAGGAGCACCAGCCATGGCCCGCATCACCGTTGAAGATTGCCTGCAAAAGATCCCGAACCGCTTCCAGCTGGTGTTGGCTGCCACCTACCGTGCCCGCATGCTGAGCCAGGGCCACACGCCCAAGATCGAATCGCGCAACAAGCCTGGCGTGACCGCGCTGCGCGAAATCGCCGCCGGCCAGGTCGGCATCGAGATGCTGCGCAAGGTCCCGACCTGATCTGAAGATCGGCTCGCGCTGCCCCGGGGGGAACCCCTGAGGCAGCCGCCCTGACCAGGGCATCCAGAGGCTCGCTTCGGCGGGCCTTTGTCATTTTTTCCAGAGATCCCGACGCCCCCCGGGGGCATTGAACCGCGCTACAGTCAAGACATGACCCTGGCCACTGACGCTGCAGCGGCATCCTTTGCCGCCCTGACCCACAAGCTCGATTACCTGGACGAGGCGGACATCCGCCGGGTGCGCGACGCCTACCGCTTCGCCGACGAGGCCCACCTGGGGCAGTTCCGGGCCAGCGGCGAGCCCTACATCACCCACCCGATTGCCGTGGCCGGGCTGTGTGCCGACTGGAAGCTCGACGCCCAGGCCATCATGGCCGCGCTGATGCACGACGCGATGGAAGACTGCGGCGTCACCAAGATCGAGCTGATCGAGCGCTTCGGGGCGCCCACGGCCGAGCTGGTCGATGGCCTGACCAAACTGGACAAGCTGCACTTCTCGACCAAGGAAGAGTCGCAGGCCGAGTCCTTCCGCAAGATGCTGCTGGCCATGGCGCGCGATGTGCGCGTCATCCTGATCAAGCTGGCCGATCGCCTGCACAACATGCGCACGATGGCCGCGATGGTGGCGCACAAGCGCGCCCGCATCGCCCGCGAGACCATCGAGATCTACGTGCCGATCGCGCACCGCCTGGGCCTGAACCAGACCTACCGCGAGCTGCAGGAGCTGTCGTTCCAGTACATCAACCCCTGGCGGTATGCGGTGCTGGCCAAGGCCGTGAAGCGCACGCGGGGCAACCGCCGGGACCTGGTGGAGCGCATCCGTGGCGAGGTGCTGGCCTCGTTCGTGGGCGCGGACATGGACGTCGAGGTCTATGGGCGCGAGAAAACCATCTACTCGATCTATCACAAGATGGTGGAGAAGCACCTGAGCTTTGCCCAGGTGAGCGACATCTTCGGCTTCCGCATCGTGACCCGCGAACTGCTGGATTGCTACCGTGCCCTGGGGGTGCTGCACCAGCTCTACAAGCCCTTGCCCGGCCGGTTCAAGGACTACATCGCCATCTCCAAGGCCAACGGCTACCAGTCGCTGCACACCACGCTGGTGAACCCGGTGGGCACGGCGGTGGAGTTCCAGATCCGCTCGCAGGCCATGCACGCCGTGGCCGAGAAGGGCATCGCGGCGCACTGGATGTACAAGGAGCATGAAGGCCCGGGTCACGCGTCGCCGCAGCAGGCCGCGGTGTGGCTGCAGTCGCTGATCGACATCCAGCACGAGACGCGCGATTCGGCCGAGTTCCTGGAGCACCTGAAGATCGACCTGTTCCCCGAGTCGGTCTATGTGCTGACGCCGAAATCGCGCATCGTGGCGCTGCCGAAGGGTGCCACGCCCGTGGACTTTGCCTACGCCATCCACTCGGGTGTGGGCGACCGCTGCGTGTCGGCCAAGGTCAATGGCGAGCCGGTGCCGCTGCGCGCCCAGTTGCACAGTGGCGATGTGGTCGAGATCATCACGGCCCCGAGCGCCAAGCCCAACCCGGGCTGGCTGAACTTCGTGCGCACGGGCCGTGCCCGCTCCAAGATCCGCAGCTACCTGAAGAACATGGAGGCCGAGGAGTCGCTGGACCTGGGCGAGAAGCTCTTGGCCCAGGCCCTGCGTGCCGAAGGCCTGACGCTGCCGCCGGGCGACGAGGAGAGCGAGGGCGAAACCGGGGCCCTGTGGCAAAGCCTGATCCGCTGGGGGGGCAACCGCAGCCAGCAGGAGCTGATGGCCGACATCGGTCTGGGCCGCAAGATTGCCACGATGGTGGCCAAGCGCCTGGCCACGCTGATGGCCGAATCCGGCGAGCGCCCGGACGCCCTGACCCTGACCCTGGGCCGGTTTGCGGCCGACGACGCCCCCACGCAGGGTTCGGTGGTGATCGATGGCAGCGAGGGCGCCACGGTGCAACTGGCCAGCTGCTGTTGCCCGGTGCCGGGCGACCCGATTGCGGGTTACCTGGGCCGTGGCGAGGGCCTGGTGGTGCACACCCAGCACTGCGGGGCCGGGCGCCGCCTCTTCGAGCGCGACAGCGAGCGCTGGATCGACGTGGTCTGGTCCGATGAGCCGACCCGCCAGTTCGAGTCCGTCGTGTCGGTGCTGGTCACCAACGGCAAGGGCGTGCTGGCCCAGGTGGCGGCATCCATCAGCAGTGCCGAGACCGACATCACCCACATCGAGATGGGCGATGAGCGCCTGGGCGAAACCGCCGAGCTGCGGCTGACCGTGTCGGTGCGCGACACCGAGCACCTGGCCGATGTGCTGCGCACCTTGCGCCGCTGCACGGTGGTGCTGAAGGCCGAGCGCGTCTGCCCCTGATGCAGCCGGTCGGGTCTGAAGCCGCGGCCGGCGCCGTGACTCAGTGGGCCACGCTCGGGGCCGGGTAGACGACCTTGATGACCTCGATGCGCTCGACGCCGCCGGGTGTCATGAGCTGCACTTCGTCGCCCTCGCGGGACTTGAGCAGGGCGCGGGCAATGGGCGAGATCCAGCTGACCTCGCCTTTCAGGTTGTCGACCTCGTCGATGCCTTTGATGGTGATGGTGCGCTCGACGCCCGCCGCGTTTTCGTAGGTCACCGTGGCGCCGAAGAAGACCTGGTCGTTGCCGTGGTGCTGGGTCGGGTCGGCCACTTCCGCGATGTCCAGGCGCTTGGTGAGGAAGCGGATGCGGCGGTCGATCTCGCGCAGGCGCTTCTTGCCGTAGATGTAGTCGCCGTTTTCAGAGCGGTCGCCGTTGGAGGCGGCCCAGTGCACGATCTCGACCACCTTGGGGCGCTCCACGTCGATGAGGTTGATCAGTTCGGTGCGCAGGCGCTGGTAGCCGTCGGGTGTGATGTAGTTCTTGCCGCCCGCGGGCAAGGGGGGCAGGGCGAGGTCGTCGTCGTCCTCGCTGTCGGATTCCTTGGTGAAGGCTTTGCTCATGCCCGGATTGTGCCGAATGTGCCGAGGCCTGGCGCCTCGGTGGATGAAGCCTGGTGTGGTCGACCGACCGCACGCCGTTCGCCAATTGTTCACGGGCTGCGCCAGTTTGTGGCGGGGAAGGCTGACGAGGGCTTGTCGCCATCTCGAAAAACTGAAACCGTGACCGATAAGCAGAGGGTGATTCTTCCGCTGCAAGCGCGTTACGAGGTGAGCGATGTCCCAAGTCATCCCCCTGGGCCCTGGTGCCCGCATGTTGACCACCCGCGAGGCGGCCCTGCGTCTGGGGGTGTCCCTGCGCACGGTGCAGCTGTGGGTGGAGGCCGATATCTTGCCTGCGGCGCGCACGCCAGGCGGCCACCGCCGCATCCCCTACAACGCCGTGGAGGCCCTGGCGCTGAGCACCGGCCTGGGCGGCGAACCCCTGGCCCGCGGCACGCTCAGCAAGCGGGAGCTCGCCTTGCGCGAAGTGCCCGCCAGCCAGCCCGACACGCGCCAGCACGATGGCCTGCACAGCCTGCGCCCGCTGGACGTGCTGCTGGTGGCCGATGACCAGGACTGGCAGCAGCGCTGTGAGCGTGCCCTGCAGCCCTATGGCCCCTCGGTGCGCCTGCGCACGGCCGAAAGCGGCTACCTGGCCCTGCTGCAGATCGGTCAGCAGGCCCCCGACCTGCTCATCACCAACCTGGAGCTGCCCGGCATGGACGGCCTGGCCATGTTGCGCACGCTGGAGCGCTGCGAGCCGGTGGGCGACATGCGCATCCTTGTGCTGTCTGAGCAGGGCGAAGACGAGCTGATCCCGCGTGGTGGGTTGCCCGACTGCGCCGAACTCATCCGCCTGCCCGTGAGCCCGGAGGCCGTGGCCGTGCGGGTGGGGCGCCAGCTGCTTGGGCAACGTGTGTCCTGATCCTGAAAGATTGCCATGAACGACGCCTTTCGCATGTTGTTTGACCAGGTCAAGAGTGGCGTGGTCTGGGTGCAGCGCGACGGCACCGTGCGCTACGCCAACAAGGCTGCCGTGCAGATGACCCCGGTGATGCTGGGGCAGGCCATGATGGACCCGGTGGCCGATCGCACGGTCAAGGCCGGCGGGCAGAACATGCTGAACCTGCCTTTCCAGTTCGAGCTGACCACGCAGGAAGCCCACCCCGACACCATCCGCGCCGTGCTGATCAACGCCCCGGTGGGCAACGACCTCATGGTCGTGATGAACAACGTGTCGGAAGAGCGCTGGTACTCGCAGGCCCTGGAGAACCTGATCGGCTACATCGAGGCAGAGATGGCCCGCCCCATCGAGGCGCTGGCCCGGGCCCTGCCCGAGATCGGCCAGTGGGCACAGCGCCCTGTGGGGGCCGACGAGCTGGGGGCTCTGGCCGACGAAGCGCGGGCCCTGTCGGCCAAGCTGGACAAGCTGCGCGACCTCACCAGCGTCTTCGGCGAAAGCGCCCTGCAACGCGACGAGCGCATCTTCCTGCCCGACCTGCTGCGCAAGGCGCTCGACGAGGTCATGCCCCAGGCCAGCGCGCGCAACATCGCCATCCTGACCGAAGGCCTGGAGGCCGACCTGCCCACCGTCTATGGCAGCTCGCACTGGCTGGCCAAGGCC
Source organism: Aquabacterium sp. (assembly GCF_021768455.1). Classification (GTDB taxonomy): domain Bacteria; phylum Pseudomonadota; class Gammaproteobacteria; order Burkholderiales; family Burkholderiaceae_C; genus Aquabacterium. The sequence goes on along the minus strand of NZ_JAIZVX010000024.1, from coordinate 25,294 downwards.
ATGTCGGAGTACCTGGAGCAGTCGGTGCGCAGCGCCCAGTCGGGCAGCCGCATCCGCCTGCAGGTTCAGGCCGTGGGCACGCGCGTGATGGTGCGCGCCCACAACCAGGGGCTGTTCGTGTCGAACCACGAGCGCCGTGGCGCCTATGTGCCTTTCGGGGTGGGTGACAGCGCCCAGCCAGTGGAGCGCCGCGGCATCGGCCTGGCCCTGAGCCAGCGCATCCTCGCGCAGCACGGTGGTTCGGTGCGCATCGAAGACGACTTTGATGGCGTGGACTTCGTGCTGGAGATCCCGGCTGGCGCCCCCGCGTCGCAGGATGCGCAGTTGTCGGTCGAGCAGGCGCAGCGCTATGCCCGCGACATGTCGCAGCTGCTGGCGCGCAGCATGAGCAAGAAACCGGTCAAGGCAGCCGATGGCAAGGGCTGATGCCCGGCCGTGGTCGCCACGATCCCACCACCGCATGCCGGGGCCCGTGTCCTGGCGCAGGAGAACCGCATGACCCATCGCATCCTCATCGTCGAAGACCAGGCCGACATCCGCAAACTCATCCGCATGACGCTGGAATTCGGGGATTTCGAAATCCACGAAGCGCAGGACGGTGAGTCGGGCCTGAATCTGGCGCGGGCCATTCGCCCGCACATCATGCTGCTCGACGTCATGATGCCCGGCCTGCTCGATGGCTACCAGGTCTGTACCCGCATCAAGCAGGATCCTGAACTCAAGGCCATCCAGGTGGTGATGCTGACCGCACGCGGGCAGGCCACCGACCTGGCTGCCGGCGAGGCCGCTGGCGCCGACGCCTACCTGGTCAAGCCCTTCAGCCCCCTCGAGCTGATCGAGCGCGTGGAAGCCATGGCCGGTCTCTCGGCCTGATCGACGAGGCGACCCCAGAGGTCGCGGGGAGACAGGCCATGAGCGCACAGCAGGATCCCAGCCCGACGCCCGATGTCACCGAGCGCTTTCTGCGTGGCCTGGAGCGGGTCACCGGCAAGCTGCCGACGGCCTATGTGGTGAGCGCCATCGTGATCGTCGGCACCTTGCTCACCCTCGCCCTGATCGGCGCCGTGTGGTGGGTCGACCGCGAGCGCGGCGCCCAGGATTTCCATGCCGATGCGGTGCGCGTGCAGCGCCTGGTGCAGGACCGACTGGACCACCGTGCGCTCATGGTGGAGCAGGTGGCCAACTGGATGGGGACGCAGGGGCCGCTCGCCGCCAGCGAGGTGGGCGCCTGGTCGGCCGGTGGGGTGGTGGTCGTGCCGCGGCGCGCCTGGCAGGCCGAGGGCCTGGAGGCCCTGTTGGGCAGCAGCCGTGCCGACGCCGAAGCCCTGCTGGCCTGTCTGCCCTCGGCGAATGCCGCGACGCTGTCGCTTTGCCCGGCCTCCCGCAGCGTGGAGGCCGAAGGGCGTTTTCTGGTTCACCCCATCAAGGGCCTGGGATGGGCCACCTGGCTGCTGCACGACGACGAACTCCTGCCCCTGCCCACCACCCGCCAGGTCGATTGGCTGCTGAGTGCCAGCCTGCTGCGCTCCGGCACGCCGGCCCGTGATGGCGGGGTGGTCAGCGGCATGCGCTACACCACCTTGCCCGTCACGGTGGCGGGGCAGACGCTGAGCCTGCAGATCGAGGGCCGCCCCATGCCCCGCGGTTGGGGCGATGCCCTGTTGCACCAGACGGGGATGTGGGTGTCGGGCGCAGCGGGCCTGATGTGCACCCTGGTGGCCATGCACGTCTACCTGATGCTGATCTCGACCCGTCGCCGTGCCAGTGCCATGGCGCACGACATGGCCGCGGCCCTGCAGCACACCCAGTCTCGCAACCAGGCGGTGATGGACACGGCGCCCGACGCCATCCTCATGGCCGACGCCCAGGGCCTGGTGCGCTGGTGCAACCAGGCCACGACCAGCATCTTTGGCCGCACGCTCGAGGCCCTGGCCGGTCAGCCACTGAGCACCGTCCTGCCCTCGCTGAGCGGTCGTTCGCTGGACGACTGGTTTGCCGACAACGGCTTTTCCAACCGCGTGATCGGCCACGAGACCACTGGGCAGCGCAATGAAGGCACGGCCTTTCCGGTGGCGATGTCGGCCAGCCGCGCCGTGGTCGATGGCGAGCTGATCCAGACCTTCATCGTGCGCGACACCACCGATGCCAAATGGGCTGAGCAGGAGCTGCTGCTGCGCGAACGGGCGCTGGGCTCTTCGGCCGATGGCGTGGTGATCGTCTCGATGACCCTGCCCAAGCAGCCCATCATCTACGTCAACCCGGCCTTTGAGAGCATCACCGGTTACGAGAGCCACGAGGTGCTGGGGCTGAACTGCAAGCTGCTGCAGCGTGACGACCACGACCAGCCCGGCCTTGTCACGATGCGGGAGGCCATCGCCGCCGGCAAGGGCTGCCAGGTGGTGGTGCGCAACTACCGCAAGGACGGCAGCCTGTTCTACAACGACCTGGCCATCTCTCCCGTGCTCAGCCCCGACGGGCAGCTCACGCACTACGTGGGCGTGCAGACCGACATCACCGACCGCATCGCTTCCGAGCAGGTGCTGCAGCTGCGCACCGAGCGGCTCAATGCCGTGTTCGACCTCAGCCCCGACGGCTTTGTGGTGCTGGGCAAGCGAGGCGAGGTCAGCATCGTCAACCCGGCCTTTGAACGCATGACCGGCCTGATGGCCGCCGACCTGGTCGGCCAGGGGCAGTCGGCCTTCGAAGAGCAGCTCATGGCCTTGTGCCAATCGGTCGAGACGGACGACCGCGGCATCGGCGAGGGCGGTGCCTTCGGTGAGGCGGAGTCCGGCCTGCGGGCCTCGCGCGAACTGCTGCACCTGCACACGCCGTGCACTCGCACCCTGGTGCGCCGGGTGCGCCATGGTGGGCACGACAACGAGGTGGTGATGTACTTCCGGGACATCACCCACGAGCTCGAGGTCGACCGCATGAAGAGCGAGTTCCTCTCCATGGCCGCCCACGAGCTGCGCACGCCCATGGCCAGCATCTTTGGCTTCACCGAGCTGCTGCTCAAGCGCCAGTTCACCGATGAGCGCCGCCAGGACATGCTCTCGACCATCCACCGCCAGTCGCAGATCCTGATCAACCTGGTCAACGAGCTGCTGGACCTGGCCCGCATCGAGTCCCGTCGCGGCAAGGATTTCAAGCGCGAGACCCAGGCCCTGCGCCCCATCATCGACAACACCTTGAGCGGCCTGCTCATCCACGGTGACAGCCGCGTGGTACAGGCCACCCTGCCCGACGAGCCCATCGTGGTCGACGTGGACCGGGAGAAGCTCTCGCTGGCGCTGACCAATGTGCTGTCGAACGCCTACAAGTACTCGCCGCAGGGCGGCAGCATCGACCTCGACGTGGTCTGGCGCGAGCGGGCCGGGCAGGGCGAGGTGGGGGTGCGCGTGACCGACCATGGCCTGGGCATGACGCCAGAGCAGGTTGCGCGGGTGTTCGACCGCTTCTTCCGGGCCGACACCTCGGGCAACATCCCCGGCACCGGGCTGGGCATGACCATCGTGAAAGAAATCATCGAGCTGCATGGCGGCCAGGTGGGCGTGGGCAGCGAGGCCGGCGTGGGCACGACCGTGATCCTGTGGCTGCCGGTGCGATCGGCGCTGCCGGCCGGGCTGCAGGAGGCCTCGCTGGTGGCCGCGGCCTGAGTTCAACGGCCGCCCCTCATGCAAGGGGGATGCACGCCGGATCGAGGGAAGGCCCCGGGCTTTCGCGCCGTGGATGGGCCGCAAGATGGGCGCCTTCTTGTCAATGGGCGCCGCCGATGGCGTCCTCATCCGGAGCGGCCCCTTGAGCGTGGTGCAACCGGCGCGCTGGTCACGCTGGCCGCGTCGCCTGATCCTGTTGGTCTACCTGGGCCTGGCCCTGGGGCTGGTGCTGCTGTGGCGCGACCCGGTGGCCCGCCATTGGCTGCACCCCGAGGGCCTGAGCGAACTGGGCAGCCGCTTGCGCGCGAGCCCGTTGGGCGGCCTGGCCGTGATCGGGGGCTATGTGCTGGCCGTGAACCTGGCCGTGCCGGTGGCCGTGCTGGTGAGCGTGGGCTCGCTGGTGTTCGGGCCCTGGCCGGGCATGGCCTACGCCATGGGCGGCATGTTGAGCGGCGCTCTGGTGGGGTATGGCGCTGGGCGCTTGGCCGGTCTGGCCCTGGTCGACCAGGCCTCGGGCGGGCGCCTGGCCCTGCTGAGCCAGCACCTGGCACAGCGCGGCCTCTGGACCGTGGTGCTGGTGCGGGTGCTGCCCGTGGCGCCTTTTCTGATGGTGAACGTGACGACGGGCGCCCTGGGTGTGCGCCTGCGTGACTACCTGATGGGCAGCTTCCTGGGGCTGCTGCCCGCCACCGTCCTCATCACCCTGTTCCTGGAGCGCCTGCAGGCGGTCTGGGCGGCGCCAGGCCTGGGGCCGTGGCTGCTGCTGGGGGGCGTGGCCTTGGCCATCGCGGGCAGCATGTGGTGGTTCAGGCGGCGGGTGGCGCGGTTGGTGGCGCGGTGACATGCCGCACGAAGAAGCCGCACAAAGAAAAACGGGCCAGATGCTGAGCATCTGACCCGTTTTCTGTTCCGAAGAACTGGTGCGGCTGGCAGGATTCGAACCCACGACCCCTTGGTTCGTAGCCAAGTACTCTATCCAACTGAGCTACAGCCGCAAATTTTGTCTCGGTGGTGTCACCATCTCACTTGCATGATCTGGTGCGGCTGGCAGGATTCGAACCCACGACCCCTTGGTTCGTAGCCAAGTACTCTATCCAACTGAGCTACAGCCGCCGAGAAGTGAAACTATAGCAGTTTTTTGACCCTGCTGTAAACCCCCGCCGATTTTTTCGACATTTTCTTTGTCATTCCGCGCGGTCGGGCAGGGCGGCCAGGCGGTAAAAGCGCGCGGCCTCCTCTTCTCGGTGCTCCTGTTCGGCCAGTTGGCCCAGGCGGGCCCAGGCGGTGCGGCGGCGTTCGAGGTCGAGTTGCAGGTCGTTGGCGGCCGACAACAGCATGCCGCGCGCCTTGCCCCAGAGCTGGCGTTCAGCCAGCGCCAGGCCCAGGGCCAGGGCCAGGCCAGGGTGACGCAGCGCGAGCTGGTTGCAGGCGTCCAGGCGGGGCAACCATTCGGCTTCCAGTCCCAGCAGGTTCTCGCTCAAGGCGCGAGCCTGGGCATCGATGGCGTCGGGCTGGAGCTGGGTGAGGCGATCCCAGATCGGGGCCAGCCACTGGCGGGCCTCACGGGGGGCGCCCAGTCGGGCCATGCGGCGGGCGCCATGGGCGACCACGTGGGGGTCGCGGCGGTCGTTGGCGTCGAGGTGGAGCCAGAGGTTGCGCAGCTGGTCGGCGTCGCGGGCGGAGTCCAGCGTTTCCGTGGCCAGGGTGCGCAACAGGCCTTCAGCGGCCGAGGCGGTGAAGCCCTGGTGCTTGGCCAGCAGGCGGGCGGTGCGCAGGGCTTCGACCGGCTGGCGGGCCAGGCGCGCGGCCTGCAGTTTCAGGCGCAGCGCCTGGGTGCGGCGGGCCACGCCGGGTGGGAGCTCGGCCAGGTCGCGCAGGGCGCGGGCGGCGTCGCGGTCTTCCAGGGCGCATTCGGCCCCCAGCAGGCGGGCGCCTTCTTCGGTGGCGCGGGGCTTGCGCGTGAGCTGAGAGAGCTCGATGGCCCGCTGCAGGTGCTCGTCACGGCGAGGCCTGTCCTGCAGGCGGTGCAGGCTGCCGGCCGACAGCAGGTGGGCCAGGGCGGTGAACTCGGCGTCGAGCGCCAGCTCAGGCGTGTCGGCCTGGATGGCCACGGCCTTCTGACAGGCCTTGTGGGCGCGGGTGTAGCGGCCGGCCATGTAGAGCGCCAGGCCTTCGCGCAGGGCGGCCTGGGCCAGGCGGTCGCGTTGGCCCAGACGCCAGCGCTTGGCACGCTCGGGCAGGCCGAGCAGGCTGTCGAGGCCGCGCACCAGGGAATACACGCCCAAGTAGACCAGCACCAGGGTGATCAGGAAGAGGTTGAGGGACAGGTCGGCGCGCCAACCCAGCCAGTAGATGGTGATGAGGCCGTCGTTGGCACCGAGGGCGGTGGCACCGACCACGGCCACGATGGCCAGCAGCAGGAACCAGACGATGGAACGCATGGGGTCGTCCTTTCGCTGGCTCAGCGGCCACCGCTGACGGCCGCGAGGGCTGCCAGGGTGTCGTCAGGGCGGGGCACCAGGGTCTGTTGGCCCTGGCCGATCACCTCGGCGAGCATGGACTGCAGCAGCTGTGTCTTGCGCGATTCGGTGTCGAAGTAGCGCGGCAGGGCCTGCTGCACCATGTGCAGGTCGTTGACGGCAGTGTTGGTCTGGCGGCTGAGCAGGGCCAGGCGTGCATTGAGCAGGCGCAGCTTGAGGTTCTCGCGCAGGAAGAAGCCCTGTTCGGGCGAGATCAGCATGGCCTCAGGTCGGCTGATGCGCGTGAGGCGGACCAGGCCGCGGGCTTCGTTCCAGACGGTCTCGGCGCCACCGCGGGTCCAGGCCAGGAGCTGGTCGCCCCAACCCGGGGCCTCGCTGGCGGCGGGGGCCGGTTCCGTGGCCGCCACCTTCTGGCCTTTGGGCAAGGCCTTGCCGCCAGCCTTGGCAGGTTCGGGCGTCGCCTTGGGGGCATTGGCTTCGTTCTTGCCGGCGATCACGGCCTCCGGCTGGTTGAGCAGGGGCACATCGTCGACCAGGCGCACGGCCTCGTCCAGGCGGATGCTCAGCGAGGCCAGATCGGCCACACGGGTGGCGCGCACGCGGTCCAGGTCTTTGGCGACGGCGCGGCGCACGTTGTCGAGGCGCGGTTGCTTGGCGCGGGTCAGGCGCTCGTCGGCCGATTGCAGGGCGGTGACCAGCGGGTCGGCGCTGCCGGTGAGGGTGGCCTGTTGCAGGGCCACGCGCAGGCCGGCGTCGATGTCGGCGACCAGGTTCTCGTCGCGCGACTGGCTGAGCGTCTTGATCAGGTCTTCGACCTGGCTGCGCTGCAGGGCGACCTCGGCCACGCGGGTTTCGAGCAGGGTGGCGCGGGCGACGGCGTCGCGCGACAGGGCCTGGGCCTGGTTCGCCAGGATGCGGGCTTCGGCCGACTGGCCCTGGGTGTCCTGCTGGCGGCGCACGAGTTCCTGCTCGAGGCCCTGTACGCGCTTTTGCGTGTTCCAGGCGACCCAGCCTGCGCCGGCCGTGGCCGCGCTGAGCACGATCACGGCCCAGCGGACCCAGTCCGGCGAAGCGGGTTCAAAGGTGTCGGTCGCATCGGCTGTGGCAGGGCGCACAGGCGGCGTCGGTTCGGTGGGGGGGGCGCTGGTGTCGGTCACGGTTTGATTGTATCGACGAGGTCTGACAGACCGTGGTGAATTCGGGCCCGCCGCCGCTCAGGTGGCAGGGCGTCGTGCCTGCACCACTGCTTCGAGCGTGGGGCGGGTGGGGTGGACGTGTCGGATGCCCTGTTCACGGGCCGCTTCGGCGATGCGCGGGTGGGTGACCAGGGCATGGACCTCGTCCCAGCAGGGTGGGGGCAGCTGGGGCCAGGCCGGGAGATGGTGTTGCACCAGGTGGTGCAGCGCCTGGGAGCTGCTGAGCAGCCAGATGTGCTGGCCGGGCTGGGCCAGGGCCTCGCCAGCGAGGCGGACTTCGGCGGCCGACCAGGTGCCAGGGCCTCGCTGATAGCAGAGCACCGCTTCGACCTGAGCGCCGCGTTCGCGCAGTTGCTGGGCCAGCCAGGTGCGGCCTTTGGCCTCGCCCTGGTCGCCCCCGCTGACGATGGCGACGTGCTGGCCGGCCCAGTTCAGAGGGCTGAGCACGGGCCAGAGGGTTTCGGAGTCGAACTGTTCGGCTTCCTGGGGCGGCGTGAGCAGCTGCTCGGCCGTGAGTCCGTGGGCGCGGCCAGCCGCCAGCAGGGCACGGGCGGTGCCCGGGCCGGGGGCGGCGGCAAAGCAGGTGGGTGGCCAGGCGAGACCCGCCGGGCGCAACCGGAAGAACCACTCGACGGCGGCGGGGCTGACGAACATCAGCAGCCGCGTGGTGGGCAGTCGCTGCCAGAGGGCCAGAACGGGCGCCGGATCGGCCGGGCCTTCGATGGCGATCAGTGGCAGGGCCACGGCATCGAGGCCCTGGGCGCGCAGCGCCTGGGCCCATTCACCGGCCTGGGGTTGCGGGCGGGTGACCAGCAGGCGCATGGACAAGGCCGCGGCGGCGCTTCAATCGGCCTGGGGGGCCGGGTGCAGGGCGGCCAGCCAGGCCGGGCCTGCCTGCGCCTGCAACGTGGCCGCGACGGCCTGGCCCAGGGCGTCGGCCTCGGCATGGCTGCGCACCGCAACGGCCTGGCGGGCGCTGACGATGCCGGCCTGTTCCGGGTGGCCGAGTCGGGCCTCCAGCACCAGTTGCGCGCCCTCCCAATGGGCGAAGGCGGCCAGGGGCATGGAGCAGCTGCCTCCCAGTGCGCGCGAGACGGCCCGTTCGGCCAGCGTCGCCAGCCAGGTGGGTTCGTGGGCGAGGTGCAACAGGGCCTGCCGCAGTTCGGCGTCGGCGGTGCGGACTTCCAGGCCCAGGGCGCCTTGGCCGGCGGCCGGCAGCATCTGTTCGGCAGGGATGTGTTCGCGGATGCGCTCGGCCAGGCCCAGGCGCTTCAGGCCGGCTGCAGCGAGCACGATGGCGTCGTACAGGCCTTCGTCGAGCTTGCGCAGGCGGGTGTCGAGGTTGCCACGCAGGGGCTCGATCTTCAGGTCGGGGCGCAGGGCCTTGATCTGCACCTGGCGGCGCAGGCTGGAGGTGCCCACCACGGCGCCCTGGGGCAGCTCGGCCAGGCTGGCGTACTTCGGCGAGACGAGCGCGTCGCGCGGGTCTTCGCGCTCCATCACGGCGGCCAGCACAAAGCCTTCTGGCAGCTCCATCGGCACGTCCTTCAGGGAGTGCACCGCCAGGTGGGCGCGGCCTTCTTCGATCGCGACCTCCAGTTCCTTGACGAACAGGCCCTTGCCGCCGACCTTGGAGAGGGCGCGGTCGAGGATCTGGTCACCCTTGGTGGTCATGCCCAGCAGCTCGACCGTGCGACCGAAGCGGGTCTGCAGCAGGTCACGGACGTGCTCGGCCTGCCAGAGGGCGAGGCGGCTTTCGCGGGTGGCGATCACCCAGGGGGAGGTAGGCTTGGAAGACGCGGTCATGGCCCGATTATCAGGCCCGCCGACGTGCCTGGTCGGTGCGCGCGTTCAGCCTTTGCCCGGGGGCAAGGCCAGGCGGCGTTTCTGCGTCTGGTTGACGTAGTGCTGCAGGCTGCGGTCGCGGTGGTCCAGGCCCAGGAGTTCGCAGCCCAGGCGGGCCCCCTTGGCCTCCGGGTTGATCACGGTGACGTGGTGGATGACCAGGCCGACATCGAGCCTGGTTTCGTCGTCCAGCGTGACCTGGCAGTGGTTGATGCGCACGCCAGCCGGGATCATGGGCACGTTGTCCGGCAGGAAGAGGGCGATGCCGCCCAGGCTCACGTCGATCACGCGCAAGGACAAGGCCATGTCGGGCAGGGCAGGGTGGCGGAAGGTGGCCATCGGGGTGTGGCCCGAGAGCGGCCGCACGCGGAAGGCGCCGCGGCGCTGGAAGCGGTAAAGCACCCGCGGCAGGCTGCCGTTGAGTGCCTGATGCTGGCCGCCGCGCACGCGCACGAGGCCATCGACGTCGAACTGCAGCTTGATGCTGTCGAGGTAGGCCACGGCCACCACCTCGTTGCCTTCGAGCAGGGCCTGCAGGCGGGCGTCACCGTCTTCGGCGCTGAAGCTGATCGTCTGGCGCTGGGTGTCCAGGCTCCACAGCAGGGTGCTGTAGCTGGCACCGCCCGGACCACTGAGGGTCACAAGCACATGGCCCTCCTGCAACTGGCGCAGGAAGGCCAGGATCTCGACGGGCGAGGTGATGCGGAAATCGTCCAGATCGGGGGCTTGGTTCACAGGCGGCCCGTCTGTTCAGTGCATCTTGTGCGGATCGGTGCTGCTGCCCATCATGCGGCTGAGGTCGTTGATCCACGGTTCGGCGAGGTTGCGGATCTCGGCGTCGTTGACCAGGATGCGCTGCATGATGCGGGTCTTGAGCGCCAGCTCGTCGGCGCCCATGGGGTGCTCGTCGGAGGCGTGCTTGAGTTGCGCGATCAGCACGGCGCAGGCACCTTCCAGCTTGACGACGGTGTCCCAGTCACCGCTGCGGGCGGCGTTGAGCATGTCCTGGCTGGCGCTTTCGATGGCTTCGTAGTAGCTCAAGAGACTGCCTTGAAAAAGTTCTTCTTCAGCCACGCTGATGAGTTCGGGGGCGTTCATGCGTGGAGCTCCATGCCCGAGGGCATCCTGGTGCCAGGGGCGTTCGAACTGATGGCCTCCCATGCTTCCCGCACGGGCTGCATGAGTGCGACACATTCGTCGAGTGCGGCCTGGTCGTTGCGGAGGTTGGCGTGCGTCAGGCGCAGGCAAACGTAGGAGTAGAGGTTGTTCAGGTTTTGTGCCAGCTCGCCACCTGCGCGCAGGTCCAGGCTGGCCTTCAGGCCTTCGTCAACGATGCGCAAGGCGCGGCTGAGGGCTTTGCCCTTGAGCTCCGTGTCCTTGTTGTTCATCGCGCCGCGGGCTTCTGCCACGGCATCGAAAAAGCCTGTGAGCAGCAGCTTGATCAGCTGGTGAGGGTTGGCCCCGCTGATGCTGGTCTCCACGCCGACCTGCTTGTACAGCGACGACATGGTGCGGTCTCCAGCTGGGAGGGGACGGGAGAAGGGACTGGCCGGTGCAAACATCTTCGGGCTCTTCGTGGTTGACGTTGATGTTGAAGTTATCGACCTGTCTTTGTTCAGCTTGACCCCACTGGAAACAGAATATGAGGGGTATATCGACCTCAGCTGTTGTTCAAGGCGGCCAGTTGGGCGGTGACGTAGGTCGACAGGCCATTGAGCTTGGCCATGTTCGTGTCGAGTGCCGTGTACTGCGCGCGCAGGCGTGTTTCCACCAGCGTGGCGTGGTCGTTGATCTGCTCGATCTTGTCTTTGTTGCGCGTGATCTGGGTCTTCAGGCCGCTGGTCTTCGAGTCGATGGAGCCATCTGTGTCGAGCACCTGCTTGGTCAGCTTGAAGAGCATCTGCGACATGCCGTTGTTGGCCGTCACGGTCTCGTCGCTGTTGGAGAAGAATTTCTTCAGCTCCGTCATGTTGGCCATCGCGTCGGTCAGCTTGCTCGTTTTCGTGGACAGCGTGCCGTCGGTCTTGATGTCGATGCCGATGTCGGACAGGCGTCCAAAGGTCGAAGACGCCGATGTGCCCGACCCCATGAGGCTGCGCAGCTGCGACAGCAGCCCGCGGGCGGTTGCGTCGCCTTGCAAGGGGCCGCCTGTTTTCGAGCTGGCGTCGTACAGGGTCTGAACACGGATGGTGCTCACCACGCTGTTGTAGGCCGAAACAAAGTCCGTGATGCCCTTCTGGATGCTGGCTGTGTCCTGTGCCACGGTGATGGTCGCAGCGCTGGAGGTCACCTTGTTCAGCTTGAGGGTCACGCCATCGAGCACGTTGCTCATGGTGTTGCTGGCAGAGGAGACGCTGATGCCATTGATGGTCGCCTTGGCGTTCGTGGCCGCCTGCGATTGGGTCATCTTGTTGCTGCCGTCGGTCTTGGTGCCGTCGTAGGCCAGCGCAGACAGGCCTGGCGCCGTGGCGGTCTCCGACACCGAAACGCGGAAGCCATTTTCCTCGCCGGTCGATCCACGCATGATCAGCCGCGTTCCCGCGGCGTCGTTGATCAGCGATGCGGTCACCCCGGCATTGGCGCCATTGATGCGGTCGCGGATTTTTTCCAGCGTGTTGTCTCCGGGCCCGATCTCGATCTTCACCGTGCTGGCCGCGGCCTTGGCATTGAAGGTCACCGCGGGCGGGGTGGCATTGTTGGTGCCATAGGTGCCCAGCTCGATCGTGATTTCGCCTTCACCCACGGCCGCGGTCTTGCTGGCGTAGGCGCCACTCGTGAGGTATTGCGCCGAGGCCAGCTGGTTGACCATCACGTTGTAGGCGCCGGCGATCGCGTCGCTGGTGGTGGCCACGGAAACGCTGGTGTCGTCGCTGGAGGCTCCTGTCGTGGCGCCCCAGAAGTCACTGCTGTTGAGGGACTTGGCGGCATCCTGCAAGGCGGAGAACGTGCTCTGGATCTTGCCCCATGTCGACACCTTGGTGTCAAGCTTGGTGTTGGCGGTGGTTAGCGCATCGGCTGGTTGCTTTTCGATCGCCACCAGTTTGGTGACGATGGTTTCTGCATCCAGGCCGCTGCCTACGCCAAGTGAAGATAAGGACGCCATGGTAGTTACCTCTCAATGCACTGCTGTCCGGGAGGCATGAGACCACCCGGACATCGAGGTTGTCGGCAAACCACAAGGAAACTTGAACAGCCGCCTCGAGCGAGCGTGACGAATGTCGCCCTTAGCCTTGCAGCAGCTTGAGGACCTGCTGCGGGAGCTGGTTGGCCTGGGCCACCATGGCCGTCCCCGCCTGTTGCAAGATCTGTGAGCGAGACAGGTTGGCCGTCTCGGCGGCAAAGTCGGCATCCATGATCCGACCGCGTGCGGCAGACTGGTTTTCCACGCTGACCTGAAGATTGGAAATCACGGCTTCAAAGCGGTTCTGTGCGGCACCGAAGCTTGCTCGCTTGTCGTTGACGACGTCCAGCGCCGCATCGATGGCGTCGATGGCCCCATCGATCTGGGCGGCGTCAGCGAAGTTGCTGGCCGAGCCGGACGCCGCTGCGCCGATCGCGATGCCGTTGGTGCCGTCCCAGCGGCCGACGACGGTTGCGAGCAGGTCGACCTCGGCCGTGGCGGAGGTCGATGCCACAGCGGACGCCGCGGTCGTGGACGTGCCACCGCCCAGGACCGCACCGCTGATGTTGATGGTGTCTTCTGCGGCCGTCCCTGCGCCCACCTGGAATTCCAGCGTCGTGGCCGCCGTGGCCGAGAAGAGGGGTTTGCCGTTGAACTTGGTGCCATCCACCGTGCGCGAGATTTCTTCTTGCAGTTGCTGGAATTCCTTCTGCAGGTTGGCACGGTCACCTGAAGAGTTGGTCGCATTGCGAGATTGCACGGCCAGTTCCCGCATGCGCTGCAGGTTGTCGCCGATCTTGCCGAGCGCACCTTCCGCTGTTTGCGAGAACGAAATGCCGTCGTTGGCATTGCGGATCGCGACGTTCATGCCCCGAACCTGGGTGTTCATGCGTTCGGCGATCGCCAGGCCGGCCGCGTCATCCTTGGCCGAGTTCACCCGCAGACCAGAAGACAGTCGCTGCATGGAGGTCGACAGCGAGGTTTGCGACATGTTCAGATTTCGCTGGGCATTGAGCGAAACGACGTTCGTATTGATCGTTTGGGGCATGTTGGCACTCCTACAAATTCCAGTGAATCCCGGCACGGACGCCGGCCTGCTTCAAGCTGGCCAAAGACGTTGTGTGGTGCTTCGACCTGTGGATGCAATGTTCAGTCTTTTCAGAAGTGCCCAAGCCTGGGATGTGCGGTAGTTTTGCCCTCTATTTCAACGCCGACACCCTCAAAAATGAAAAATCCGCCCCTGGGGGCGGACTGGAAGGAGGGGGTGCAGATCAACGCAGCAGCGAGAGCACCTGTTGGGGCAGCTGGTTGGCCTGGGCCACCATCGCCGTGCCGGCCTGCTGCAGGATCTGAGACCTGGAGAGGTTCGCCGTTTCCGTCGCGAAGTCGGCATCGACGATGCGACCTCGTGCGGAAGCCTGGTTCTCGATGTTGGTCTGCAGGTTCGAAATCACGGCTTCGAATCGGTTCTGCGATGCACCGAAGCTGGCGCGCTTCTCGTTGACGATGTTCAGGGCCTTGTCGATCGCATCGATCGCATCGCCAGCCTGCGTGGCATCGGCAAAGTTGGTGGCCGAGCCCGAAGCCGCGCCGCCGATCGAGATGCCGTTGGTGCCGTCCCAGGCGCCGGTGACGGTGGCCATCAGGTCGACTTCGGCCGTGGCAGAGGTCGCGGCAATGGCGGAGGCGGCGCTGGTCGAGGTGCCACCACCCAGCACGGCACCGGCGATGGTGATGGTGTCGGTGGTGTCGGTGCCTGCGCCCACCTGGAAGGACAGGCTGGTTTCGGCGCCGTCGGCAAACAGGGCCTTGCCGTTGAACTTGGTGCCGTCCACCGTGCGGGTGATTTCGGCCTGCAGTTCCTTGAATTCCTTCTGCAGGTTGGAGCGGTCGCCCGAGGAGTTGGTGGCGTTGCGGGACTGGACGGCCAGTTCACGCATGCGCTGCAGGTTGTCACCGATCTTGCCCAGCGCGCCTTCAGCGGTCTGCGCCAGGGAGATGCCGTCGTTGGCGTTGCGAACGGCGACGTTCATGCCGCGGACCTGTGAGCTCATGCGCTCTGCGATGGCGAGGCCGGCTGCGTCGTCCTTGGCGGAGTTCACGCGCAGACCCGACGACAGGCGTTGCATCGAGGTCGAGAGGCTGGATTGAGAGGCCGACAGGTTGCGCTGTGCGTTCAACGAGACGGCGTTGGTGTTGACGGAGGTGGACATGGTGCGATCCTTTGGCAATAAAACTACCCGGCGACAGCGCCGGCGAACAAGTACCGTCTGGGCCCAAGGCCGTTGACGACTTCACCTGCCCGACGCTAGTCAGCTCATGCCTCTGTGGTGTTCTCCACCTGAAGCTGTCAGCCAGCTAACCGGACCCCGGGGCTTGTCAACCCCGTTGGTTTGTATATCGGACCCGGTCTGCGCCGTCTTGAGTGTTTTTTTTAACGCTATCGAAGTTCTCTTCGTGTTCACGTACTTGACGTTGGCGAGAGAAGAGGTCTTTCTTCGGCGCTCATGCGGCGATCTTGAGGGCCTTTTGATTTCTAGACTGATGCCAGCTCAACACCTTGAGTTCTGGCTTGTCGTGCAGGGCAGAGCGAGATATCGGGAACCTCGATGACACACATCAGCAAGCACCAGCAAAGGCAGTCCAAGCAGGCTCACCAGCAGTGGCGCAATGGTGTGGCCTTGTCCAAGCAGGGGAAGTGGCACGACGCGATCACGGCCTTTGAAAATGCGCTGCGTTCGGCACCCGATGACGATGTCTATCTGCTCAATGCGGCCAAGGCCTGTCAGCAACTGAAGCGCTACGACGAGGCACTGGCGTATGCAAGCAGGGCGGTTGCGCTGCGCCCTGACGAAGAGCTGCCCATCTTGTTGAAGGCCCGGGCCCTGCATCGCTTGCAAAGGGAACATGAGGCGTGCGCCTGCCTCCTCAGCCTGCCCGATCACCTTCGCACCACCGTGGACTTCTGGGTGATCATGGGCATGGCCCAGCAGAACCTGGCGGAACACCGTGAGGCCATCGGATCGTTCATGAACGCGCTGGCGATCAAGATCGACGATGCCATGTCCCACTACCGCATGGGCATTTCCTTCTATGAACTGCAGTTCAAGGAGGAGGCCAGCGAATGCTTCAGGACCGGCTTGCAGCTTGGCCTCGGGCCCAATGATCTGCATGTGCACGGCATGTTGGCCTACGCCGAACGAGAAAACTGCCGCTGGCCTCAAGCCGAAGAAGAGATGGCACACCTGCGCCGCATTGTGGCGTCCTTGCCGGAAGGGGCTGCCGTCATGAGCGCACCGTTCGCGCACGTCACCTTGATGGACGACCCCTTGCATCAGAAGAAGGCCGCAGGCCTGATGTCGCGGACCATTTCGGATGTGACGCCCGTGTCGCGGCTGGCGACACCTGTCGGTGCGCGCATGCGCATCGGTTACCTGTCCAGCGATTTCTATCAGCATGCCACCTGCGTGCTCATGGGGGAGCTGTTCGAGCACCACGATCGCAGCCGCTTCGAGGTCTTCGTGTACTCGCATGGCAAGGACGACCAGTCCGCCATGCGCAAGCGTGTCCAGAATGCATCGGAGCACTTCATCGATCTGCGCGGTCAGACAGACCTGCAGATGGCCGAGCGCATCGCTTCCGATGGCTTGGACCTGCTGATTGACCTCAAGGGCTACACGTCCTTGAACAGACTGGGTGTGTTCGCACGCCGTCCCGCGCCCGTCCAGGCCAGTTTCCTGGGCTTTCCCGGCACCTTGGGCGGAGACTTCATCGACTACATCATTGGTGACCCCACGGTCACCCCTTTGGCGCATGCAGCCCACTTCAGTGAGCAGATCGCGCAGATGCCCATTTGTTATCAGCCCAACGATCGTCAGCGTGCTCGGCCCTTTCCTTTGACGCGAACGCAGGTGGGGTTGCCGGAGGACGCTTTTGTCCTGTGTGGCTTCAACCAGGCCTACAAGATTTCCCCTGAGGTCCTGGACGTCTGGTGTGGCTTCCTTCGTGACATCCCGAATTCGGTGCTGTGGTTGCTGGACTGGCATGGTCAGGCTCGACCTCACCTCGAACACGAGTTGTTGGCCCGGGGTGTGGACCTGTCTCGCATCTGCTGGGCGCCCAGGTGGTCGCTTGAGCACCACATCAGCCGCATCCGTCTGGCAGACGTCTTCATCGACACCTGGCCCTGCAATGGCCACACCACCGCCAGCGATGCGCTGTGGTCCGGCCTGCCCGTCGTGACCTATCAGGGGCAGACCTTTGCGTCCCGTGTGGCATCCAGCCTGGTGCAGGCCTGTGGTCTGCCCGAACTGGTTTGCGCGTCCATCGCCGCGTACCGCGACACGGTGCTGGCGCTGGCGGCAGACCCCGACCGTGTCGCGGCACTCAAGGCCAGGCTGGAAGAAGCGCGCGAAACCTCGCCCCTGTTCGACAGCGCACGTTTTGCGCGCGATTTTGAATCACTGTTGTCCCGAATGATCGAGCGTCACCGCGCGGGCGAGCCGCCTGCACACCTGCTGGCGCAATCCCTTGCCCATTGATCCATAAGGAGCGGCCATGCACACCCTCATCGATGCCCCGATCGAAATCGAACGCAACCCGTCAGCCGTCGACCCGCATCAGAGGATGCTGGCACTGGCCTGCCTGAAGGCCGATGTCTTGAACCTGTTCGTGACCCACGGACAGGTCCGAAGACTCGCCGATTTTGGTCCGCCGTCACCCTTGCTCAGTCGTCTGGTGGATGTGCCCTTGTCCCTGCATGTGACCTATGGCGGAGATCCCTTGCCCACATGGCTGGGGGACATCTGCCAGCACGAGGGGCACGCCCAGATCGCGCTGTTCGAGTGTCAGGCCGGGATGGCGCAGATGAGTGTCTTGCACGAGTCCTTGCTAGAAGGCCTGGATGGCAACGAACACGACCTGATCCTGCACACCGCATTCCAGTCTTCGACCGACCTGGTGCTGGTGTTTGCGGCGGATGACATGTCCGGCCTGCGCACCTGGGTGTCCGCAGAGCGTGAGGACTTCGTGTTCAAGGGGAGTGTGTCCTGCGCCCTGCCAGGCGAGGATGGCTGCTTCCTGTTGTTCCGTCGAGTGCTGCCCCTTTGAACCGCGGTCGGGCTTGGCCCGTCGCACTTTGGAACCCTCCCATGGACATCCTCAATGTGGGCGTCATCCTGGCCGCAGGCCATGGTGAGCGCAGCGGCTTCGAGCAACCCAAGCAGATGATGAAGCTGGCCGGGCGCCCGCTGGTGGAGCACACGCTGCGCGTCTTTCAGGACAGTCCCGACATCCACGAAATCCTGGTCGTCACCAATGCGCAATGCCTCAGCCGCATCGAAGACATGGTTGCCGGCCAGCGCCTGAGCAAGGTCAAGGGTGTGCTGAAGGGCGGCAAGGCGCGCCACGAATCTTCCCTGAGTGCGATTGCCGCTTACAGCGATCGCACGCACGACCGGCGCGTGCGCCTGATCTTCCATGACGCGGTGCGCCCTTTGGTCGATGCGCGCATCATCCGCGACGTGGTCAAGGCGCTGGATCACTACAACGCCGTCGACGTCGTGGTGCCCACCACAGACACCATCGTGTCGGCTGACCCGATGACCAACACGATCGAGTCCATCCCCGACCGCAGCCGTTTGCGCAATGGTCAGACCCCCCAGGGTTTTGCACTGGAGACCATTCGGGAGGCCTACGAGCGTGCGCGCCATGACCCCTACTTTCGAACCACCGACGATTGCGGCGTGGTGTTGAAGTACCTGCCCGATGAAAAGGTCTACCTGGTCGAAGGCGCGCACAACAACATGAAGCTGACCTACGCCGAAGACCTGCATGTGCTCGACAAGCTCCTGCAGTTGCGCTCGCGCAAGACGCTGGCCCAGGCCGATACCAAGCTGCTTGCCGAACTCAAGCACAAGGTGGTGATGGTGGTGGGGGGCACGAGTGGCATTGGCGAGGAGATGGCCCGCCTGGCTCAGGCCTATCAGGCCAAGGTGGTGGTGGTCAGTCGCCGCAATGGCGTCAACGTTGGCGAGATGGCCTCGTTGCGACAGGCCATGGCGACGGCCGCCGCAGAGCATGGGCGCATCGACTTCATCGTCAATTGCGCGGCGATCCTGTCCAAGCAACCCTTGCTCAACATGGCATACGACGAAGTGCTGGAGGCCATCCAGGTCAACTACGTCGGTGCGGTCAATGTGGCCATTGCAGGCTTCGAGCATCTGCGCAAGACACGTGGGCAACTGTTGAACTTCACCTCCAGTTCCTACACCTATGGGCGTGCTCACTACAGCCTCTACAGTTCGTCGAAGGCCGCCGTGGTCAACCTCACTCAGGCCCTGGCCGAGGAGTGGCACCCGGAGGGGGTGCGCGTCAATTGCATCAACCCCGAGCGCACCAACACCCCCATGCGCCGCAAGGCCTTCGGCATCGAGCCACCGCAAACGCTGCTCGATGCCCGTGCGGTGGCCATCCAGTCGCTTCTGGTCTTGCTCAGTCCCAGTACCGGGCAGGTTTTTGATGTGCGCCTGGATGGGCAGTCTGTCCCGGCTGCAGAAACAGCGGGTTCCGGCATGGCCTACGCCTGAAGCCTTGGCCCTGTTTGGGGTGTCGCCTAGCAAAAAGCCCGACGTTGTCGGGCTTTTTGTTGTGCGGTCCGGGCGCTTTCTGAGCGCCCCCGTGCCCTCATTGACGTGGGACGCGTTGGACCGCCCGCTCGATTTCCTCGACGATCAGCTGGCACAGCTTTTCTGCCGAACTGCCATCGCGCACTTCGTACAGACGGGCCAACAATTCCTGGCGCTTGGCTGTGTGCGAAGGGGTTTCCAGCTTGGGGGAGGCGAGCAGTGCCAGAAGGGCTTCCGGTGTCTTGAGCACAGGGCCGACCAGGGTGGTGTCCTTGTCGTCGTGCAGCTTGCGCGATCGCGTCACATATTGTTCGTAGTCTGGCTGGAACTGGATCACAGGTCGGTCCAGGTGCAGGTAATCGAACAGCACCGATGAGTAGTCGGTGATCAGTGCGTCGCTCTCGCGCAGCAGGGGGTAGATGTCAGTGTTGGGCCGAACGAAGCGCACATGCGGCATCGAGGGCTGCAACTGAGGGATGCGATCCTGCTCGCAAGGGTGCAGGTTGACGATCAGGGTGTCGCCACGCCGGCTCATCTTTTGCGCGATGGCATCCAGCCCGATGTCGGTGATCCAGCTGCCAAGGCGCGCGTCGCGGAAGGTGGGGGCGTACAGGAAGACGCGACCACCGGCGTGCCGAGCCTTGCGCATCAAGGCCAGGGTGTCCGTGTCCACGTTCTCCAGGTCCCTGATGCCGGGCTCTCGATAGAGCACATCGTTGCGGGCATAACCCAACGTGGCATAGCGCTCGAAAGAAAACGAACGACGCCATTCCGGCTCCAGGCAGGCCGAAGTGCTCACAAAAGTGGAGAACGGCCCACACGTGCTCAGAACCTTGGCGGTATGAGGCGAGAAGGCACTCAGTGGCGGGATGTTGGCGTAGCCCACGTCCTTGATCCCGATCCCGTGCCACAACTGGATGTGCCGTGCGCCAGCAAGAAAGGCTGCGATGTTCGGCCCGACGGTGATGAAGTGATCGTCCGTCACCAGCACGGCGGCGCTGAAGACCACGTTGATGTGTTCGGCTGTCCACTCGCTTGCGCGGAAAGGCAGGCAGCGACCACCGCCAAGTCGCTCGACGGTGTCGCAGGTCGACTCGTCTAGCGGCAGAAACCAGCAGTCCACGTCCAGCGCCTTTGCTCGCTCGGTCATGGCCAGCCAGGTGTACTTGATGTTGTCGCAGAAAAACTTGCGCCCGAGGAAGACCGCTGTGCGTCGCTTGGGATGCGCCTTCGACACCTCGGTGACGTGGCGCACCATGGCTTCCTGAGCCAGGCGGTTTTCGAGTTCTTTCACCTTGGCACGCAGGGCGTCGACCTCTTGCGATGAACGCTGCGGCACGGGGGGCGGTGGCTTCAGCGCCTCGGCCTTTTGCTGAACGTCCAGCACGGTGGTGACCAGGGAGTCGATGGCCTGTGCGACCTCGCCATTGAACTGTTCCAGTTGCGCAAGCCGTGTCAGCAGATCGTGGGGCTCAACCGAGTTTTGCGGCGGATCGCTGTGGGCTAGTTCGGTGATCGGGCTGGTGTCGGCTGACATGGTGTGGGCGGCAGGGCAGTCCCTGACGGGTGGATGTGACCATGTCGAGTGTAGGCATCGGGCCAGCGCGGCGTCTTCGCAAATGGCGGGCGATCTCCGCCCAATCCCTTGTCTCGCCCGCAGGCATGGGCATGTCCGGCGTGCAAAGACCTGCGCAAAAGCCTCAGCCGCCGCTCAGCAACTGCCTCAGGGTATCGAGGTTGTGCTGCGCCAGGTGGCTGCCGCGTCCCGCGACCGCGCCTTCCAGACGTGGGTTCTCACCGATCTCCGTGCAGCGCAGCCAGGCCTGCTCGACCATGGGGACGAGTTCCGCGGCGGTGTCGGTGTGCCGCAGCACGTGTTCAAGCAGCACATCGCCGAGCACAAAGTAAAAGTCTGGGGAGTCTCCCCAATGAGGCATGACCTGCTCCGCCAGGTCAATCGCTTCGGCGGTCTGTCCTTGGGCCTTGAGCGCGAAGAGCTGGCGCAGCAGCAGGTCGTGCCGCCACCCCGGTTCACGGGGCGTGTCGGTGGGCAGCAGCGCGGCAGCCTGTGCATAGGCCTGGCTTGCGGCGTCGAAGCGGTCATGCACTTCGTGGTCCTTGCCCAGTTGGTAATGCAGGTAAGCGTCACCAGGTGCCTCGGCCACAGCGGCCTCCAGCAGCATCTGGTTGCGGCCCTGTTTGCGCACCATCTGCTCAGGCAGGTAGCCATCGTGTTGCACGCGGATGGCCAGGTCATGGCGCGGCAAGTCACTGTCAACCTGTTCGTGCACGACGCCGGCGAAGCCAATGCCTCGGGGCAGCACACGAGAAAGCCAGGACGAGGCTGCTTGGAGGGCTTCGGCACCTTGGGACTGCTGGAAGGTGCTGCACACCTCGATGCGACCGATGAAATCGGGGCCTTGTCGACGCAGGTTTTGCAAGGCTGCCGCCCCGTCCACCAGGGTTTCGTCGGCGTCCAGCACGAGGTTCCAGTCGCATTGGCTCAAGGCCAGTGCGGCATTGCGTGCGGCGGAGAAATCGTTCACCCATGTGAAATGGCCGACCTGTGCGCCGGCCATCCGGGCGATCGAGACCGTGTCGTCGGTCGAGCCGGTGTCGAGCACGACCATCTGGTCAACATGCGGGCGCACGCTGTCCAGGCAGCGACCCAGGCAGCGCGCCTCGTCGCGCACGATCATCACCAGGGCGAGTGTGGCCGGTGTGGTCGTGGCGGTCAAAACAAGCTCCGCCCCGTCAAGCGCTCATGCTCCCTCACGGCGAACCGGTCCGTCATGCCCGCGATGTAGTCGGCGATCGCCCGGTGTCGGTCTTCGCGTTGCGAGAAGTCGGTGGGCATGGCCTCGGGCTGGGCCACGTAGGCGGCAAACAGTTCGCTGATGACCTGTTTGGCGCGGGCCGTGGTGTCGTTCACCTGGGGATGGCGGTAGAGCTCTTTGAAGAGGAAGCGCTTGAGCTGGGTGCTGGCCTCGCGCATGGGTTGACTGAAGCGCACCAGCGGTGGGCAGAGCCGGGCCTCGTCGGCGGTGACCGGCAGGTGCCGCGCGATGTTCGCCTTGGTGGCGTCGATCACGTCATAGACCTGCTGCGAGAGCATGCGCCGGATGGTGTCGAACAGCAGACGGCGTCCGCGGGCCTGCGGAAACTCGGCCAGCGTCTCGTTTCGAAAGCGCACGAACAGCGGCACGGCCTCCAGCTGGTCCATGGTGATCAGGCCTGAGCGCACGCCATCGTCGATGTCGTGGGCGTTGTAGGCGATCTCGTCGGCCAGGTTGCACAGCTGGGCCTCCAGGCTGGGCTGGGTGCCTTTCAGGAACCGCTGGCCCACGCCGCCGGGCTCCTGCGCTTCCAGTTGCTCGGCGTGGCTGCGAGAGCAGTGCTTGAGGATGCCTTCGCGCGTCTCGAAGCTCAGGTTCAGGCCGTCGTAGGCCAGGTAGCGCTCTTCCAGCTTGTCCACCACCCGCAGCGACTGGAGGTTGTGCTCGAAGCCGCCATGCCCCTGCATGCACTCGTTGAGCGTGTCCTGCCCGGCGTGGCCAAAGGGGGTGTGGCCCAGGTCGTGCGCCAGGGCAATCGCTTCGACCAGGTCTTCGTTGAGACCCAGCGAGCGGGCCACCGAGCGCCCCAGCTGCGCCACCTCCAGCGAGTGCGTGAGCCGCGTGCGGAAGAGGTCGCCCTCGTGATTCAGGAACACCTGGGTCTTGTAGACCAGACGCCGGAAGGCCGTGCTGTGCACGATGCGGTCGCGGTCGCGCTGGAAGTCGCTGCGCGTGGGGGCGGCCGCTTCGGGGTGTCGGCGCCCCTTGGACTGCTCAGGATGACTGGCGTAAGGGGCGAACCACATGGGGTGCTTTCTGCTGCGGCGGTGAAGGGCGAGGGATCAGGCCGTGTGCGCCGCGATCACATCGCGCACCATCTGCTCCGGTGCCCCCTGCATGGTGGCCCGCCCCAGGGGGCCGATCACCACGAAGCGGATCTCCCCGCCTTCGGCCTTCTTGTCCACCTGCATCAGTTCCAGGTAGCGTTCGGCACCCAGCTTGGGCCCCTTGGTAGGCAGCCCGGTGCGTGCGATCAGGGCGGTGATGCGCTGCGCGGTGCCCGCGTCGATCAGACCCAGGCGCGCAGAGAGGTCCGCCGCCATCACCATGCCGGTGCCCACGGCCTCGCCGTGCAGCCATTCGCCGTAACCCAGTCCGGCCTCGATGGCGTGGCCAAAGGTGTGGCCGTAGTTCAGGATGGCGCGCAGGCCGGCTTCCTTTTCGTCCTGGCCCACCACCCAGGCCTTGATCTCACACGAGCGCTGGATGGCCAGTTTCAGGGCCGTGCGGTCGCGAGCCAGCAGGCGGTCCATGTTCGCTTCCAGCCAGTCCAGGAAGGCCAGGTCGGCGATCGGGCCGTACTTGATCACCTCGGCCAGACCGGCCAGCAGCTCGCGCTGGGGCAGGGTGTCCAGGGTGACCAGGTCGCAGATGACGCGCTGGGGCTGGTAGAAGGCCCCGATCATGTTTTTGCCGGCCGGGTGGTTGATGGCGGTCTTGCCCCCGACGCTCGAGTCCACCTGCGCCAGCAGCGTGGTGGGCACCTGCACAAAGGGCACGCCGCGCATGTAGCAGGCTGCGGCAAAGCCGGTCATGTCACCCACGACGCCGCCACCCAGTGCGTACAGCACGGTCTTGCGGTCGGCTGCTTCTTCCAGCAGGCGGGTGAAGATCAGGTTGAGCGTGGCCCAGTCCTTGAACTGCTCGCCATCGGGCAGTTCCACGTCCAGCACGTCCTTGTGGAAGGGTGCGATCGCCGCGCGCAGTTGCGCCGTGTAGAGCGGGCCCACCGTGGTGTTGGTGACGATCAGCGCCTTGCTGGATTTCGGCAGGCCCTGGAAGGTGTCCGCCTGCTGCAGCAGCCCTTCGCCGATCAGGATGTCGTAACGACGGTCGCCCAGGTCGATCTGGACCGTGCTGGTGCCAGCGCTGGGGGAGGAGAGAGGCGGGAGTGAGGTCGATGCCATGGACGCGGTGTCGCAGAAAGCGCAGTGAACATCAGGCAGGGCCTGAAAGCGCCCCGAACTTCGCGGAAGTTCGGTCCCAGCCGCGACGCGTGGGGCATCAATCTAGAAAGAGGGTGACGAGCCTGATCTCGGCACTGGATGCATTCGGTTAGGGCTGCTTCGTTCCCGACCTGACCCGGTTGGCCGCGCACCCATGCGAGGAGGCCCGTCATTGCCGATTGTATGCGATGCCCCGGCTTCGCCCGCCGGGACCGGGGCCTTTTTGCCACGCTCACCCTGGCACAGCCTCGGGTGGGCGGGCGCAAGCCTCAGCGCAGTTGCAGTTCGTCGGCGCCGTAGACCACGTTCAGGGGCTCGATCACCACCTGCTTGGGGCCGTCTTCCACGCGGCCGGCCACCATGGCCTCGATGCCCTGGGACTTGGCCACTTCCACCACGCGCTCGGCCTGGTCGGCGGCCACGTAGAGCGCGAAACCGGCGCCCATGTTCAGGGTGCCATAGGCTTCGTGGTCGTCCAGGCCGCATTCCTTCTGCATGAAGGCCAGCACGGCCGTCTTGGGCGGCACGGCGGTGATGCGGTAGGTCAGGGCCTTGGGGTGGCGCAGCAGCTTGCGCCAGCCATGGCCGGTCACGTTGGCGCAGTAGTGCGGGAAGATGCCTTCCTTGGCCAGGGCTTCGGTCACGGGCGAGTACAGCGTGGTCGGGGCCAGCAGGGCCTCGCCGTAGGTCTGGCCATTGCCGATGTCGGTCAGGTAACCCTGGGGCAGGCGCTCAGCCAGTTTGCGGGCCAGCGAGAGGCCGTTGGCATGGATGCCGCTGGCGGCCAGGAAGACGATGGCGTCACCGGCGCCCAGCTTGTCGCCTACCGAGAGGCGTTCCTTCGGGCTGATGATGCCGGTGCAGGACGAGGCCAGGTCGACGCGGCCATCGGCCACGATGCCGGCCAGTGCGGGCGTTTCGCCGCCACCCCAGGCCACATTGCTCACCTGGCAGGCCTTCTTCCAGCCGGCCACCAGGGCGTTGGCGCGCACCTTGTCGCCAAACCAGTCGGAGCCACCGGCGGCCCAGTAGGCCTGCACCACCAGGGGCGTGGCACCCACGGTGATCAGGTCGTTCACCGCCATGGCGATGGTGTCCTGGGCGATGCTGTCGTAGTAGCTCTTGCCCGTCAGGGTGGCCATTTCGTCGGCCACCAGCGTCTTGGTGCCCAGGCATTCCACGATGGAAGCCAGGTACATCGGGCCCACGTCGACCACATAGGCCGACTCACCGCGCGAGGCCAGCACTTCCGTGAAGCCGTGGCTGGCCAGGTGGGCACCCGTTTCGGCCGCGGCACGCTGGGCGGCC
>NZ_JAIZVX010000146.1 GCF_021768455.1 Aquabacterium sp. | reverse complement strand
GGCCTGGTGCTGGGCACCTTCCCCGGCCTGGCCACAGCCCAGGGCGCGGCAGCCCACACCGCAGCCCCAGCCGCGGCACTCAAGCCCACCGAGCAGCCCTTGTCCTTTGTGCAGATCGCGCCCAATGGCGAGGTCACGGTCACCATCAACCGTCTGGAGTTCGGCCAGGGCGTGCAGACCGCCTTGCCCATGATCCTGGCCGAAGAACTGGACGCCGACTGGTCCCTGGTGCGCAGCCGCATGGGCACCAACGATGGCGCTTACGCCGACCCGCGCTTCGGCATGCACCTCACAGGGGGCTCCAACACCATCAAGCACAGCTTCACCCAGTACCGTGAACTGGGCGCCCGTGCGCGCGCCATGCTGCTGACGGCCGCGGCCACGCGCTGGAACACCGACGTCGCGACACTGCGCACGCAGGCCGGCCGGGTGATCGCACCCGATGGCCGCCAGCTGGGCTACGGTGAACTGGCCGAGGCCGCCATGGCCCTGCCCGTGCCCGCGAAGGTCACGCTCAAGAGCCCGAAGGACTTCCGCCTCATCGGCCAGCCCACCACGCGCATCGACGCCAAGGCCAAAAGCAGTGGCCGCCAGCGCTTCGGCATCGACACGGCCCTGCCGGGCCAGCTGACGGCCGTGGTCGCCCACCCGCCGGTGTTTGGCGCCAAGCTGAAATCGGTGGACGACAGCGCCGCACGCGCCATCCCGGGCGTGAAGGCCGTCTTCCGCGTGCCGCTGGACCGGGGTGCCGAAGGCGTGGCCGTCGTGGCCACGGGCTACTGGCCCGCCAAGCAGGGTCGCGAGGCGCTGAAAGTGCAGTGGGACACCGACGCCGTCGAGAAGGTCGACAGCGCCCGCCAGCTGGCGCAGTACCGTGCCCTGGTCAAGCAGGACGGCCCACGCCAGTTCGAGGCCGACATGGCCCCACTGGCCACGGCCCCGCGCCACATCGACGCCGAGTTCGTCTTCCCCTACCTGGCGCACGCGCCCATGGAGCCGCTGAACTGCACCGTGCAGCTCACCGACACCGGCGCAGAGCTCTACGTGGGCAGCCAGTTCCCGGGGGTGGATGGCCTGGCCGCCGCCCGCGTGCTGGGCCTCAAGCCCGAGCAGGTGCGCGTGAACGTGCAGATGGCCGGTGGGGGCTTCGGCCGCCGAGGCCTCTTCAGCAGCGACTACGTGGTCGAAGCCTGTGAAGTGGCCAAGGCCGCCCGCGCTGCCGGTCTGAACGCACCGGTGCGCCTGGTGTGGCGCCGCGAGGATGACATCCAGGGTGGCTACTACCGCCCGATGCACCTGCACCATGCCCGCATCGGCTTCGATGACAAGGGCCAGGTGCTGGCCTGGGACCATGTGCTGATCGGCCAGTCGATCACCGCGGGCTCGCCCTTTGCCGGCGTGATGATCAAGAACGGCATCGACACCACCGCCGTGGAAGGCATGCGGGAGCCCTACGACCTGCCCATGCGCCTGACGGTGCACCACCCCCAGCTCAATGTGCCGGTGCTGTGGTGGCGCAGCGTGGGCTCGACCCACACCGCCTTCGTGATGGAGACCCTGATCGACGAGATCGCACGCCAGACGAAGCAGGACCCGGTGGCCTACCGCATGAAGCTGTTTGGTGACAAGCACCCGCGCCACCGCGACGCACTGCAGCTGGCCGTGGACCAGAGCGGCTACGGCAAGAAGCGCCTGCCCGCGGGCCGCGCATGGGGTGTGGCCGTGCACGAATCCTTTGAATCGGTTGTGGCCTACGTGGTCGAGGCCTCGGTGAAAAAGGGCGAAGCGGTGCTGCACCGCGTGACGGCGGGGGTGCACTGCAACCTGGTCGTCAACCCGCGCACGGTCGAGGCCCAGGTGCAGGGTGCCGCGCTGATGGGGCTGTCGATGTGCCTGCCCGGTGCGGCCATCACCCTGAAGGATGGCGAAGTGCAGCAGCACAACTTCCACGACTTCGTGGTGCCCCGCATCACCGCCATGCCCGAGGTGAGCGTGCACACCGTGCCCAGCGCCGAGCCCCCCACCGGCATGGGTGAGCCAGGCCTGCCGCCCCTGGCGCCGGCCTTTGCGAACGCCGTGGCGCGCCTGACCGGCAAGCCCCAGCGCCAGCTGCCCTTCAAGCTGGCCTGAGCCCGGAGCCCCCATGGAAGACCTCGACACCCTGGTGCTGCGCACCGCGCTGGGCTGGCATGACGCCGGCCTGCCTGTGGTGCTGGTGACCGTGGCGCGCACCTGGGGCTCCTCCCCCCGGCCGCCGGGATCGCTCATGGCCATCAACGGCCGGGGCGAAACCGTGGGCTCGGTGTCGGGCGGCTGCATCGAAGACGACCTGATCCAGCGCATCCGAGAAGGCGGCGTGCAGGCGGCCTGCGCCAGCGCCGCGCCCACCGTGCTGCGCTACGGCATCTCGGCCGACGAAGCCCACCGCTTCGGCCTGCCCTGTGGTGGCACCGTGGAGCTGGTGCTCGAGGCCGTGCAACCCCACAGCAGGCTCGAGGCCATGTGGCAGGCCTGCGTGCAGCGCCAGGGCATCGAGCGCCAGCTCGACCTGCGCACGGGCGAGGCCACGCTGCGCCCCGTGCAACGCGGCGAACAGGGCGATGGCGTGCCGGTGCTGGGCGAGGCCCATTTCTGCACCTACCTCGGCCCTGCCTCGCGCCTGATCGTGATCGGGGCGGGCGACCTGTCGCGCTTCCTGTGCCAGATGGCCCTCAGCCTGGGCTTCGAGGTGGTGGTGTGCGACCCGCGCGCAGAGCACCGCGCCAGCTGGCACCTGCCCGGCGTGACGCTCAGCCACGAGATGCCCGACGACCTGATCCTGCGCCTGCAGCCCGATGCGCGCACCGCCGTGGTGGCCGTGACCCACGACCCCAAGCTGGACGACCTGGCCCTGATCGACGCCCTGCAGTCAGAGGCCTTCTACGTGGGCGCCATCGGCTCGCGCCGCAACAGCGCGCTGCGTCGGGCACGCCTGCACGAGCACTTCGATGTGCCCGAGGCCGCGCTCGATGCCCTGCATGGCCCGGCCGGGCTCTACATCGGCAGCAAGACGCCCGCCGAAATCGCCCTGTCGATCATGGCCGAGATCGTGGCCGTGAAGAACGGGATCCACCGGCCCAAGCTGGACACCGTGGCCGAAGGCAAGGCGGAACGCGAGAGCCTGCCCGCGCGACCGGATGCGGCCACCCTGCCCTCCAGCTGTGCGGTCTGAGCCTCACCCGGCCCAGGCCACGCCAGGCGTGGCCCCCACCCTCCTGGCTGCAGGGCTGGGCCGGCGCCTGGGCGGCCGCCCCAAATCGGCCTTGTCGATCGACGGTGTCAGCCTGCTGGAGCGGCTGCTCGCCGCCGTGTGCGGGGGGGGCACGGTGAGCCGCCCCCACGTCGTCATCTGCCCCTATGCCGACACCCTGTTGCCCTTGACCACCCGGTGCGGCGCCATGCCCCTGAGGCACACCCTGCCCGAACCCAGCCTGGTCGACTCCCAAAGGCTGGCCGCGCAAGCCCACCTGGATGACCCGGCCCGACAAGGCATGGACCTGATGCTGCTGGTGGCCGATCTGCCCGAACTGGCCGCCGAGCACATCGCGCCCCTGCTGCAGGCCTGGGCCCAGCGCGCAACCGGCGTGCGGGCCATGGTGCCGGTGACCGATGGCGTGCGGGGCCACCCGGTGATCCTGGCCCACGCGGCCGTTCAGGCGATCGCCACCCTGGCTGCAGGACAAGGCGTGCGCGACTGGATGCGCCAGCACCCCGATGCGGTGGCCCTCTGGCCCGGCGCCCACCCCGCCTGCGTCACCGACCTGGACACGCCCGAAGACCTGCAAGCCCTGCAACGCCGGCTGGCACCGGCAGTGGTGCAGTGGCTCACACCATGAGCCTGCCGCGCCACCTCACAAAGGCATGGACACGCTGGCGATGCTCGCCGACTCGGCCGGCTCCACCGGCGCAAAGCGCAGCATCAGGTCGACCAGGTGTTCGCCGGCCGGCGTCAGCGGCAGGTCGGGACGGCGGATGAGCACGATGTCGGGCGCGGGCAGCACCTCCCGCACCGGGATCACCTGCAAGGCATCGGCGGTGAGGGGAAAGTCGCCCCACTGACGGGGCAGCATGGCCAGCAGATCGGTCTGGGCCAGCGCCACCATGAGCGAGAGCGCACTGCCGGCCTGCAAGGCCACCTTGGGCGGAGGCAGGTCGTAGCGGCCAAAGAGCCGCACCAGGTCTTCGCTGGCGTTGTAGTCGATGGAGGTGGTGGCCCAGTCGGCCCCCGCCAGCTCCTTGAGCGAGCCCGCCTGGCTCAGTGGATGCCCCTTGCGCCCCACCACGGCACGGGTGTTGTGGAACAGCGTTTCCACCACCAGGCCGGGTGCAGGCATCAGGCGGGGCGCAGCGCCCATGTAGAAGTCGACGCTGCCCTCGCGCAGGCGGCTTTCCAGATCGGGAAAAAGGCCCTCGATGAGCTGCAGTCGCACGTTCGGATACCGCCTGCGAAAGCCCGGCAAGGCCCCTGGCAGCAAACCTGCGTGCGGCATGATCGACAGCCCCGCCACCAGCGTGCCCTGGCCCTCGCCCAGCACCTGGGTGAGTTCGTCGCGGGCGCGGCGCGCCTCGTTGACGATCACGCAGGCCCGCTGGTGAAAGACCTTGCCGGCCGGCGTGAGCGTCATGCCCAGGGCCTGGCGGTCGAACAGGATCACGCCCAGGTCCTTCTCCAGTGCCCGCACGCTGCGCGTGAGCAGGGGCTGGGCAATGTCGAGCTGCCGCGCCGCGGCGCGCAGGCTGCCGTGTTCGACGATGGCGACCAGGTCGCGTAACTGCGTGAGCTTCATCTAGGGGTCTTTGCCGGGATGTCGTTTGCGTATCGCTTCACGGATTCTGGCATCTTCTCCGCATCGCATCGCCTGCCTAAAGTGGCCCCAAGCGCTCGACGAAGCGCCCCACACCGCACCACACGGAAGAGACAAGACGATGCGACACCACCCCCTTCAGGGATTACCCCCAAGACCGGTCTGAAGCCGGTCGAGAGGGCGCCTCGGCCAAGCTGAGCCGCCCCGCCAACCCACCACCTGATCCACAGCCCCGCACACCCGGGTTGCGCCGCCGCATGGCCTCGCGCCTTTCTTCTTCACCACCGTCCACCCACGTACCAAGGAAGCCACCCATGACCACCACCTCCCGCAAAAAAGCCCTCGTCACCGGCGGTGCCACCGGCATCGGTCGCAGCGCCGTGCTGGCCCTGGCCCGCGCCGGCTTTGACGTCGCCATCAACTACGGCTCCAGCGCCAAGGCCGCCCAGGCCGTGGCCGCCGAAGCCCAGGCTCTGGGCGCACAAACCCTGCTGCTGCAATGCGATGTCAGCGACGACCAGGCCGTGCGCCAGATGATGGCCGCCATCGGCGAGGTCTTCGGCCACCTCGATGCCCTGGTCAGCAACGCCGGCACCACCGCCAGCTGGAAGGTCAAGGACCTCGAGAGCCTGGACATGGCCGAGTGGGACCGCACCTTCGCCGTCAACGTGCGCGGCACCTTCCAGGTGGCCCGCGCCGCCGTGCCCCTGCTCAAGAAGGGCACCAACCCGGCCATCGTCAACACGGCCAGCATCGTTGGCTTGCGCCCTGGCCCCCAGCCTCCGGCCTACGCCGCCAGCAAGGCCGCCGTGGTCAACCTCACCAAAACCCTGGCCTGGAACCTCGGTCCCGAGATCCGCGTGAACGCCGTCGCCCCGGGCTGGATGGAAGGCGAGTGGATGGAACGCATGCTGGGCGACAAGTACGACGACCTGATGGGCAAGCGCGCCAAGCAGACGCCGCTGCGCCGCTGCGTCACGGCCGACGACGTGGCCGAGGTGATGCTGAACCTGCTGACTGCCAACCGCTTCGTGACCGGCGAGATCGTGGTGATCGACGGTGGCTTCACGGCCTCGACCTGAGCCGCGGCCTGCAACCCCGTCCAGCCCATCACTTCACGCACACCAGGAGCCCACCATGCTGCCAGGATTCGTCCCCTTCCCCGATGACTTTGCCAAGCGCTACCGCGCCAAGGGCTACTGGCAAGACCAGTCCCTGGCGCAGGAGTTCGCCGCCGTGTTCGAGCGCTTTGCCGAGCGCACCGCCCTGATCGATGGCGAGCGCCGCTACAGCTACGCCCAGCTCGATGCCGCCAGCGACAACCTGGCCCTCAACCTGCTCGACCTGGGCCTCAAGCCACTCGACCGCGTCGTGCCCTTGCTGCCCAATGTGGCCGAGTTCGTGGTGCTGTACTTCGCACTGCAAAAGCTCGGCTGCATCCCCATTGCCGCCCTCGTCACCCACCGGCACGCCGAGCTCAACCAGTTCGTGCGCCTGTCGCAAGCCCGCTGCGTGGTCTACCCGACCTCGGTGCGCGAACAGGGTGGCGACTTCCACTTTGCCCCCATCGTCGAACGCGTGCAGGCCGAGCACGATTGCCTGCAGCTGCGCCTGGTGCTGGGCGAAGCCGGCCCCGGTGAACACTCGCTGACCGCGCTGATCGCCAAGCCGGCCACCCTGCCGCTGACGGCCCTGCGCAGCATCCGCATCGAGCCGACCGACCCGTGCATCTTCCAGCTCTCGGGCGGCACCACCGGCATCCCCAAGCTGATCCCGCGCACCAACAACGACTACGCCTACAACTCCAAGGTGGCGGCACAGGTCGCGGGCGTCGATGCCGAATCGGTCTTGCTGCTGGTGCTGCCCATTGCGCACAACCTGCCCCTGGCCTGCCCGGGCATCCAGGGCTTCCTGTTCAACGGAGGCACCGTGGTGCTGCACGCCAACACCAAGCCGGCCGAGATGTTCAAGCTCATCGCCCAGCATGGCGTGACCCACCTCAAGGTGGTGCCGGCCCTGCTGATCCGCCTGATCAACGACCCGGCCATCGCCGATGCGCAGCTGGACTCGGTCAAACAGATCCAGAGCGGCGGCCAGCGCATGCAGCCTGAGGTGCGCATCCGCACACGCCAGCTGTTCCGCCATGCCTTTGTGCAGGAGAACTTCGGCATGAGCGAAGGTCTACTGATGTTCGTGCGCCAAGGCGACGACGAAGAGGTGCTGCTCGAGACCTGTGGCCGCCCCGTCTGCCCCGACGACGAAGTCAAGCTCATCGACGACGACGGGCAAGAGGTGCCGGACGGTGAAGTCGGCGAGCTGGCCTGCCGTGGCCCTTACACCCTGCGCGGCTACTTTGGCGTGCCCGAGTACAACGCCCGCCAGTTCACGCCCGATGGCTTCTACCGTTCAGGCGACCTGATGCGCAAGCACCCCTCGGGCAATTACGTGGTCGAGGGCCGCAAGAAGGACCTGATCAACCGCGGCGGCGAGAAGATCAGTGCCGAAGAGGTCGAGAACCTCATCCTCATGCACCCGGCCGTGCAGAACGTGGCCTGCGTGCCCATGCCCGATGCCGCCATGGGCGAAAAGATGTGTGCCTACGTGGTGCCCAAACAGGGTGCCAGCCTGACGCTGCCTGAGCTCGTGGCCTTCCTGCAGACGCACGAGATCGCCCGGTTCAAGCTGCCCGAGCGCCTGGAGCTGCTGCCCGACTTCCCCGTGTCCACCTTCGGCAAGGTCTCGAAAAAGGCACTGGGCGAACGCATCGCGGCCCAGCTGGCGGCCGAGGCCGAAGCCAAGGCGGTGGCGGCGCAAGCGGCCTGATCCACATCTTCCCCTCCTTCCTTTCATTCCTTCATTGAACCCACTGCGGCGCCCACCACTGCGCCGCACCCGGAGCACCCCATGCGCATCATCGACCTGCACTGCTACCCCGGCACCCCCACCTGGATCGACTCCCAGGGCCCTTACCCCGAAGAGCTCGCCCGCTACTGGAAGCGCGAGTGGGTGGGCAAGTCTGAAGAAGACGTTATCAAGGAATTCGCGGGGGCCGGCGTCGAAGCCTGCCTCGTGGCCCTCGACCTGGAAACCACCGTGGCCGCCCCGCCCTGCACCAACGAGTACGTGCACGGCATGTGGAAGCGCCACCCCGATCGCATCATCCAGTGCTGGGGTGCGGTGGAGCCTGCCAAGGGCGAGATCGCCATCCGCCAGGTGAAGAAGGCCGTCCAGGAGCTGGGCTTCATCGGCTTTCACTTCCACCCCATCATGCAGCACTTCGCCGTGAACGACCGGCGCCACTATGACCTCTTCGAAGAGATCAATGCGCTGGGTGCAGCCGTGATGATCGACGTGGGCACGACCGGCATGGGCGCCGGCATGCCCGGTGGCAACGGGGCGCGCATCCGCCATGCCCACCCGGGTGCCATCGACGACCTGGCCGCCGACTTCCCCAACCTCAAGATCATCATGGCCCACCCCGGCTGGCCCTGGGTGGACGAGACCACGGCCGTGGCCCTGCACAAGGGCAATGTGTACTGGGAGATGTCGGGCTGGGCGCCCAAGTACTTCCCGGGCAACCTGAAGGTCGACATCCGCGGTCGCCTGCAGGACAAGATCATGTTCGGCAGCGACTACCCCAGCCTGCCCTACGACCGCATCCTGCGTGAATGGGCCGAGCTGGGCTACAGCGACGCCGTGATGGAAAAAGTCATGCACGGCAACGCCGAGCGCGTTCTGGGGTTGTGATGCAGAACGCCTTCATCATTGACGGCATCCGCACCCCCATCGGCCGCTACGGCGGCAGCCTCTCGGGCATCCGCACCGACGACCTCGGTGCCATCCCGCTGCAGGCCCTGATGGCCCGCCACCCGCGGCTGGACTGGGCGCAGCTGGAGGAGGTTTACTACGGCTGCGTCAACCAGGCCGGTGAAGACAACCGCAACGTGGCCCGCATGAGCGCGTTGCTGGCGGGCCTGCCAGTGAGCGTGGCCGCGGCCACCGTGAACCGCCTGTGTGGCTCGGGCCTGGAGGCCATCGCCAGCGCGGCACGAGGCATCGCCTGCGGCCAGCTGGACCTGGCGGTGGCGGGCGGCGTGGAAAGCATGAGCCGCGCGCCCTTGGTGATGCCCAAGCCCACGGCGGCGTTTTCAAGGCATGCCGAAGTGCACGACTCCACCATCGGCTGGCGCTTCGTCAACCCCCGCATGCAAGCCCTCTACGGTATCGATGCCATGGGCGAGACGGCCGAGAACGTGGCAGAGCAATGCGGGATCTACCGCGCCGACCAGGACGCCTTCGCCCTGCGCAGCCAACAGCGAGCGGCCCGCGCCCAGGCCAGCGGCGTGTTCGACGCCGAGATCGTGCCCGTGGCCGTGCCCAGCGGCCGCAAGGGCGAGACCACGCTCTTCAGTGCCGATGAACACCCGCGTGCCGACACCACGCTGGAAACGCTGGCCAGGCTCAAACCCGCATTCCGCCCTCAAGGCAGCGTCACCGCCGGCAACTCGTCGGGCGTGAACGACGGCGCGGCAGCCCTGCTGCTGGCCAGTGAAGCCGCGGCACAGAAGCATGGCCTGCAGCCGCTGGCCCGCATCGTGGGCGTGGCAACGGCTGGCATCGCGCCGCGCGTGATGGGCCTGGGCCCTGTGCCTGCCGTGCGCAAGCTGCTGGCGCAGACCGGCCTGGCCATCGGCGACTTCGATGTCATCGAACTGAACGAGGCCTTCGCCGCCCAAGGCCTGGGCGTGCTGCGCGAACTCGGCCTGCCCGACGACGGTGCCCACATCAACCCGAACGGGGGCGCCATCGCTTTTGGGCACCCGCTGGGCATGTCCGGCATCCGCCTGGCGCTCACGGCCGCACGGCAACTGCAGCGAACCGGAGGCCGCCTCGCGCTTTGCACCATGTGCATCGGCGTGGGCCAGGGCATTGCGCTGGCCATCGAACGCGTCTGACCCTTCTTCAAGCCGATCACCCACAGGACCACCACAGGATCACCCCATGAGCCACAGCACCACCGACCAAGCCCCCATCCTGCTGGAACGCCAAGGCCCCATCGCCATCCTCACGCTCAACCGGCCCGACACCCGCAATGCCCTGAGCGGAGAAGACTGCTTCCGCGCCTTCGAGACCCTGTTCGCGGACCTCAACGAAGACCTGAGCGTGCGCGCCATCGTGCTGACCGGCGCGGGCAGCGCCTTCTGTTCGGGCGGCAACGTGGCCGAGATGCGCGACCGCCAGGGCATGTTCGCCGGCAGCCCCACCGAGATCGTGGCCCACTACCGCGCCGGCATCCAGCGCATCCCGCGCGCCTTCCAGGGCCTGCACGTGCCCATCATCGCGGCGGTCAACGGCCCGGCCATCGGCGCGGGCAACGACCTGGCCTGCATGTGCGACATCCGCATCGCGTCCAGCACCGCCCGCTTTGCCGAGAGCTTCGTGAAGGTCGGCATCGTGCCGGGCGACGGTGGCGCCTGGCTGCTGCCCCGCGTGGTGGGCGCGGCCAAGGCGGCCGAGATGGCCTTCACCGGCGACACGCTCGACGCCAGCGAGGCCCTGCGCATCGGGCTGGTCAGCCAGGTGGTCGCACCCGAAGCCTTGATGGAGACGGCGCTGGCGCTGGCAGGCCGCATCGCCGCCAACCCGCCTCAGGTGCTGCGCTGGACCAAGCAGCTGCTGCAGCAGGCCCGCACGGGTTCGCTGGACGAGGCCCTCGACCACGCCGGCCGCTTCCAGGGCCTGGCCCACCACACGGCCGATCACGCCGAAGCCGTGGCCTCCTTCTTCGAGAAGCGCGCCCCCGTCTTCACCGGCCGCTGAAACACCCCTTCGGCCAAGCACCCCAGCCC
>NZ_JAIZVX010000247.1 GCF_021768455.1 Aquabacterium sp. | reverse complement strand
ATTTAAATATAACGATAAAAAAAGAGGTAAATATTATGTCCTATCAGTTTATACATATTGAAGATTACGGAAGGGTTGTATCTAAAAAAACAAAAAATAACGGATCGAATGATAAATATAAAAAAGAAACAAAAGGTAGATCGGTTCGTGAAATAATTGCAGAAGCAAAAAGAGAAAAAGGAAACTGTCCACATGTTGAAAATCCAAAAGATCCTATTTTGCTTTTTGGTGTTGGTTTGGATGAAGTGGAAAAACTCGCTTATGAATATCACGACAATACAAAAATAACGGATAAAAACGGGAAAGAAAAAAAACTCCGATCTGATGCTAATATTTTATTGGCTGGGGTTGTAAGTTTAAATAAAGACAATAAAGATATTTGGGATGATTATAAAAATGATGCTATTGCCTATTTGTCTAATAAATACGGTAAAAAGTTAGTTTCTGTAATAGAACATACCGACGAAGAAAATCCACACTTCCATTTTTATATAATACAAAAACCCGGATTGAAATTTGATTTAATACACGATGGTAAAAAAGCATTATATGAAAATAAGGACAAAAAGAAACACGATCAAAACATTGCTTATTTAGATGCTATGAGAGGTTTTCAAGAGGATTTTTTTAAAGTTGTAAGTTCTAACTATGGTTTAACGAAAGATGGTCCTAAAAGGGCCAGATTGAGCCGTAGTGATTACTTTAAACAATCTCGTGAGGTTTCATTACTTGATCAAGTAAAGTTAAAAGCAACAGAAACAGGAAAGAAACAGGGTTATAGTTTTGCCGTGGATCAATTTGAAAAATCGTCTTGGTGGGGAAAAACCAAAATCGCAGTTTCCTTTAAAAACAGTGAGTTTACAGCACTTAAAGCAGACTATAAGAAGTTGAACAGAAGAAAGAACCATTACAAAAAGAAAGTTGATGAGGTGAAGGAAGAAATCAGCTCTGAATATGAAAATAAACTTTCTGAAGAATATAAAAAGAATAAGGCAACTTCAAGGAATCTATATTTTACATTAAATGAAAATCAGTCTTTAAAGGAATATAAAACAAAATATGAGGATTTGAATAAATCATTTAATGAAACACTCGAAGAACAGAAAAAACCTCTTTTGGAAGAAAACAACACTCTTAAAACCGAAAACCAAAACCTAAAAACAGAAAACACCGAAAATAAAAAACAACTTGAAAAATATCAGGAGTTTTTTACTCGTGTGAAAAAATATTATGGTGATCGTTTTTCTGATTTTCTTGAAAAAATAAAACCTAAAACGACTATTAAGCCTAAATAGTCAAAAAGAATTTCGGGGGGTCCCCTCTGGGGTTCCGAAATTGTTATTGACTACACACCATAAAAATACCCTTGTTATGGTTGGAGCAGAACGAAGTGAGGCTTCAACCTGATAAACCGGTTTTAAGGCTGTTAGAAGCCCTCAGAAGCCCATACAGGGCTTTTGGCTTATGGTTGGAGGGTTTCTTCCAGTAGTGGTTTTGGGGTTGGTTTTTGGGTCTTAAAATCAGCCCGAAAAGGGCAGATTTCCTTTACTTGATACAATAGGGATAACGTGGATTTGAAAAACGGTGCTTAAAAGTGGCTTGAAGCCTTGTCCCGTAAGGGTTTCCGTGGTGTTGGAGCAGGTGTTTTATGTCGAATGATTGACAAAAAAAATCCCCGTGTTAAGTTTTGAGTGTCGAAGTCAAAAACTATAATACGGGGATCGGTATATCTATGGAGAGAATAGATAATAAAAAAATAAAAGTCAAGTATGAAAAATTAAGTGATAGATCTGAAAAAGATAAACCGTGGGATATACATAGACACGATTGTGATCTTGTTGCTGATATATATAAACAATCGTTCGAGTTTGAAAGATACTTTGAAAGAATGAACGAATGTTCTGGTCATTTACAATATTCTGAAATGTTAAATCGTGAAACGGGTGAAATAGGTATTAAACTTAAATCGGCAAGATTTTGCCGAGTAAGACATTGCCCTGTTTGTCAATGGAGGAAAAGCCTAATGTGGAAAGCAAGATTTTATAAGGCTTTACCAGATATAGAAAAACAGTTTAAAAGTGCTCGTTGGATGTTTTTAACATTAACCGTTGAAAATTGTGATGTCAGTGAAGTAAGAGAAAAAATCCAATGGATGAATAAATCATTTATAAAAATGATACAAAGAAAGCATTTTAAAAACTATAACTTGGGTTTTGTGAAGACAACTGAAATAACAAGATCGAAAGATGGAAAAGCACATCCGCATTTTCATATATTGCTTTTAATGAAGCCGAGTTATTTTAAATATGGTTATTTGAAAACTACTGATTGGGCTGAATTGTGGAGAGACTGTTTAGGTGTTTCCTATACACCTATAACAGACATTCGTATGGTCAAGGCAAAGCTGAACGGTGAAGCCAACAAATCAGCCATAGCTGAGGCTGCGGCTGAAACCTTGAAGTATGCTGTGAAGCCTTCTGATATGGTGAAAGATCCTGAATGGTTCCACGAACTGACAAGGCAAGTCCATAAGTTGAGGTTTGTATCAACTGGCGGAGTATTGAAAGATCTATTTAAGGAAGATACTTCCGAGAAAGATTTATTGCTGTTAAGTGAAGAAGAAGATACAGATAAAGAACTAAGAATACTAAACTACAACTGGTTTAAAAAAGATAAAAACTATAAAAGAAAACTTGAGGATTAGTAAAAAAGGCACCGCTGAGGTGCTTTTTTTATGCCTTTGATTTTGACTTTCCCCGTAGGGGCCGGCGTTTATTCGAAGAATAAACATAGTCGGTCCCTATGTATATTATTTGACTTTTAAAACTGCGGATTTATTATTTAAATATAACGATAAAAAAAGAGGTAAATATTATGTCCTATCAGTTTATACATATTGAAGATTACGGAAGGGTTGT